>CAYNHA010000001.1:0-5875 GCA_964397035.1 uncultured Verrucomicrobiota bacterium
CATTTCCGTGAGATTCGAGCAGGTTACAAAAGCATTGCCGCCAAAACTCGCGACCCCTTCCGGAATTGGCGCCACCTTCGCCCCCGGCAGGCAAAGAACCAGCTCCGTTCCATCTTTGCTCAGAAGCAACGGCCCTTCTGCGCGATAGGTCGGATGGCTCGCGCCAACGATCAAATTCGTCAGGCTCGGACACCCCACCACGCACGCGCTGTGGACGTTCGTCGCGCTGTCCAGGAACTCGATGCTCTCCAGCGCGTTGCCTCCGCTGAACGTCCACCCCGCCACGTTGTGCGCCCCCACCACCACCGACCGCAACTGCGGCGTTCCAAAGAACATGCCCGGGCGGATTTCCTCCACGCCCCGCCCGATGGTCGCATGCGTCAAATTGCTGCAACCGGAAAACACCTCGTCCCCCAGCGTCCTCACTCCGTCGGGAATATTGACTCTCGTTAATCCACCCTTATAGAACGCATATGTGCCAATGTTCGTCACCCCGCTCCCAATCGTCACGCTTAGCAACGCGCCCATCTCCGAAAACGCATTTTCCGGAATATTCTCCAATCCGTTTCCAATCACGAGGTTCGTCATGGAGAAACAAGAATGCGTGATTCTGTCCCCAATCCCTCTCACGCTGTCGGGAATCACCAACTCGGCCAGATTCGGACACCCCGCAAACGCGTTGCCCCCAATATTCGTCACCGCGTCACCGATGCTCACGCTCCGCAAACCGCCAAGGCCGCAAAACGCACAACTAGGCAAATCCAGCACTCCATTGCCAATCACCAGATTCGTCATGTTTCCGCACCAACTCACAATGCCGCTGCCAATGGTCACCACGTTGTCGGGAATCACCAGTTCCGCCAAGCTGGAACACCCGCCAAATGTGCCTCCCACCATATTCGTCACGCCGCTGCCAATGGTCACCGACCTCAACGCGCCCAATCCAGTGAAGGCACCGCCCGGAATCTCGCCCACTCCATTGCCGATCACCAAATTCGTGATGCCGCTCCCGCCCACGATCCCCGATTCAAATCCCAGCACGGTGTCGGGAATCACCAACTCCTTCAAGGCTCCGCACCCGCCAAACGCACTGCTGCGAATGTTCGTCACGCTGCCCGGAATCGAAATCGACGCCAACGACGAACAACCCGCAAAAATGCAGAAGGATAGTTCAGTCAACCCTTCCGGTAAAACGACATTGGTCAATCCACCGCACCCGCCAAAAGCCCCATCCCCAATGGTCGTGATGTTCGTGCCGATGCGGACACTTCTCATCAAATACATCCCTCCGCACGCATTGGCAGGAAGAGCGGTCAGCCCATTTCCAATCACCAGATTCGTGACACCTCCCCCGCTCACGATCCCCTGTTCAATGCCTAGCACGGTGTCGGGGACATCGAATTCCGTCAAGGAGGAGCATCCGGCAAACGCATACGCCCGGATATTCGTCACGCTGCCCGGAACCGTGACCGATGCCAGCGTGCTATTCCCCGCAAATGATTGAGACCCGATCTCCGCAACGGAAAAGCCATCCAGCTCCGCCGGGATTTCCAGCACCGCGTTGGTTCCGGTGTAATTGGTGATCACGGCCACCCCGTTGGAAACCGCATAGCCATAATCGCCCGACACCTCGGCCCACGCCCCAACCGCGCAAACCAAACCCAACGCCATCACACCGATTGTCTTCTTCATCATCGCACCTCATTCGCCTAATCTAGGCCATGCGATAATCCCACTCCCCGCCTTCCTTGTATGTAGGGACAACCCGTCAATTTTTGCGGGGATTTTCCCTACACCCGATTCCTGCGCACCGCTTCAGTCCAATGCGGGCATGCGCCCTCCTGCAACGTGTCCCCCCTATTTCGCGGCCGCGTTGAGAGGGAATCGACAGGCCAGCCTCGTCCACCCCGCTTCTGCAGGACCAATTTCCAGCGTCGCCCCGATCATCCGCGACCGCTGCTCCATGATGGCCAGCCCCATCCCGGCCCGCCGACCCGGCGAGGGCACAAAGGGTTCCCCGTCGTTTTCGACCACCAATTCACCACCCCCCCCCTCCGTTTCCTTCAGCGTCATCTTCACCCGCGTAGCCCCCGCATGGCGAAACGCATTGCGCGTCGCCTCCTGAGCAATCCGGTACAAATGGGCAGCCACCCCGTCCTCCAATTGCCTCTCGTCCAGAGACATCTCCAGAGCTGTGTCCAGATTGAAGAGCCGCCGATTGCTTTCCGCCAGCTCGCCCAATCCCGCCTCCAGCGACCTCGACACCATCTGCAACGGAACCTGCGATCGGGCCAAGCTGCGGACCTCCTGCGCCAAATCCGATGCAATCTGCACCAGCTTGCCCACCGCATCGGCATCCGTGACCCGTCCCTCCTCCGCCCCCTGCTCCAGCCGGTGGCATTGGAACCGCAACGCCGTCACGTATTGCCCCAACCCGTCGTGGATGTCGTGACCCAGAGCCTGCCGTTCCCTCTCGCTGATCTCCAGTTCGATCTTCTGCAACCGGCCTTCGCTTTCCCGCAATGCCACCTGCGCCCGTCGCTCCCGCTTGCGGGCCACCAGCAAAAGCCCAATGATCGCCGCCTCCGCCAGTGCAACCGATCCGCCCACGCACAACGCCAACCAATTCTACGTCCAAAACGAAACCGGACGGTTGAGGATCCGGCTCCCCTCCGGCAACTGGCTCTCCTCAATACCCCAGCGTTTCAATTGAACGTAATCAAACAGCCATTCCCCCTCGAGAATCACCGCCGATGGCGAGCCATCCGCCTTGCGCTCCAATATGCTCCGGACCATCTCCCCGACGGCTTTTCCCGTCTGGCTTCCTTTGACCACATGCCCCCCCACCGCACCCGCCCCCACTGCGTCATGCTGCATCGTGTAAACGGGCGCCTTCGACTCGCGCGACAACTGGGGAACCATGAACTGCGGCTGGTGGATTCTCCCCCTGCGATCGTCGTAGTATCCCGCAAAAAACACCACGCAGTCCCGCGGAAGCTTCCTCACGTATTCCAGCACCAACGGCAAACTCCAAAACGTCCGGGTGTCGCCCGGAATCTCGACGGGGACCGGAAACCGTCCGCGCTTCACGTCTCGATAGAATCTCTGCCGAACCTGGATCCCGGGCAACGTCCGGTCCGTCACCACATGGACCCCTTTCGCCTTGGGATGAAGCGCCAACGCCAAATCGATCGTTTTCTCCACGCTCGGCTCGCAAAACACTCCGGTCCACGCCGCCGGATCCGCCAGTTCGTTCATGATCGAGGGACTCGAACCGCAAACCACCAGCGGCACCCCGGCGAACACGTTGGTTCGATAGTGGTTCGCCACCCGGATCGCGTCGTTGTTCAATGCCACCACCGCATTCAGGCGCCGGTTCTGGTACTTTCCGTAGAACAGCGTGGAGTAGTACTCCAGATAGTGGGGCATCCCGTTGATTCTCTTCGCGTCCAGATAGTCGATCGTCACCCCCGTGTTCGGCGGCAATTCCGCTCTCAACGCGTCGATCTGCTCCGCCTCCAGCCGCGATTGGCTGTCGCCCGAAGCCAAAACCAATACCGCGCGGATCTCGTCCTGCGCCCAAAGCGGTGCCCCGAAAACCAGCCACGCCCCCAGCGCGACCCCCAGCGCCCTAGGGCATTTCATCGCGGAACCACTCCTGCGAAAGCTGCGCCACGTCCCGCAAACGCGGCATGTCGAGCTTGCCCTTGATCCGGTCGCAGAAACTGCCCACCGTCTTCTCCCCGATCCGGAGCTTCTCCGCGATCTCCTTCATCGTCAATCCCTTCCCCAGACACTCGAACACTTCCCACTCCCGGCCGGAAAGAATCTGGTCCGGACGGCTCGCCGCCGGCCTGCCCTCCGCCGCTTCCTGCAGCAACTGCCGCTGGACCTCCTCGCTCACCGTCCGCTCGCCCCGCCCCGCCGCCGCCACCGCGTCCAGCAATTCCTCCGGACGGGCCGTCTTCATCACATATCCCAACGCCCCCTCCCGGATCGCCCGCAGCGCATACTTCGCTTCCTCGTGCATCGAAAACACCAGCGCCTTCGCCACCGGACAGCTTTTCCGCAATTCCCTCAGCAAGACAAATCCGCTGTCCCCTCTCAATCCCAGGTCCACCACCACCACGTCCGGCCCCGCTTCCGCCACTTTCTGCAGCGCCTCCGCGCACGTGCCCGCCTCCCCGCAAACGAAGAACCCCGGCGTCGACGCAAACAAATCGCGCAAACTGATCCTCACCATCGGATGGTCGTCCACGATGAATATCCGGATCGCAGGGGAGGGTCTTTCCTTTTTCATGGTGTTTCCATCGTCATTCCGGGCTCAGGGACATTCCGGATTCACCACCGCCAAACGCTGCCCCAGAATAACGCAATTGAACAAGGCGCGGCCCACCTGATCCCGCGTCAAATACGCATTGCTTCCCGCCGCCTCATTCATGGAAACCACGGTCTGGTTGAGAATGTCGTAGGTCCGGATTCCCAAGGCCTGGTGCTTCCACATTTCAGGATTCTCCAAATCGATGTCGGAAGAAAAGCGGATCAGCGCCTTCTGGTGCTCCACAAACACCCACAGCTCGTTCGCCACCGGCGAGAGCGGCGCAATATGAACGATTTTTTCGCCCGGCTCCCGCTTGTCCGGATCCAGCCCAAGATGCTCCCTCACCGCCACGCGCAACCGCTCCCGCATGTCCGCGTCCGGAAACTCCGCCTGCAGACGCGTCCGGACAAGGTATTCCCGCATCTGGTCATAGCCCGTCTTCACCACAACGGTTCCGGGAGGCGGCTCCGCCGGCATGTTCGCACGCTGCACGTTGACGATGCGGAATCCCTTGCTCTTGACCTCAACCCCAAGGTCTTCGATGACATAATCCGCCTTCTTCACCCTCACTTCGATTCCCATCAGCGGCAGGCAAATCGAATCCAGTTCGCTCCGGTCCCCCGCGTCCAGCGCCACGTCCAACCGCCGCACCCAGAAGGTGAGCGCGGTCTCCTCCGTGTCCCGCTCCACATCGCTCTCGTCCATGTACCACCGGTACAAATGGCGGGTGATCTCATACAAATAGGTCGGCTCCAGCACCTCCGCAGAGGGGGGGAGACCTTCCGGTTTCTGGCCATGGGCTGAAACCAGAAAGCACAACAAAAGCATTCCAAAAACCCTTCTCATCTGTGCCCTCCACCCGGTAGGGGTCGGTTCCTGTCCCTGATTCGCTCCAGCCCGTTCTGGCGGGGGGAATCCCCGCACAAACGCCATCCGTTCCGGATCGATTTCCATTCCTCGACCGCACCTGCATGTTCAACCCATGGACGTCTTGGCATGATTGCTACTCAAACACCCCCATCCCATCCCCGTCAAACCAAAATGCGGCAATGCAAGAACCGCTCCCTACTTGGATTATGACGCCTTCATCCGGCAAGCCTTTCCGGACGGAGTTTCAGGTCCCGGGTAGGCAGAACAGCATCCTCACTGAGCGCTCCGTACCCGCGCCATTTCCGATCCGCGTCCATCGGCATGCAGCCGTGGCTCATTGAATCTTCGCTGACATTCCTGTCGCATCCGTTGCGCTGTTTGCGTTATGCCGCATCCTCCCGCTGACGGGGACGGCTATTCGTAGGCTTGCCCCCAGAACAGCATGTCGATCCCCGCTTGGAGCACGATGGCTGTGGTGTAATCCTCTTCCCGCTTCCACTCCAGGCCCGGCACCAAATCCCAATAGATCCACTTCTTGTAGAGCGGTGCACGGAACCCGATGCCCAGCCGATGGGCATCCACGTTTCCATAGGAGCCATAGAGGGTGTACTTCAGTCCCTGGGCACGGGCCGTGTCTTCCCAGCTCATGTGGTGTCCCCGCTGGTTTTCATCCAGCATCGCGGC
>CAYNHA010000002.1:0-12891 GCA_964397035.1 uncultured Verrucomicrobiota bacterium
GTGGCGTCGTATTCGATGGGGCGGCCATCGAGGACGGGGGTATTGGCGGGGGTGGCCCACGCGGTGGATGCCAGAAGAATCAGAGCGAAGAACCCAAGAGCCTTTTTCATGATCGCCTCCTACAGTTTTCTCAAGCCTACACCCATTGGGGCTGGGACAAAAGAGGAAAAATGGATGCGGAAAAGGGCCGTGGGATTTCTCACGGAGGGCACAGAGGTTCACGGAGAGAACGAGGAAGGCTTCACTATTTCTCCGCGCACCTCCGTGGGCTCTGTGAGAGGAAATCTGAAATTCGGATCAGGATACGGATGGCGGGAAGAAATCGTCGGATTCGGAGCCGGGCTCGGGGCGGGAGATTTTGGAGAGTCCAAGGAGGACGAAGGCCGTGAGGAGATAGGCGAGGGTGAAATGGACGGTGAGCTGGAGGGGAATCCCGGTCAGGTGCCACGGCAGGAACATATCGCCGTTGGGGAAAGGGGAGTGGATGATGCCGAAGAAGCTGAAGAGGGCGCATGTCAGCAGGTAGAGGGAGGAGTGCGCGAAGCGGCGGTTGATCATTTCGGACAGGAAGCCGCCCCAGAGCATGCCGGTCAGGATGAACCCGTTGCCGAGGACGAAGAGGATGAGAACCGTCGGGAAACCGCTGGCTGGGGTGGTGTTCATGAGGCGGGCTAGCGCGTCGCCGGGAATATAGTCGGGGTTGCCGAGATAGATGGAAAGCAGGCGGCTCAGGCTGGGCAGCATGGCCAGGCCGATGGCGGCGGAATGGGCCTTGGGGCAGCAGAGAAATGGCTGGGCGGTGACCAGCAGGCCGAGGAAAATCAGGATGGGCGCCAGCACGGAGGCGGGGATGAGTTCGACAATGAAGCTGACATAGCCGAGAATGCCGCCGAGTCCGACAAACAGCCCCGTGAGGAAGGTGTATCCGGCGGCGGCCTGGAGGCGGCGGTAGGCGGGGAACCCGGCGTAGGGGGTGGTTTGGGCCACGCCGCCGAAAAAACCGGCGACCATCGTGGAGGCGGCCTCGATGAGAAGGACGGAGCGGGTGTTATAGGCTTGGCCTTCGGCGTGGGCGCTGGCGCAGACGTTGATGCCGCCGATGACGGTGAGGAGGGCGAAGGGAAGGGATACGGTGATGTAGTGGAGGCCGCCTGCCAGATGGAGGAGTCCATCCAGGGTGGGTCGGGGCAGATGGAAATAGAAGTGGGTGGGCGGAGGGTTGTAGGTGCCGGGATTCCAGCCGGAGAATCCCATGAGGTGGTAGACGAGGGTGCCGACGATCACCGCCGCCAGCACGCCGGGGATGTTGAAGGGAAGGCGCATGCGGGCGGTCAGCGTGAAGAAAAGGAGGGACAGCGAAAGCATGCCCGCGACGGGTTCGGTGAAGAGATTGACCAACTGCATGAAGCTGAGCAGGGCAATGCCAATGCCGCCCAGCGAGCCGAGAAGGGCGGCGGAAGGTACGTTTTTTTGAATCCAGGTTCCGCAAAAGGAAAAAGCGGTTTTGATGAGGCCGATCAGCCACATGGTGGCAATGCCGACGGTCCAGGCGTGCATGCCGGCGGCATGGGGGTCGAGGCCCTCTGCCTTTGCACTCAAAAAGGCGGGGCCGAGGACGCACACGACAATGCCGATGCAGGATGGGGTGTCGAGGCCGAGCGGAATGGCACAGACGTTGTTGTCATGGGTTCGCTTGGCAAGGCGAATCGCCAGCCCCGTGTAGAGGAGGTCGCCCACCAGCACGCCCATGGCGGTGCCGGGCACCATGAGGCCGAAGACGATGTCGGAGGGGATGCCAAAGCCCAGCATGAGGGCCACCATGATGGCCAGAGTGGCCATGTTGTCGGGCATCAACGCGAAAAAGGCGCTGATGTCGCCGCGCTTGAACCAGGAGTAGGAGAAGTGCGATTGGGTTGTGGACATGGCAGGTTATTCCAGAAGCCGGGCGGCATTTTCACCCAGGGCGGCGGCGAGGCGATCTTCGGGGAGATCAAGGGCGTTCCAGCGGGATAGCTCTTCGGCCTGGTCGGCCCAGGGGCTGTCGGTGCCGAACAGCACGCGGTCGGCGGGATGATCCAGAATCATGGCGCGGGCTTTGGCAGGGGGGAGTTCGTAGAGGGCGTAGGAGGTTTCGATGTAGACCGGCTGGCCGATGAGGTGGCGCCGCGCGTTTTCCCAGTCGCGCCAGCCGCCGAGATGGGTGGCCACGAGCTGGAAGCCGGGAAGGGCGTCGATGACGCGCCGCACGCGGAGGGGATCGCAAATCCGGTCGGGGGGATAGGCGATGTCGAAGCCGCAGTGGAAGACGGCGAACAAACCGTGTTCGGCCAGTCGTTCGTAGAGGGGGAACAGGCGCGGATCGTCGAGGGTGAAGCGCTGGTAGTAGGGATGGAACTTCACGCCTTTGAAGCCTTCGGCGGCGGTTTCGTCGATATGGGCCAGGGCGTCGGGGTCGTCGGGGTGGACGGAGAGAAGCATTTCGAGGCGCGGTTGGGCGGCGCGGAGGGCGCGGGCCCAGGTGCGGATGCCGTCAAAGTGCGAGGGCTTGGTGGCGATGGGGCAGACGACGGAGCGGGCGATGCCGGCGCGGTCCATGGAGGCGAGGAGGGAGGCGGCGCGGCCATCCGTGAAGGCTTTGATGTTGCCTTCGCTTTCGAGAAACGGAATCGCCTTGGCCGCCAAGGTGTCCTCGAAGGCGTGGGTATGGAAATCGATGATCATGGGGAGGATTGAAACAGAACGCATGAACGCATGAAAAGAGAAAACAGAGGGATCAGGGACGCGGAATGGCGACGGCCCGGATGTAGGAGGAGGTGGAGGAAGGCGCGGAGGTGAACGAGGCGGAACCCCACGGCAGGCGTTCCACGGCGGACGTGGCGAGGGGTTGCCAATGGGGGGCGTTGAGCTGGGCGGTGGCGTCGAAACGGATTTCGTGATGGCGCAGCGAGGGGACCGAAACCGTTCCGGTGGCGAGCCCGGAAAGGTGCGGCGGCGTTTGGGCCGCGAGCAGGGGGTGGGGTTCTTCGCGGACATCCAGCAGGAAAACCAGGGCATCCGAAATGCGCGCCCGCCAGGCGAGTTCGTTGTGGACGGCGCCGCATCCGGCGCGCCACAGCAGGTCGCCGTTCACGGCATGGCCGTGACTCAGGAAAATATCATAGCCCTCCAGGGGCTTTTCCCAGTAGTCGCCGCCGGGGGTGGGGCCCACCTGTCCCTCGGCGGTTCCGGTGTCGAGGTAGACGCGCATTTCCCGTTTGGGGCGGCTCCAGAGGGCGGCCGTGAAATTGGTGGCGCGGGTGAGGGCGGGGGACATGGCCAGCACGCCGCCGAACACGTTGGTGGCGGTTCCGGCATAGAGGCTGATGAGTCCGCCCATGGAGGAACCACCCACGAGCGTGTTGCGCGGATCCGTCAGCGTGCGGAAGTTGTAGTCGAGCGTGGGGCGGGCGTTGTTCAGGAGGAAAAACAAATACGAATCGCCGATGCCGGCGGGCTGGCCGGGATAGGCATCGCCGGGGACGTTGTATTCGAATTGGCGGCTGCCGGTGTTGTCGAGGCCGACGAGAATGCACTCGCGCAGGCGCCCTTGGCTGATTTCGCGCGTGGCGGCGCGGTCGACCTGCCACGAATTTGCGGCGGTGGCGGCGGACTTGGAATCTTCGAAAACGTTTTGGCCGTCGTGGAAATACATCACGGGATAATACCGGTTGGTGTGGATGTCGTAGCCGCGCGGGAGGTAGATGCGCGCGACGCGGCCCGAGACGCGGCCATCGGGGGCGGTGGAGTTGACGTAGTTGGTGGCGATGCGCGGAGCGGTCACCGCGGCGGCGGGCCAATAGGAATAGAGCTGTCCGTCCTGCACGACGAACGCATCGAGACGGGTGAAGTAGTCGTTGTTGCCGTAGCCCGCGTAGGGCGACTTGTCGTAGGCGCCCGCGCCGTTGTGCAGCACGAACTGGAGGCTGCCGCCGGGCGCGCCGATCTGCGTGCCGCGATACAGGAATTCGCTTGGCGTGCGCCCGGGGCCGATGACCTCCAGCCGCGTGTCGGCAAACGCGCCGCCATTGGCCGAGGCCAGCAGGAACGCCTGCGTCCACGAGCTGTAGAAATATATTGTTTTTCCGTCGTAGGGGGCGGGGCCGATGGAGGGCGTGGCGGTGGAAAAATTGGAAGGGGAAATCCACGTCACGTTGGCGGCGTCGCAAATCTGGGTCGGGGACGTGGAGCGGTGGATGTATTTGAATTCAACGGATTCGCCGGAGCGGACCGCCACCTGTCCCGTCCACACGTTGCCGGATGTCCACCGGAGCTTGACGGCGTTCGCGGGCGACCAGCTTCCCAGGTCGGGGTGGCTGCCCACCACGAAGACGCTGCGGCCGATGCCCACGTCCTGCGTGTGGCAGAACGACAGCACGTGGCGGGGCTCGCCATCGGCGAGGGCAACGGCGGCGGAGGCCAAGCCGGCGGCGGCAACGGCGCCAAAGGAAAGTTTTCCACAGTGTGGAAACATTCTTTCCATTGTGTGGAAAAATCGCGAAAAAGTTTTCCATACTGTGGAAAACTTTTTGGCGCGCCGCTGGTTCATCCGGCGAATCCTATTTGGGCAGGACGGGGGGACGGGCGGCGAGGGCATCGATGGCGGCGTGTTCGGTGTGGTCGAGGCCGATGGGAGAGAGGGATACGTAGCCCTGGCGGAGGGCTTCGAGGTCGGTGCCGTTCATGTCGCCGATTTCGTAGAGTTCGCCGGTCATCCAGTAGTAGGGGTTGCCCCAGGGGTCGTGGCGTTCTTCGTACTTTTCGATGAAGCGGGAGGCTCCCATGCGGGTGATGCGGATGCCGGCGAGCTTTTCGTAGGGAAGGTTGGGAATGTTGACGTTCCAGAAGAGGTCGGGGGCGATGCGGAGTTGGCCGGCGACGACCTGCTCGACGAGGGTGCGGCTGACGCGTGCGGCGGTGTCCCAGTTGGGGTTCGTGAAGGTGTCGAGGGAGAGGGCGATGGAGGGGATGCCCATGAGGGGGCCTTCGGTGGCGGCGGAGACGGTGCCGGAATAGAGGACGCTGATGCCGGCGTTGGGGCCGAGGTTGATGCCGCTGAGGATGAGGTCGGGCTTGGGATCGAGGAGGAGGCTGACGGCCAGCTTGACGCAGTCGGCGGGGGTGCCGCTGATGGCGGTGCCGAAGGCGGGGCCGCCGGGGGGCCAGGAGCGGGCGTGGAGGGGCTTGGTGAGGGTGATGCCGTGGCTGATGGCGGAGCGTTCACCGTTGGGGGCGACGACGACGACTTCGCCGAGGTCGTGGACGGCACCGTGGAGGGCGTGGATGCCGGGGGCCTGGATGCCGTCGTCGTTGCAGAGGAGTATTTTCATGGGATAGGGAGGATTCGGTTTGCGTTGCAGGATGGAGAGCAAGAAGGGGAGAGGCTATTTCATCACGTCGTTGCGGTATTTCCGTGTGAAGGCGCGGATGGCGTTGACCTGGTCTTCGCCCACTTCGGGCATGGAGCCGATGATGTTCAGCAGAACGGTGGTGAATTCGGCGCGTTCCTTTTGCTGGACCAGGGCGGCCAGTTCGGGTTCGTCGGTGAAGAGCGCCAGCAGGCGGTCAAAGGCTTGGAAGGCGTTCTTGGTGTCGCCGACAAAGCGCATGTAGTTGGGTTCGTAATTGGATTGCACGGCGATTTCCGTTGCGAGGTAGAGCCCTTCCAGGAGGTAGCCATAGAGGCCGTCCACCACGAGCTCCAGGCCATCGCCTTCCTTCAGCATCTCTTGCCATTCGATGCTTTCGGATTGCTCGCGGAAGAGTTCCCAGATTTCGTCTTCGCCGCCGGGCTGGTCAATCTGCTCCAGTGCCTCGCGGTAGCGGCGCTCCATGTCGGGCCAGGGATAGCCCAGGCTGTCCAGCAGCTGGCAGATGGCCTGGCCGTATTGGGCGGCGGGCTCGGCCTGGTGGAACGTGGAGGCGTAGGTCAAATCCATCCAGTAGATCCCGACCATGATGCGGCGCTTTTCCATGGACTGGTATTTGTCCGCGTTGGCGGCCTCGACGATTTCGGGGAGATAGGCCCCGCCTGCTTCGCGCATCATGAACATTGTGTCCCCCATCTTGGGACCTTCCCTGCGGAGGATGTCCAGTTCCTGCTGGATTTTTTGCTGGAGGAGGTCGGAAACCTCGAACGCCGGGGAAGAGAGGACCAGGGCAAAGAGGGCGGCGCCGAAGAGGGAAGCAATGGATTTTTTCATGCAGGGTCTCCTGAAGAATATGCGGCCGACCTCCACCACGGAGACCAACCGCCGCCATCATACGGGAATGCCGGAAAGGTGCAACGCGATTTCCGGAAGGACTGTTTGGGTTTGGTTTTCGACCGGTTATCCAGCCCGTTTCCGGCAGAACGTTATCCAGTCTTTATAAAAACTGGATTTTTCTGGCTGGGGGAAAACCGGGGAGGGGAGGAAACACGGATTTGCCTATTTCCTGTGCACCGGAATCACGCCGCCGGACTCACTTGTCATGCCGGGGGGGATGAACCATCGGAAAAATCTTGAAGGAGAGGCCGGGGACTTCTGCCGTGAGGTCGTGCTCCATCCGGAGGCTGAGGGACTGGAGATGCTCGATGGTTTGGCCGGGGGCGAATCCCATCTCGATTTCCACGAAGCGCCGGCTTCCGCTGGCGCGCGAGAACACGGTGCCGATGGTGTCATAGTCCTGATAATGGCGGGCCAGCACGCGCATGATTTTCATTTGCTGCTTTTCGGGCAGGGGCAAATCCACCAGGGCGCGGAAATTATGCCACACCAGGGAGGAACCGATCCAGAGCATATAGAGCGCAATGGCCAGCGCCACCAGGGGGTCGATGCGGTTTCCGGCTTCGGGCGAATGCAGCGCCACGCAGGCCCAGGCAATCGCCAGCGCGATGCACACGCCCAGGTCGTTGATCAGGCACAGGCGGTAGTCGAGCAGGGTGGATCGGAGAAGCGGGGAGGGGTTCCGGGACTGGCGGGCCAGCCTGCGTACCCACAGGTACAGCACCAGCATGCGCAGGGCCGAAAACACAATGGCCACCTGGCTGAGTTCGTAGCCCACCACGGGCGGCTGGAACAGGCGGCCTGTGGCATCCACCGCGAGGTAGAGGCCCGACGGTACATAGAACACTCCCAGGAGAAAGGCGGAAAAATTCTCCAGTTTTCCTGCGCCGTAGGCGAATTGGTACACATTGCTGCGGATCACTTGGCGAAGGGCATAGATCGAAAACCCATTGATGACGATGGAAATGGCGGATTGCACGCAAATGACGATGACGGATGCCGAATTGGCCAGCCATGCCGTGGCGATGAAAAAAGCCGTCATGGGAATCAGCGTGAGCTGTCCCCAGACGTGCAGGCGGTACAGATGGATGCCTTCCGATTCGGCGGGATTCCGTTTTTCGTTCATGATACGGGTCCGAGGATGAGGCAGGTGAAGCAATTTGGCAAGCCGAGAGGGCTCACTTCTTCGTTGTGGGTCCACGCCGGGTGGCGTAGGGTTGCCACGATGAACTCTCCATCGCTCAGGTGAATCATGAAAAAACACTGGAATCCGCTTCTCTTGCTTTCGGCGTTGTTCCTCGCCGGAGGATGTGCCACCACCCCCCCGCCGGGCCTTGACCGGGCGGAGGATTGCGCCCGGGCCGCGGTTCTGAAGCGGTTCCCGGAGGACAATCCCGGAAACCTGCGTCTCAAGCAGATTGAACGGATGGATCGCGACACCCTCGAGGGTCGTACCTACCGGGTGGAGTTCGAGGATGTTTCCACGATCCATGTGGCTTCCCAAGGCGGCATCCGAAGCCGGTCGGTCCGCTATGTCCAGGTGCAGGTGGCTCCCAATGGCTTGGTGACGAGCGTGACTGAAAGCGCCCCCAGCCCCGTCCGAAAGGCCAAACCATGAAAACCATCGCGATTCTTTTTTTGATGGGTGCCACGGTCGTGGCCGTTGCCGCCTCTGCCAACGAATCCGGAAGGGAGGGGTTGAAGCTGGATGAACTGCTGCCGATGGCCCGCCAGCAGGCGGTGGAGATTTATTCGCAGGAGGAAACCAACCTCTGGTTCTGGGCGGTGGATTGCCAGTATGCAACGGATGGATTCTCCAACGACGCCACGAATGCCGTGCAGTGGTACAACTTCACCTTCTATAATCCGCAAACCATCGAGCGGGTTCCCCGTCCCGGCAACACGCATCCGACCGCCATGGCCTACCATATTCGCCTGAGGTCCGACGGAACCCTCACCAACAGCAGCAGCGGCCGCACGATTGACTGGGCCCCGCCGGGCAAGTAGGGGATTGTGGAAGCGCGGAGCAATCCCGCCGCCGGGACGCGAAAGACGGAAAGTCAGCGGATTTCCTCGCCAGGTTTCTTCTTGCGGCGCTTGTCCTCGTACATGCGCTCGTCGGCCAGCTTCATCAGGCCGGCGAAGTCGTAGGGGGCTTCGCCGAACGCGGTGCCCACGGCGAGAATGCAGGGGACGCCGTCGCCGGCCTGGTTGACCTCCTCCAGCGCGCGTTCCCAGCGGAGCTGGAGCTTGTCGACATCTTCCGCCGCGCAATTGCAAGCGATCATGAGATATTCATCGCCGCCGAGACGGTAGCCATGGACGGTGTCGGAGGTGACTCTCCGGATGCTGTCGGCGGCCTTGACGAGCAGCTTGTCGCCGGCCTCGTGGCCCAACCGGTCGTTGGTCTGCTTGAGGTAGTTGACGTCGATGTTGAAAATGCCGACGGAACGCAGGAGGGGATATTCCTTGGAGAGCCGGTTGAGGAATTTGCCTTTGTTGTAGAGGCCGGTGAGTTTGTCGTGTTCGCTCTCGTAGAGGATTTCGTCGCGCAAGAGGCTGTTTTCCACGCACAGGGCGGTGATGGAGGAAATGATGTCGATCTGGAGGGCCTCCCGGTCGGTGGCCTGGTCGATTTCGAGATAGAGGACATAGTGCTGTTCGGCGATGTTGCCTGCGCACAGGCGATGGCAGGGGTTTTGCGGTTGTTCGCCATGGGCGGCCAGCCGCTTGAGGAGAGGTTCGGGGAATTCATCGGGACGCCGCGTGGAGGAGGAGGGAACTTCGAACAGATTCTGCAGCGAGGGCTCCAGGGGAATCCGGTCCTGCGAACATTGGCGGGAGGCGGAGTCAAAAGTGGTGAACTCCAGATAACCCTTCCGCCCCAGCAGGAGAACCAGCCGCGGCGATTTGAAATGCTGCGCGATGACGGGGAGAAGCGCGGAGCACGAGGAGGTGATTTGCGCCAGCATGGCGGACTGGAAGGTCGAAAGCCGTTCGGCGAAGGCGGAATACTGGGCGACATCCAGACTGAGCAGCATGTAGTCGGTGGTGTTGGTCATGTGCGCAATCTTGTAGGTGGCGCCGTCCTTGTCGAAGAGTCCGTGGTTGAGGCGCCAATACGTGTGGCGCTTTTGATCGACGAATTCCCACTCGACCGCCTTTTCGCGGGAAAGCGGCAGTTGCAGGCTGCGCTCTTCCCAGGGGAGGACCTCCAGCGCGTTCTTGCCCGCGAGCCCGGAGCCATACAGCCGCTCCACGAAGGCATCCGCAAACACAATTTCGTGGGTGCGTTCGCAGGTGATGCAGATGCCGCCGATGGAGTCGGTGAGGAAACGGGCAATTTCGTTTGTAAAATTCATAGGTTGTTTTCCTGTGGATGAAACTTCAGAGAAATGGGTCGGGGGATTTTCCGGAACATCATTTCAGCCAAATCCTGTCCATTTCGAGTTGGAAGGATTCGGCCTTTCCCGTGGAGATGAGAAGTTGGATCCCGGACATGGTTTTGCCGGGATAGCCGGGCAGGTCCAGCCAGTCTCCATGATGAATGGCGTGCAGGTCGGCAAAGGGGATCTCGATGGTTTGCCAATCGCCGCTGGTTTCAAAGTCGGCGGCGTAGGCATGGGGTCCCTTCGGGGTGGACTCCACGCGGAGCTGATAGCGTTTTCCATCGCCCTTGAGTCCCAGCACAATGGCTTGGCAGGCCGAGACGCGGACGAGGGGAAACGAGTACTTCACCGACGAAAAGCCACCTTTGTTTTCCAGGGAGAGGTCGCCCGAGAAAATCGCGTTTCCGGCCTCGTTGATGAAAAAGCGGCCTTTGGAACTGCCCCCCATGACGGCATCGTCTTCCACCGCCCAGCCGCGAATGTCCGCGTCCTGGCTGAACTGGAAAAGAGTCCAGGAATCATCGTTTTCAGGGGAGAAAAGGGGTGCGGAATTGCAGCAGGTGCAGGCGGTGCCGGCGAAGGCCACGATCAAGATCAAGAGAATGCTTTTCATATCCTATCTCCGGTGTGGAACGAGAGGCCATCCGGAGAGTACCACGGGTTTGGATTTTTGGCATCTGCCATTCGGAAAGACCCGGTTCATGGCGTTTCTCTCCACGCTGGACTCGAAGGGGGGGGCTGTGCTATGGGCACCACCCCACAGATGAAAGAGGGTTGCGAACATTCCGTGTGCGGCGCGTCCGTCGGCCGCTTCCACAGGCCCCGGGCACAGGCGGCTTTCTGGCTTCTCGTGCTGCTGCTGGTGCTGGCGGAAGGCGCGGCGCGTCTGTGGGGGCCTGCGATGCCGTCGTGCGCGGCGGATCGCCGCAATGCCTACCGCTATCGGGGTTGGCCGGAATATGTGGAAGGGGTTCGGGATCTGCTGGCTTCCAACCGGACGGCGGTCGTGATCAGCAATTGCCAGGGCTATGGAGCGGAGCTACCGGGAAAGATGGGATATCCCGCTGTCTTGCAAACCGAATTGAACCGCGTGGCCGGGACGGACGGTCTCCCTTGGAGAGTGGTCAACTGGTCGCTGGATGGGGCCACATCCATTGAATACACGGTGCTGGCGGCCTATTTGCGGACGATCCGGCCGGAGGTGGTGATTGCCTCGGTGGCCTTTGCCGATTTCCGCGCCGAGCATGCCCGGGCGGGCTATCGCTATTGCCGGAGCGACGTGGCGCGCCTCGCCACGCGTCCGGCGGTACTTCGTCCGTTGCCGATCTCTTTTCTCCGGCGCCATGCGAAGGTGGAGGATTCTTTGGCGATGTGGGCGTTTGATCGGTCGGTCCTGTTGCGGGCGGCGGAATATGCCTGGTCCTGGCTGGATGGCCACATGCCGGGCTGCCACTACGCGATGTATGCGCCCGCCATGAACTATCGCCCGTGGAGAATCGAAGGCGAACGGCAATGGCTGCCGGAGATCCGACCCATTGGTGTGCCGCGCGACCAGGATCTGGACTTGGCTTATGACGACCGTTCCACGACCATGGTGAAGGAGTTGGCCGCCGTGCTGGCGGCAGGGAATGCACCGGTGGTTCTGGTGGCGCAGCCGTTCCGGGATTCCCACAGCAGCATGCCGCGTTTTCTGGAGGATCTGGCAGGGGCGGCGGCGGAGCAGGGTATTCCCTTCTGGGATTTGCACGACGTTCTTCCTTCGGGTGAATTTGTCACCAGCAACCACCTGAGCCGTCGGGGCCACCGCGCGCTGGCCGAAGAATTGGCCCGGCGCATGGATGCGGAGTTCCGCATGGGAGAGGGAAACTGACCATGTGGTTCAACACCTACACGTTTGCGGCCTTCCTGGTGGTGGTTTTCGGCGCGTATTGGATGTTGCCCGTCCGCGTCCGCGCCTTCTTTCTGCTTGTGGCCAGCTACGTGTTTTACTGCTGGAAGACGCCGGTCTACGGGGTCCTGCTCGTCATTTCAACGGCATTGGATTTTGCGTGCGGCCTGGGCCTGGAGCGGACGGATCGTCCGGCGGCGCGGCGCGCCATTTTGCTATGCAGCCTCGTGGGCAACCTGGGCATGCTGTTTTTCTTCAAGTATTTCGATTTCCTCGGCGAGAACCTCATGGGCATCGGGCGGTTGCTGGGATTGGACGTGCACTGGACGGCGTATGATTTCCTCCTGCCGGCCGGCATCTCGTTCTATACCTTCCAGACATTGTGCTACACGTTCGAGGTCTATCGCCGCCAAATCAAGGCCTGCCGCAATCCCGTTCATTTCGCGCTCTACGTGGCCTACTTTCCCCAGCTGGTGGCGGGGCCGATCGAACGGGCTGACCGCCTCCTGCCGCAGTTGCAGGCCACGCAAACCTTCTCTCTCGACAACCTGGTCGCGGGCGGCGGCCGCATTTTGATCGGTCTGCTCCGCAAGATGGTGGTGGCCGACCGGCTGGCGATCCTGGTGGACCGCGTCTTTGCCCACGTGGACGACTATTCCACCGCCACGATCTGGGTGGCGATGAGCGCCTTCATCCTCCAGGTCTATTTCGATTTTGCCGGCTATAGCGACATCGCCATCGGTTCCGCCCGCCTCTTCGGGGTTCGCCTCACGGAGAATTTCCGCCGGCCGCTGATGTCCTGTTCCATTGCCGATTTCTGGGACCGGTGGCATTTGACGCTGACCGCCTTTCTGCGCGAGAACGTGTTTTATCCCATGGGAGGATCGCGCCGCGGAACGGCGCGAACCGTCCTCAACATCTGGGTGCTGTTCCTCCTGTGCGGACTCTGGCACGGCGCCAGTTGGAACTTCGTGCTCTGGGGAGCCACCTTTGCCTTTTTCAACATGCTGCACTATTTGTGGCGGAAAAACCGGCCCTGTTCGGAACCGATGCAGCCGGGCGCGGTTCCCGGATTCGGCCGGTGGGTGTCCATCGGCCTCACCTTTGGAATGGTTTCGCTGACCTCGTCCCTGTTCCGCGCAAAAGACCTGGCGGCCACGGGGCACATCTGGAAGGCTTTGGCGGGGCGGCATCCCGGCGCTGTGCTTTCCACCGAATGGGATGTGGCGGCGATGGTCCTGCTGATGCTGTTCGTTTTTGCCGTGGAATATGCCCAGGAATACCACGCTCTGGATGAGCGCATCGGTCGGCT
>CAYNHA010000003.1:0-4803 GCA_964397035.1 uncultured Verrucomicrobiota bacterium
CGAGCCTTGGATCTTTTTATGCACTTCATCCTAGAATCCGCCACCGTGGAAAACTCGATGAGCCGCAACAAAGCGCGGAGAGGGCGAATCGGGCTTTTCCCGCATGTCGCCCCGAGAAAAGCGGCTTGAAATTCCCCCCCCCTTCCCTCTCTAATGCCCCACCTGACCACCGGACGGGTGGCGAAATTGGCAGACGCGCCAGACTTAGGATCTGGTTCCGCACGGATTAGGGGTTCGAGTCCCCTCCCGTCCACGACTCGGCAAAAAGGCATTCCCGGAAAGGTTGTTCAGAGGTTTTCGGCCCCATGAAATGGCGTTGGACCAAGTTATTGATTGGCCTGGCATCGATTCCCTTGTGCGTGGCCCTTTCCATGACGCTTTGGCGGGTCCTGGCCATTCTGGCGCAGTCTCCCACCCGCCTGCCCATGCTGCATGCGTTTGCCTGCGTCTCGGGCATCGTCATCTGGGCGGTCATCTGGCTCTATCTGCCCCCCCTCACCCGCACGTACGTGATCGGTCACGAACTCACCCACGCCCTCTGGGCCATGCTGTTCGGCGGACGGGCCACCGGCCTCAAGGTAACGGAAGAGGGTGGCAGCGTTCGGGTCACCAAAAACAACGCCTGGATCACCCTCTCCCCCTATTTCTTTCCGCTCTACACCTTTGTCGTGGCCCTCGTCTGGGTCCTATCCGTGTGGATCTTCCCGCCCATTCGCCCCTACGTGCCCATTTTCCTGTTCTGGATCGGGATGACATGGTCTTTCCACATCACCTTCACCCTGCGCTTCCTCGCCTACAACCAGCCCGACATCCGCGAACATGGGCGCCTCTTCTCCTATACGCTGATCTACGCGCTCAACCTGCTTTCCCTCGCCGCCGCCCTGACTGCCGTGAGTTCGTGGTCCTTCCCGGAAGCGCTCGCCGACCTCTGGAGCAACCTGCGGCTTCTCGGTTC
Organism: uncultured Verrucomicrobiota bacterium; assembly: GCA_964397035.1. Taxonomy (GTDB): domain Bacteria; phylum Verrucomicrobiota; class Kiritimatiellia; order CAIQIC01; family Lenti-01; genus Lenti-01. Next base: position 956 of record CAYNHA010000003.1, read on the forward strand.
GGCCACCCATACCTTCTATGAATGGACCTTGACGCGCCTGCCCGCGTGGAGCATCCCCTGACCGGCCTGCCGGATTCCCGGCATGGGAATGGCGAATTACATCAGGTCGAGCAGGTTCACCTGCTGCAACATGCGGGATGCACTGGTCAGCGCCGCCTTGTAGGCGTTTTCCGACTCGGTAAGCTTGATCATCGTCGCCGCGTAATCCGCGGACTCGAAGGCATCCGTCGCCTCCCGGTTCGCCGTCTGCAGGTCCAAGAGCAACGTCTTGTGCATGCTGATCTGCTCCTTGCGGGCACCGTTCAGGCTGGTGTTGGCCAGCAGGTGGTCCAGATGGGACTGCAAATTCGCCGGGATATTCGAAGTCGACACGTCCACTCCGGAATTGAGCGCATCCCGCAACTGGATAATGGCATCGAAAACATCCTTGGTGGCCGTCTGGAAAATGCCTCCTTCGGAAGTGGAGGTGCTCCCCGGGTAGTTGGCGGGAACCTCCAGCGTATCCCCCGTCTTGATCGTTCGGATTTCCTCGCTGCCCACATAGTTCACCGATACAATGCGCCCGTCCACAGGATCCAGCACCGTTTCGTACGGCTTCGTATCCGTGCGCAACCCGGCAAACGTGTAACGGCCGCCTTCCGAGGTGTTGGCCACCGAAATCATCGATTTCAGCATGGCATCCACCTCCTCCGCCAAGGCTTTCATCGATGTTTCCTCCATGGTCCCATCGCCCGCTTCCACGGTCAGTTCGTTGATCCGGTGCATCAGGTCGATGGCCTTGGACATGCCTTGATTGGCCGACTCGTTGTATTGCAGCGCCAGATTCACGTTCCGCGAATACTGGACCAACTGGGATTTCTCCGCCTTGAAATTGCGAATCATGCCAAAGGCTCCGGGATCGTCCGATGCCTTGGTGACTTCCTTGCCCGAAGCAATTTTCTGCTGATAGTCTTGGATGTTGAACTGCTGCCGCTGGAGGGCCTCCGACAACATCCGGAAATTCATGTCTGTGGTTACGCGCATACCCGGACCGGAAGCAGATTCAGTGCCACCACCCCGTGCGGCAAAGATTGCCCACCCAACACTCTTCCGTGTGCCCAGTTTCATGGCGGGCTACGCTCCAGCCAAAACAACTAGTTATTATAATACATAGTCATTTCTCCCTCCGCGCTTCTGCTTCGCTCGTCGACCCTCTGCGGCGAACTCATTCCTTCAAAATGGCTTGCCCCGGCGTAACCTCAACCCCTCCGTTGACAGCGCAGCGGCCCACGTGATACGTTTTACTCTGCATGGAAGAGCGTATTCATATGCGAGCCCCCCCGTTTTGCCGGGGGTGGATCCGGCTTTTTTTTGGACTCGTCCTGTTGCTGGGGACGGGCCTTTCCCTTTCGCTCGCCGCTCCCCCTCCTGCTCCGGCCCCAAAACCCTATGTCTACGTGCCGCGCGCCCATCTGGTTTCAGTGGATCGGTCGTATCTCGGCCCGGAAGTCGCCCCCGTCCCCGGCGCCGGCGTCCGAACCTTTCGTCATCCCGATTTTGAATCCAGCGGCACCGAACGCTTTGAAATCCGTTGGTACGCCAACCCACCCGGCATTCCGCCCGGCGTGGTCGTACTGCTCGAATCGCGCCAGGAACGCGGCCCCGTTGTCAAAAACCACATCCTGCGTCTCAACGAGAAATCGGAAGGCCACATCCGCTCCATCATTGAGATCCCGCCCGACGATATCCGTTCGGCCGGCCGTGTCACGCAGTGGCGAGTGCGCCTGGTCTGGCGGGGCAACCTGCTGGCCAGTCAAACGTCTCCAAACTGGGAGGGATAGCCGTTCCCATGGCCATCGAACGTAAAATCCAAAGCCAGATTCTTGCCGCCACGGCCGATAATTGCACCTTGGTTTCCGTAACGGGCCCCGCCACCTTCAAGCTGGCCCCTGCCTTCAAGCAAGCCTCTCAGGCAGCCCGGCTGGCGGGAAGCACCATGATCGTGGTGGACATGACGAATTGCCGGTCGATGGACAGCACCTTCATTGGCGCCATTGCCTCGTTGGGTTTCGCCTCCAAGAAGCCGGATAATCCCCAGTCCGTACTCATCAACCTGGCCCCGTCGGCCGCCGCTCTTCTCAAGGGACTTGGCGTGGACCGCATCATGCGAGTCTACCCCGCCGGTGGCCTCCCCGACGGCATGGGCGACCTTTCCCAACTGGTGAACAACCTGCACCCCGTCGAAACCATCGCGCCCGCCGCCCGCGACATGGCGGCGCTGATGTACGATGCCCACGAAACCCTCACACGGGTCGAGCCCGAAAACCTGCAACGATTCAAGGACGTCCTGGCCTTCCTGCGGGAGGACATCCAACGCCTGTGAGGGACAGCCCCTCGCCGGATGTCAGAATGTGCCCCTCCCCCCCACCTTCCCCACTACGCCATGTTGAGAAGAAGCTTCAGATTCCAGTCCGAATTGGCGGCCTTTTTGGACGCCGTTCTGGTTTGCGCCATGCTGGTGGCAGCCCTCGTCACCCACAAAGTGCTCGGCTGGATGTTTCCCAGGGTGTTCGCCAGCTTCGACATGTTCTGGTCCAACACATGGCTCTACGTACTCGTCGTGCCGGTCTGGGGATTCGTCCTGGACTTCTCCGGCATCTACCGCCAGTTCGTGGCCTTTTCCACAGGACGCATGATCGGACGCATCGCCCGCTCCGGCCTGCTCAGCTTCGCCGTGCTTCTGGGATTGCTCTATGTACTCCGCCTCAACATGGTTCCCCGAACCATTCTGGGCATCCACTGCTTCTATGCCATCCTCGCCGTCTCCCTCCGCGCCCTCTATATCCAGCCCCTCTTGCTGCGCCTGGAATCCCGCCGTCGCATCCTTTTCGCCGGAAACCCCGATCAGGTCGGATCCCTGCGCGATTGGCTCTGCCATCCCGATCGCGCCCGCTTCTTTGAAATCGTCGGCTTCCTCCCCCCCGCCGGCGGATCCGCCCCGGATGGGTTTGCCACCCCCGGCACACTGGACCAATTCTCCGACGTCCTGCACACCAGCGTGGTCGACGCCGTTATCCTGCTTCCCCGCGACCTCCCCCATGCCCAGGTCGAATCCTGCCTCCGGCAGTGCGAAACCGAAGGCATCGAAGCCTGGATGCTCCCCGACTTCCTCCGCACCTCCATCGCCGAGGTCACCCTCGATGAGCTGGCCAACGAACCCATGCTCCTCTTCAGTTCCACCGCCAAATCCTCCTGGGCCCTCATGATCAAGCGCATCATCGACATCGTTGTTTCCGCCTTGGCGCTGGCGGTTCTCTCCCCTCTCCTACTCGGCATTCTCATCGCCATCCGCCTCACCTCCCCCGGCCCGGCCCTCTTTGTCCAACGCCGCAGCACCCTGCGTTTCCGCGAGTTCAACATGTACAAATTCCGCACCATGATCTCCAACGCCGAAGAAATCCGGGAAAACCTGGCTCATCGCAACGAAGTCTCCGGACCCGTGTTCAAAATCAAGGACGACCCCCGCATCACCCCCGTTGGGCGGTGGCTACGCCGCTACTCCCTGGACGAACTCCCCCAACTGTGGAACGTCCTCAAGGGCGACATGTCCATCGTGGGACCCCGCCCCCCCATCCCCGCCGAGGTTGCCCACTACGAAAGCTGGCAACGCCGCCGCCTCAGCATGCGCTCCGGTTGCACCTGCCTCTGGCAGATCGGCGGGCGCAACCATCTCTCCTTCGAGGATTGGATGCATCTGGACCTGAAGTACATCGACACCTGGTCCCTGGGCCTCGATTTCCAAATCATGTTTAAAACCATCGGCGCCATCTTCCGCGGAACAGGCTAATGACCCCATGCCCCCCTCCCCC
>CAYNHA010000004.1:0-5116 GCA_964397035.1 uncultured Verrucomicrobiota bacterium
CTCCACGCGACGTCGCACCGTCAGGCTTTCGCCCATTGCGAATGATTCTCGACTGCAGCCTCCCGTAGGAGTCTGGGCAGTATCTCAGTCCCAGTGTGGCTGACCATCCTCTCAGACCAGCTAACCGTCATAGCCTTGGTGGGCCGTTACCTCACCAACTAGCTGATAGTGCACGGGCTCGGCTCCAAGCGGCAGGCCTTGCGGTCCCCGCCTTTAGTTTCTCCGACATGCGCCGGATCACCACATTCGGGATTATCTCCCCTTTCGAGGAGTTATACCCAACTTGAAGATAGATTACCCATGTTGTACTCACCCTTCCGCCACTGTCCTCCAATCCTTCTTGTCCGAAAACTTGAAGAATCAGATTCTCGTTCGACTTGCATGCCTAATCCACGCCGCCAGCGTTCGTTCTGAGCCAGGATCAAACTCTCCATATAAATATGGGTTCAAACCTTCGGTTGCCCTCCGGTTCGAGTTTGCTGATCCTTAATCGACAGGCCGGCTTTAGGAACCGACCCGATCTTAAGAATTAACTTATAGACTCAACACAAGCTGTTTGTACTTACCACACCACTTCTGATTCGAAGCGGTGTTACATGAATGTTATTCCGTTTTCAAAAGAACATAAACACGCAAAGTTCCATCACCCTTTCCCTATTCGTTCAAGGGCCATCGGAACCGCGCAGCGGCAAGCAAGCTTGCTCGCTTAATTGATCCTGTCGTGAATCTAATCGATGACTGGCTTATTTGTCAACCGATTAAAATTACTTTTTTAACACAGAACCAAACTCTCATTCACTCGGTCGCTCTCGCAACCTGTTTCATTCAAGTGATGCAGACTGTACGCCCACCCCTCTTTATCGTCAACAGGTTTTTTAAACTTTTTTTCACTTTTTCTAAAAAGGCCTGATTTTATTGGTCGAAATCAATGAAAAATTTTTCAGCATTTCTGTTTTTCGCTCCTCCTAATCCGCCTTTCCAACCCTCTTTTTGCCTCTGAGCCGCTTTTTTTTCACATATGGACCTCCCTTTGGCGAAGAATTTCTGGCATGAAATTCGATTTTGGGCCCGTCTGGCTTGTGTTTTCTTTGATTTCGGCTATTCTGAAAACGTGAACAGGCGTGTGAATTCACACTCGCCGGAGAAAGGAAGCAAATATGGGTTCCATCCTTGTTTTATTGGGTATTTTGGTGCTTTTTGTGCTTTGGTTCGTCTCGATCTACAACAGCCTCGTGCATCTGCGCAACTACGTGGACAACGCCTGGGCGCAGATCGATGTGCAACTGAAGCGCCGCCACGATCTGATTCCCAATCTCATTGAAACGGTCAAAGGCTATATGAGTCATGAGAGGGGCACTCTCGAGGCTATTACCAAGGCCCGTAGCGAAGCCATGATCGCAAAAGGTCCCGCCCAAGCAGGGCAGGCCGAAGCGGCACTATCAGGCGCTCTACGCGGGCTCATGGTGAACGTGGAACGCTATCCAGATCTGAAGGCTTCTCAAAATTTCCTCGCGTTGCAGGAAGAACTATCCTCCACCGAAAACAAGATCACGTTCGCACGCCAGGCCTACAACGACAGCGTCACGCGCTACAATTCCAAGATCCAAACCATTCCTTCGAATCTCGTCGCGGGTCCGGCTGGCTTCACGAAACGCGAACTCTTTGAATTGACCGATGCCGCCGAACGCGCGGTGCCACAAGTGAAGTTCTAGTTTAGCCATGAGCAGTCCGTTGATGTGGGAGGCCATTGCGGCCAATAAACGCCGCTCGGCCGGATTGATTGTATTCTTGGCCATCCTGCTGGGCGCAGTGGCCGCCGCCATCGGCTTGCTGGTGGGAGGCGATCCACAAAGCACGATATCCGGGGGCTTGATTGGCCTCTGCATCTGGGGTGTCCTCTTGATCGTCAATATGATGGGTGGCGAATCGGTGTTGCTTTCTTCCGCGAACGCGCGCGAAGTCACGCACGATCAGGCTCCGCAACTCTACAACATCGTCGAAGAAATGCGCATCGCCGCTTCATTGCCCTCGATGCCGAAGGTGTACATCATCGACGCGCCCGTACCCAACGCCTTCGCGGTGGGCCTCAAACCGGAACGTGCCTGCGTGGCCGTCACCACGGGCTTGCTCGAACGATTGAACCGCGACGAATTGCAAGGAGTGATCGCCCATGAGATCGGCCACATTTCCAACCGCGACACGCTCTTCATGACGCTCGCGGGCGTCACGCTCGGCGCGATCGTGTTACTTGCCGACATGGGCATGCGCATGCTGTTCTGGGGCGGTGGAAACCGCCGTTCGTCCAACAACAAGAACGGCGGCGGCGCGATGGCGATCATGATGATCGCCTCGCGGGTATTGGCGATTCTCGCGCCGCTCATCGCACGACTGCTCTACTTCGCCTGCTCCCGCCAGCGCGAATATCTCGCAGACGCTTCCGCCGCGCAATTCACGCGCCTGCCCTCCGGACTCGCCAGCGCGCTGCAGAAAATCTCTGCACAGCAGGAAGCGAAAAAAATCCCCGTTAACCGCGTGGTCTCGCCGATGTACATCATCAATCCCTTCGCCGCCGCCGGCTCCGCCTCCATCTTCGGCACGCATCCGCCCACCGCGGAACGCATCCGCCGCCTGCTGGAAATGCAAGGCGCAGTGCCGCCTCCCACGCCTTGAAGATCAAAGAATAAGCATGCAATCGCCGTAGCTATAGAAGCGATAACGCTCGCGGATGGCTTCCTGATACGCTTGGAGCACAAAGTCGCGGCCGGCAAAGGCGCTGATCATCATGACCAGGGTTGATTTCGGCAAATGGAAATTGGTGACCATGGCATCCACCACCTTGAATTCATAGGGTGGATAGATAAAAAGATTGGTACGACCTTGCCCCTCGCCAAAGCCCTCCGGCCGCGCGGCCGAACTTTCCAATGTGCGTACGCTGGTGGTGCCAACGGCCACGACGCGGCCTCCTTGCGATTTGGCTTCCGCAATTTTTCGGGCGGTATCCCCGGGCAAGGTCCACCGTTCATGTTCCATCGCATGATCTTCAATGTTTTCAACGGCAACAGGCCGAAACGTCCCAATGCCAACGTGCAACGTGACCGTGGCTTTTTGGATTCCCTGCTCCCCCAGCCGTCCCAGCACTTCGGGGGTAAAGTGCAGTCCTGCCGTCGGCGCCGCCACGGCCCCTGGCTCGCGCGCAAAAACCGTTTGATACCGGATTTTATCCATCTCCCGCCGTTGAGGGATTACCTCTTTGCGCTGGATGTAGGGAGGCAATGGTGTTTGCCCAATCCGTTCCAACACATCCAGCCAAGGCATGCTGGATTCCACGCGAATCTTCACCCTCCCCAATTCGCCGTCTTCCAAGAGAGTGATCACAGCCAGATCTTCGTCCAAAACCACCCGCTCGCCAATCTTCGGTCGGCGGCGGGACCGCATCAGCGCATCCCACACGCCCGGAGACACCTCTTCCAACAGCAGGAATTCGACTCGGCCGCCTGTTCCTTCCTTGGCTTTGCGGCCAAACACGCGCGCCGGAATCACGCGGGTATCGTTCACCACCAGTAAATCGTGACGGTCCAAGTATTCGACCAAATCGGCAAATTTCCTGTGCTCTATGGTTTGCCCGGCCCGGTTCAGAACCATCATGCGGGCTCCATCACGGCGCTCAGGCGGCTCCTGGGCAATCAGCTCCAGAGGCAAGTGGTAATCGAATTCCGACGCCTTCATCGGCCAAGGAGCAGGCGGCGTTGAATCGCCATGCCTACGACAGCCGCCAAAAAGGCGCCCAGCAGAACCAAACCCAGGCTTTTCAACCAACCTCCTCCGCTCTTCCGGGCGGGTTCTTCGCTGGAAGCTGCCTCTGGCAGATCTTCTCCCTGCATTTCGTCATCCGCAGCATCCACGGCAGGAGCTGGAGAGCTGGCGGTCGGGAGAGAAGGCTGCACAACGGGGGTCGACACCGGAGCGGGCGGCGCCACCCTGGAAGCTTCCAGCATGCCTCGGGCGATCAGCTCCGTGGCTTTGGCATCGCGAACCTTGCGGTCTACGCTTCCCATCACAACCGCGATTACACGCGCGCCATCCCGTTGGGCGGTGGCCGCAATCGAATAACCGGCATCGGTGAAATATCCCGTCTTCAGCCCGTCGCAACCGGGTACGGCACCGAGCAGATGGTTGTGCGTGCGCATTTCAAAAAGAGGTTTTTCCCTGAACACCTTGTAGGCAAGTGAGGTGTATTTGAGCGTTTCCGGATGCGCCGCCAAAAGAGCCTTGCAGAGCTTGGCGAAATCGCGCGGCGTGGTCATATCCGGCCGTTGATCCTTTCCGGGAGGAAGTCCGTGCGGAGACTGGAACAGCGTCAATTGCGAAAGTCCCAATTCCTTCGCTTTTTCGTTCATCATTCGAACAAACCCCTCGCGCGTGCCACCCACATGAATAGCCAGAGCCATGGCCGCATCGTTTGCCGATTGAATCATCAGGGCATAGATCAGCTCTTCGACGGTGAACTTCTCTCGGGGATCCAGATAGACCTGCGAACCACCGATGGCCGAAATCTCCTTGGTGATCAGCACCGGATCATCCAGATGAACGCTGCCTTGCTTCACCCTGTCGAGCACGATGAACAGATCCATCAGTTTCAGCATGCTGGCCGGATATCCGGGTCGATCCGCACCGTCTTCAAAAAGAACCCTGCCGTCGTTGGCATCAATCACGATGGCCCCCAGATAGGGGTTGCGAGAAATCGGCGCGCCAAGACCCACCGAAGCCGTCACCACAAACGCCAAACAAATCACAGAGATGTATTTCATGCTCCCCTTCTAGCGAGACCACCATGGAAAATCAAGATGAACAGGCAACGCCACGCACGCCCCTTTCATCCGACATCCTCCATTCCTCCCCCCCGGGTCCATGTTTTTCTTGGATTGCGGCCTCCGGTCGCTTGTGGCTAAATCCGGCGCATGAAACGCATTGTCAAAGAGTGGATTTCCGCCATTGGAGAGGATCCCGACCGCGAAGGTCTTCGCGACACGCCCCGTCGCGCGGCCGATGCCTGGGCCTACATGACCCGCGGGTACAAGCAGGACCCCGCTTCCCTCCTCAACTCGGCCATCTTCGA
>CAYNHA010000005.1:0-6565 GCA_964397035.1 uncultured Verrucomicrobiota bacterium
AATGTTATCGGATATACTATATTATATGATGAAATAATAGTAGTCCTTGCACATGAAGCAGGGTATTCTCAAGTAGGAGTTATAAAACAAAATGGAGTAGGTGATGGTTATGTTCCCATAGCTCCATATGATTCTGTATTAGATACTGTTCCTGAAAACAACTCAGAATTAGGATTTGACTTAAATTATCCAGTAGATTGTATTGCTAGAAAATTAATAAATGGTAGTAGAAGATTATATTTTACAGATAATTATAATCCTTTTGGGTTTATAGATTTGGACAATCCTCCGAAAGTAGGTAATGTTAAAGATTCTATAGGATTAGTTGCAACACAATCATTTCCTTTAATTTCAATATCAGAAATTAAAGAAAATTCTGCAAGTACTATAAGACCCGGAATAGTTCAATTTATTACCCGCTATGTAACAGATGGCGGAGGATATACTGATTTCGGAATTCCTTGTGATCCTATTCCTATGGTAATTCCAAATAAAGGAGTAGGGGTAAATAATTATCATGGTAATTTTTATGAAGAAGGAATTGTTCCAAAAAATATAATATTAAAACTAGAAAATGTAGATACTAAATATAAAGAATTAGAAATAATATCTATTTATTATCAAGGTTCACAATCTGTATTTGGTGCTACTATTTGTGGTAGAATCCCTATTACATCAGAGTCATTAGTATTTACTTATACAGGACCTAATACTGAAGAATCTATTAATTTGACAAGAGAACAGTTACGAAAACTCCCTATTACTTATAATAGAGCTAAATGTATAGAACAAAAAAATAATACTTTATTTTTATCCAATTTATCATCAAGATCTTCGTTTGATTCAGATTTACAAAAAGTAGCAAATAACATAAAAGTCTCCTATCAAATTGAAGAACATGTATTTAACGGAAGAGGGGACAATTACATTTCTGAAAATACTGGATTTACAATGTTAGGGAATCCTTATAGAATTCCTTTGACTACAAGTTCTGGAAAATTTGCCTACGGAATAGGTATAAATATGAATAAAAACGTAGATCCTACAACAGGAAATGACGTAAATAATTATACCGTTAAAACATTAGGAAATAATGCCATCGCAAAAATAACAATTACTGAAGATTTGACTCATAAGATACAAGCCGGAGATACTATAAAAATTACAAGTTATGATTCTACAGAGTATACCTTCACATTTATTACAGGAGTTCCGGTTGTAGGTTCGTATGATGTACAAATAGGAACTACACAAACTGGAACAGTATTTAATTTGCTGACTTCTATAAATTATAAATCAATAAGATATGGAAAATCAGAAGTTCCTTTTTATGCAATAAGAGGTTCTCATACTGTAATAGGAGATACTGAAACTACAGATATTATTTTTGCATGGGCAGATAGAAATATTTTGGCTAACGACAGTTATATAACTTCAACTTCTATAGATTCTACTATTACTAATGGAGATTTTTATGGAGCTAATACATCTGTCACAACTTTATCTTTATCATTAGCAGTTGTTGATGAAAATACAATTACTTTAGAAATACCTGAACATAGATTCATAATACAAGATATAGACTCTATCTCTATAACAAGTCCTATATCTGATGAAACCCTTGTAGAATCTTATTATACAGGAGCGTCTTATAAAATAATACGAGCTTCAAGTTATAATAGTTCTTCAGCAGAATCTGATTTTACAGATTATATAAATGAGAATATAGATTTCGAGAAAAAGTCATATAGAAGAGGAGAAGTATATTCTTTAGGTTTCTTTTTATTATTTAAAGATGGAACAACAAGTTATACATATCATATTCCCGGAAATAAAGAGTATGGACTACAATTAGGAAAAAATGAATCTACAGAGTGGGATGATTATTTCAGTCCAATTTCTCCTATATCATCTAAAACTGTAGGAACATATGTATCAGATCAACAATACCCTCAAGGACAGAATTATCCGGGAAATTTAGATGGAGATGATATAGATTCTAAAGGAGTTACAGGATTATTTAGAAACATACGTCATCATTATATGCCCGAATTGATAAATGAACCTCACTTTTATCAAAGAGAAGGAGTTACATATATCAGAATGTTGGGATTAAATTTTAATTTAGTTACAGATTTTCCTGAAGCTATTAAAAACGATATTGCAGAAGTAGTGTTTGTACGAGAACGACGTACAGAAAATAATAAAAGTATAGTAGCGCAAGGATGTATAAATAGATGTGTTATTTCTGCAGATAATTTTACGAATAATGGTGAAGTAGATGGAGAATTATTAACAAACGGATATAAAGGAGAAGATATACTAGATGGATATTTTGCCACTGAAATGCCTTTCTTTAATAACTTGGAAAAGATTGAATATACAGGAGATTTCTTTGATGTTTCTGGATCGCATACTAATTCAGGAATTGCATATCCCGGATTTGATACAGAATATCATGAACAACATCCTCCCGAAGAAGGTGCTACTTATGCTAATGGATGGAAACATGCTACAGATATTTTAAACAATAGAGGGTTTTTTCATTCTCCGGAAACTAATTTATTAACAGGATTTAAACCAGATTCCGCAACTTTATTAGAACAAACTATAAAACCGGTTATGAAATTAACTGGTAATTTTAAAAGAATAAATTTTGATCAAGATACATGGAGATACGAATCTACTCCAACAAAAGGGATTGATTATTTAAAATACTATATGTATGCTGACTATTATCAAGATTATAATTCTTTTTTAATAGAAACTCTCCCTTCAGATGCTTTAACTATTAATAAAGCAAGGTATGCTCAAGCTAATAAATTAAGAATAGCAGCTTTGGAAGATTCAAATTTAGGACTTAAAACTTGTACTCGTTGGACACAAGGAGGGTTAGAACTTGCTTTAGATAACAATCTGCCTGAACAAGGAGGAAGTAAATTTAAAATAGTAAACGATGCTGATTTATTAATGGCCGGAGGATTAGGTCCTTCGGGCTATAATCATTCAGGTCGTATTGAATTTATTGATGGAGGAGATGCTGTTTCAGGTACTTTAAATAACTATTTATACAATATTGTTAAAAATATTTCAAACCAATATGGAAGCATAGGAGGTAAAGAATATATTCCTATTAGTAGAAATTTATACTCTGAACAAACTACTTTTAATAGCATTTTTGGAGGAGATACTTTTATAACTAAATATTCTGTAAATACAGGAAATCTTATAAATTATTTTCCGTTTGACAGAAAAGGAGGAGCAGCTACTAATAGACCTTTCCTATGTTCTTCTCACGAAGAAAGAGGATATGGAAATATAGATAGAATAACTATAGGAGGAAAAGGGGAGGGGAACAATCCCGGAAAAGCTTGTGGTTGGGATTTTAGATCTTGTTTCTATTTCTTTGTTGAGTCTGAAATAAATACATATTATCGTCATAAACCAATAACACCTACAGAATATCCTACTGGAGGAGATCCTGTTACTGATGAAAAACAGGATTATTTTCCAAATACTTTAGATTTAGGAACTATGCTGATGAATTTCTTTCCTTATTTAGGAGAAATTAATGCATATAACACTCAGTATTCTTATGAAAATAATGTCAGAACGTTCTTTACAAAGGATTCTACAACACAAGTGATAAATAAGTTCGAGAATAGAACGATATGGTCTGAAAAAGCCTCTAATGATGATACACTAGATTCATATAGAAGTATATTACAAAGTAATTACTATGACCTTCCCGCTAACACTGGACCTATATGGGATACGTTTGTAGCTTATGATACATTATTTATGCATACTCCAAAAAGTTTATGGGCTACATACGCTGAACAAGCTGCCACACTACAAGGAGGTAATGTTTCAGATATAGTATTAGGGACAGGAAATTTATTTGCGAGACCTTCTCAAGAAGTAATGACTACAAAAGGAGGGTATGGAGGAACAATATCTCAATTTGGAGGCTCTCATACAGAAATAGGGTATGTTTTCCCCGATATATTACAAGGGAAAATATTTTTGTTAGCTTTAGATAAAAGTCCTTATTTAAAAGATTTATCTTTAGGAATGAGTACTTTCTTTCAAAATACTCTTCCTGAAGATATAATTAAGTTTGGAAATGAATTTAATTATTCCGGAATATTGAATTATGGAGAATCTAATATGGATAATCCGTTTATAGGAAAAGGAATTTGTACAGGATTTGATTATAGACTTCATAGAATATGGATAACTAAACATAATTCATTTACTATATCATATTCTACAATATTAGATAAATGGTATAGTTTTCATACTTACCAGCCTCAAGTATATATCTCTTTTGATAATAGAAGTCTATTTCAAAAAGATGGAAGTTTGTATGAAATGAACATAGGAGAAAAAGGTTTGTATATGGATGATATTGAAAGAAAAGATTCTGTATTAGAAATAGTATGTTCAAAAGAAATGGCTAATAAAGTATTTGAAAACATTATTATAAATTCAAGTTCTGATGACGGCAAGATTAGGATAAAAAATGATAACTTTGCTAAATTGCAAGTATATACAGATAGAGCGAATAGCGGGGTGTATAACTTGACATTTCCTACTAAGTATTTACAATTTCCTGAAAATGGAGAGAAATTTATTAAATATAAAAATGAAGAATATAGAATAGCAGTACCAAGAGATGCGATTTTGGATACAGGATTTGAAATAGATGATGTTAATAATATTCAACAAGATCAAGTACCTGATAAACTAATAAAAGCTCCTAGAATAAAAGGTCAATATGCTCATTTTAGATTCACCTATGATAACAGTTTAAATTATAATTTTGTATTAAAACTAATAAGTATTATCTTTAGCACAAATATCAGATAGTTATGTATAATTCGAATAATATATTTGGAATCCAAAAAACAGAGGAAATATCTCCGAGAAGTAATTTGGATGTAGTTCTTGGGGCTAGCAACACTGCTGCTATGGGAGCACGGCTAGGTTCTAACTTTGGACCTATTGGGACAGGAGTTGGAGCAGGAGTAGGATTTGTTGCAGGACTAGGAGGGCAAATAGCTTCCAGAAATGTAGAAAGACAACAATTAGATGCTGCTCAATCATATAATAAATATGTATCTAATCTTTCAGGTAGAATGGTACAAAATGAAAATATGGTACCTATTCAAGCTAGAAATGGAGTAGTTTCTTCGGAATCTGAATTGGCAGAAATAGAAGGAAATGAAAAAACAGGATTTGGGGAAATCCATGTGGATAAGAATTACAATATAAAAAACATAGCTAATGGACAACCTAGTCATGAAAATGGAGGAATGAAAGTAATGATGAACAAAAGCGATATAGTTTTCGATACCCAAAAAAGTCCTGATAAATATAAAAAAGTAATGGAAAATATTCGTAAATATAAATTATCTGGAGATAAAAGGGCTAAAGACTGGTTAGATAAAGAAGCTGCTAGTAAACCAACCGATTCTGATTATGGTTACAGAAAATATCCGGAGGGAAAGAAGAATGAAATAAATCTCACTAATAAAGGATTTTTTGATGAAAATGGTAAATGGATAACAGGAAGTAAATATTATGCCCCTACAACTGATAAAATTCTTACAGTAGATTATCCTAAATATGATAAATTTGAAATAAAAACAGGAGTAGAAGAGTTTATTCCTGAAAAAGGAATCGAAGGTCCTTTAGGAACAGGCACTGTTTTAAAACGAGAGCCTACTGAAGATACTGAAACTATTATTAAACCTACAGAATCTGAAATTAAACCTACAGAATCTGAATTAGAAGTTCCAATTATAGAGGAAAATGAAAATCCTTTGAAATATACAAATGTTTTAAATAATATAATTCAAGGAACTAAAACTCCAGAAAAGAGTACTAGACGTTATTATACTCCAGAAACATTACAATCTATTGATAGATCTTATGCTATTCGTAATGCCATAATAGAAGAAAGAGAAGCTGAAAAAGAATCGCTTAGAGGTAAAGGCTTAAGTGTTGGACAGCAACAATCCTATATGGGACAAATAGGAGGAAGATATTTAGGTAAAATGGAAGAAGTTAATGAAAGAGAGGCCCAACGTTCAGATGAAATGCAGAAATATAATGCTGCAAATAGAATGCAAGCAGCTCAATCTAATTTAGGTCTAGCTTTACAATACGATACTCAAGACGCTCAAAATAGAGCTATGAGACAAAATTATATAAATGCGGCAGCTCAAGAAACTGCACAAATAGGAGATATTTCAGAGCAACGTAATTATATGATCCAAAGAGATAATAAAGATTATCAAATGGAAAAAACGAGATTTAAGTATTTGGGTACTGAAAATATGAAACCAGAATTAGGTGCAGACGGAAAACCTACCGGAAGATTTGTTTTTAGAAAATCTACCGGAAATACCGTAATAATAGATAAAGACGGAAAAATTGTTGAATAAAAATATAAGATTATGCCAGTTAATAGATTTGAAACTCCATTAGTTGCTCAACATCAACAAACGTATGTTAGCCAATTTGTACCTCTACCTTTCGAACAAATGCAAAGAAAAGC
>CAYNHA010000006.1:0-6673 GCA_964397035.1 uncultured Verrucomicrobiota bacterium
AATCATCTTGATGACGTTCCAGAAGCCGAGGATGAAGGCGAGCTTGAAGGAGTTCCAGAATTCGAGGTTCTTGATGAGGTCGGTGTAGTTTTCGAGGCCGACGAATTCGGAGATGTCGGAGCCGTTCCAGCGGAAGAGGGAATGGAAGATGCCGGAGCTGGCGGGATAGTACTGGAAAAGGCCGATGAGCAGGAGGGTGGGAATGATGAAGAAGTAGATTTCCCAGTGGTGCTTGAGTTGGTTGGGTTTGACTTCTTTGGGTTGCATAATTTTAGAAGAGGGTTAAGAGGTTCACGGTTCAGGGTTCAGGGGTTCACGGTTGGGAAGGGGGGGCGAAAAGTTTTCCACAGTGTGGAAACATTTTGGCTTCGGGCCACGGATGGCCCTCGTCCCGCTGGGGACTTGCCTCGCGGCAATCCGTGCGCGGGGCGCGCGCTTTCCATTGTGTGGAAAACTCGCGAAACATTTTTCCATAGTGTGGAAAACGGGCGGTCACGGCTGGGCCTCCGCCTGTTTCTCCGCACGGATGCGGGCGCGGATTTTTCCAAGGACATTGGAAGAGTATTCGTAGGGGCCGACGAAGCCTTCGGGGAGCTTGTCGCGCTTGACGAGGTCCATTTGACGGGCGTGGTTGAGTTCGCCCCAGATCTGGCGGGAGGCGGTGATGGCGCGGTAGCGGACCCAGGCGGAGGCGGCGTCGAGTTCGGCGGCGGCTTTTTCCTCGGGGGTCTGGGCGACGGCGGCGGCGTTGTTGGCGAGGATGGCGCGGCCGCGGATGCCGGCGAGATATTGCTCGTTGCGCTGCATGCCGCGGCGCCAGTCGCGCTGTTGCTCCATGAAGTCGGTGAGGCCGTTCTTGAGATAGTATTCGGTGAATTGGCTGGCGAATTGATCGAGGGAGCTTTGGTTGACCTGGTAGAGGGAGTAGATCTGGCCCCAGGTGACGGCGGTGTTGCCGCCGAGGTTGAAGTTGACGTTGCCGTAGATGCCTTCGAGGTGGGGTTCGAAGGCTTGGAGGAGGGGGTCGAGCTGGGTGCCGACGATGGCGGGGATCCAGCCGATGATGGCGTTGAGTTTTTCGTTGCCCTTCTGGGAGGCGAGGAAGAGGAGAAAGTCGAGGGCGACATCGAAGTTCTTGGAGTCGCGGCTGATGCCGAAGCGGAAGCCGGCGCCGGGGGATTCATAGATGCGGCCTTCGACGACGCCGCCGTAGACGGGGTCGTTGCGGGAGGGGATGGGGAAGTCCATGATGCCGACTTCGAACTGGCCCTTGGCCTGTTCCTGGAGGGAGCGGGCATCCCAGGTGCCGGTGGTCATGAAGACGGCGCGCTGCTGGGCGAAGAGGAAGACGGCTTCGTCGCGGCCGAGGCCGGTGTAGCCGGTCTGGAAGTAATCGGTGACTTCGCGGAGCATCTTGAGCCAGCAGGCGTAGGAGGGATAGTTGAAGTCGAGAAGGCCGGTCTTGAAGGCGACGAAGGTTTCGTCGTTGCCGACGAAGCCGTCGCGGTTGAAGTCGGCGCGGCGGAAGGCGCCGTAGGTGACGGGGGAGAACATCATGCCGTCCCAGTGGCCGAAGTGGTAGGCGGAGCCGGCGATGGGGATGTAGGGGACGCCGGTTTCGGGGTTGGGCGTGGCGCGGATTTTTTCGCAGACGGCAAGGAACTGGCGGTAGTCGAGGGGGGCGGTGTCGCTGCCGGTGATTTTCTTGAGCAGATCCTTGTTGTAGAAGATGCGCACGCCGAACTGCGAGAGGGGCACGGACATGTATTCCTGCATTTCGGTGACGTAGGCCGTCTTCATGCCGTCCTTGAAGGTGCGGCGCAGGGGCGTATCGGCGATGTCGGTGCCGGCGTTGTGGGGATTGGGGGTGTTGACGTAACGGGTGAGGGGGGCGAAGTAGCGGTTATAGTACGAGAGCCAGATGTTGTCAGGGAGCATGGCGCCGACCTGCATGATGTCGGGGGCGGTGCCGCCCATCAGTTGCGTGCTGACCCACTGTCCGTAGGTGCCTTCGGGGATGGCATCCTGCACGACGATCACGTTGGGGTGTTTCTCGCGGTAGAGGCGGGCCATTTCGTCGATGCCTTCGCGGACGCTGGCTTCGAGCTGCCAGTGGCCGAGGCGGATGACGATGGAGCCGGGGGGCGTTTGCTGGGCGCGGAAGGTGGCGATGACAAAGGCCGACCACAGGAAGACGGCGAAGACGACCAGCAGGGCGAAATAGGTGCGGATGAAGTTGAAGACGGACTTGAGGAAGTGGGGCATGGCTACGGGACCTCCTCTTCGGCGCGGAGTTGGGCTTCGAGCGCGTCCATGCGTTCGAGGGCCTGCTTGCAGCCGTAGACGCGGATGTCGGTGGGATATTTTTCGAGCAGCAGGTTGTAATAGTGGCGAGCGAGTGCGAAGTCGCCTACTTCGAATTCGGCGATGGTGGCCAGGTTCCAGTAGGCCCAGGCGAATTCCACGGAGGGGTCGGCCGGATCGACCTCGGTGGTTTCAAAAGCCTTGATTTCGGACTGCAGGCGTTTTTCCTGATCCTTGAGCGTGGTGTTGGCCACGGCCATGAGGGACCAGGCGGGACCCTCGAATTCCTTCGAGCCGCTTTGGACGAAATCCGAAAGCTTATTCTCGGCCTCGCGGGTGGTCTTGGGTTCGAGCTTGGCGAGCTGGATGCTTTGCAGGTAGAGGAAGGCTTCCTTGGCGGCGAGGTGACCGGGGAACTTTTCCATGATGTGGCGATAGGCGGCGTTGACGGCGGCGTAGTCGGGTTCCTGGCCGACGGGGACGAGGTGCTGCTGGCGGGCCAGGGCCAGCTCGGTCCAAGGTGCCATGGGGCCATCGGGGGAGGCGGCGAGCAGTTCTTTGTATAGCTCCGTGGCCTTGGCGGGGTCCTCGCCGGGGCGGCGCAAGTCCCAGGTGATGCCAAGGCCATAGGTGGCCATGGCCCAGGCATCGGATCCGCGTTCGGCCTGCTGGCGGGCGGATTCGAAGAAGAGGGCCGCGTTTTGGAACTCGCTGAGGCGGTAGGCCGTCCAGCCTTCGCCGATGAGCGAGGCCGCGTCGCCGGTATGCTTGACGCTTTTTGTGCAGGCGGTTATGCCGACGGCGAGAAGGCCCGCCAACAGCATGCTCGCGACCTGTGTTGTCCTGTTTGCCATGATGAAATCCTTGTGCCCGCGCTTCGCGGGGGTTGCACCGTAGGAAAGAGGGTATTGCAGAATATAAAGCGTTTCGCCAGCAAAAAAACCGCTCAAAACCAGTCTTTCTGCGCAGGAGTGGCCAGAAAGGGGACAGGCGGCAGGGGGAACGGCTGGGAGGCGCTAGCGGCTCAGTTTCAGGAGGGCCTGGAGAAGGGGATGCTTGGTTGGCGTGAAGAAGAACTTGCGTCCTTCCTGCTGGACGCATCCGGCTTCCATCAGGAGCCGCAGGTGGTGGTTCAAGGGGGTGGTTCGGATGCGGGTGAGGTTCTGGAGTCCGGTCCGGCTTTGGGGCCCGTTCAGCAGCGCCTGCAGGATCTGGATCCGGCGCTCGTGAGAAAAGGCCCTTGCCACGCCGAGGACTTCCCCGTTGTCGGGCGAGGAGAGGGCTTTCTTCAGGGCTTCGATGAGGGGCGCGGCAGAGGGAACCTGTGGATCGGGAACGAGGCGATAGATGACGGAGGGGCCCTTGTTTTCACGGCGGAGCAATCCGCGGGATTGCAGGCGCCGGAGATCCTGGCTGGCCGCCGATTGGCTGATGCCCGTGGCCGATGCCATTTCGGAGACGTTTTGTTCCGGGTTTTCCAGGACCTGGCGCAACAGGCGGATGCGCGTTTGCCCCGCCAGTGTCCGGCATGTTCGCCACAGCGTGGGATTCAGTTGATTGTTCATGAAGTGACCCTCTCCGGAATTTTTGACTAGTTATTATAATACATAGTTGATTTCCGCAAGTGGAAAATAAACTATGTATTATAATAACTAGTCAGACGGAATGGGGTGAAGCGGGATGATACCGGAGGTTATTTACTGGGATATTCCGCGTGCGGTTTGAGTCCGGGAGCGGGGTTCGTTTCCGTCCTCCACGATTTGCCGGGCTTGCGGGAACTGTGCAGGGCATGCTATCTGGGCGGGATGATTGAATTCCAACAGGTTGGCAAACGGTATGGCGGGCAGGTGGTTCTGGATCGGGTGGACTTCCGCCTACTGGCGGGGGAACGCGCCGGGATCGTGGGGCCCAATGGCGCCGGGAAATCGACGATCTTTGACCTGATCACGGGCGAGTCGGAGGTGGATTCGGGGACGGTGAGTCGGGCGAAGGACATTCGTATCGGCCATTTGCGGCAGCAGGTGAAGCCGGGGGAGGAGCTGACCCCGCTCTTGAAGTACGTGGAGCGCGCGGCACCGGATTTGGAGACCATTCGCGCGGAAATCCACCACATCGAGGAGCATCTGGCGGGGGACGAGGCCGGGGAGGCGCGCGTGATGTTGCGGCGGCTGGGGGAGCTGCAAACGCAGTTCGAGGCGCAGGGCGGATATGATCTGCATGCGCGGGCGGCGGCTGCCCTGACGGGATTGGGATTCCGCGTGGAAGAGTTGCAGAAGCCGCTGGGGGAGTTCTCCGGCGGCTGGCAGATGCGAGCCGAGCTGAGCCGGGCGTTGATTGCGGAGCCGGACCTGCTGCTGCTCGACGAGCCGAGCAACTATCTGGATCTGCTGGCGGTGGAATGGCTGCGGCGGCGGCTGGAGGGATTCCGGGGCACGTTGGCGATGATTTCACATGACCGCTACCTGCTGGAGTCCCTTTGCGAAGTGACCTTCGAGGTGGCCTCGGGCCGCGTGACGCGCTATCCGGGCCGATATTCCTGGTATGCGCAGGAGCGGGAGAAACGGCGGGAAATTTCGCTGTCGCGGCAGGCCAACGAAGACCGCAAGCGCGAGCAGATCGAGCGTTTCGTGGAACGGTTCCGGGCCAAGAACACGATGTCCTCGCGTGTGCAGAGCCGCATCAAGATGCTGGAAAAACTGGAGCGCACGGAAGAGGTGGTGGTGGCGCGCGGGCGGGGTCAGTTGCGGTTGGCGCCGCCGCCACATTGCGGGCAGGAGGTTCTGCGGTGCGACGGACTGGGGTTCCGCTACGAGGGGGACAAGTGGATTTTCCGCGGCGTGGATTTGGTGGTGCAGAAGGGCGAGAAGCTGGCGGTGGTGGGGCCGAATGGCGCGGGTAAGACGACGCTGCTGCGCGTGATGGCCGGGCAACTGGCTCCCGGCGAGGGGAAGCGCGTGACCGGACATTTGGTGGTTCCCGGCTACCAGAGCCAGGAAACGGCCGACACGATGGACCGGACGCGGAACTGCATGGATACCCTGAAGGCCGTTGCACAAGACGCTTCCGAAAGAGAGGTTCGGACGCTGCTGGGCGGGTTTGGCTTTTCGGGGGAAGCGGCGGAGAAACAGGTGGGCGTCCTTTCGGGTGGAGAGAGAATCCGGTTGGCGTTTGCCCGGATTCTGATCCGTCCGCCCAACTTGCTGTTGCTGGACGAGCCGACGACGCATCTGGACGTGGAGAGCCGCGAGGCGTTGCAGGAGGCGATTGCGGCCTATGAGGGCACGGTGGTTCTGGTGTCGCACGATGTGGCCTTTGTGCGGGCCGTGGCGCAGGGAATCATTGCCGTGGCCCCGGGAGGCGGAGGGGTGCGGCGGTTCGCGGGCGGCTATGATTACTACCGCCAGAAAATCGCCCAGGAAGAGGCGGGGGTTGAGGGTGGACCCGAGGTCGAAAAAAGCGTGAATGAGGCCAAGGTGGCTCGGGCGGAGGCGTTGCGGGACCGCAAGGCGCTGAAGAACGAGCTGCGGCGCGCGGAGCGGGAAGTGGAAGCGCTGGAGAAGGAAATTCCTGCTCTGGAGTCGGAACAAAACGCTTTGCTGGCGCAGTTGTCCGCCGCCGAAACCCCGGCGGAAGAGCGCGTCGCGGCGGGGCGGCGGCTCAAGGTGGTCGAGGAATCGCTGGCGTCGCGGCTGACGGCCTGGGAAGAGGCGGGGCGCCGCCGGGACGATCTGGCCAACCAACTGAATGGATAAAACGTTTCGACAAACGTTTGATTTTATGCCACAGTTCGCGCGCGATAAAAATGTCGAAGGAGATTTGAAACATGAAGTTTGAGCGTGCATCTGGTGTTTTGCTGCATCCGACCTCGTTGCCGGGTCCGTATGGAATTGGAGAAATCGGACCCGAAGCCTATCGGTTTGCGGATTTCCTGAAGGCCACGGGACAGAAGTTGTGGCAGATTCTTCCGTTGGGCCCCACGAGCTATGGCGACAGTCCGTATCAGTCGCCGTCGACCTTTGCGGGCAATCCGTTGTGGATCAGTTTTGATTTGCTGATCAAGGACAAGCTGCTGACGAAGGCGCAGCTCAAGGGCTTTCCTGTTTTTCCGTCCGACAAGGTGGATTTTGGACCCGTGATTCTGGCGCGCTTTGCCGTGCTGGAGAAGGTGTGCAACGCGTTTGAGAGGAAGGCGTCGGCGGCGATGCAGGAGGAATTCAAGGCCTTTTGCGTTCACAATGCCTACTGGCTGGAAGACTACGCCCTTTTCGCGGCGCTGAAGGATGCGCATGGCGGTGTGCCGTGGACGCAATGGGAGCCGGAGCTGGCCCGCCGCGAGCCGGCCGCCCTGCAGGTTGCGCGCGAGACCCAT
>CAYNHA010000007.1:0-5683 GCA_964397035.1 uncultured Verrucomicrobiota bacterium
CTTCTGCGCAAGCGCATCCATGATTCGGGCGGCGATGTCTCCAGCATTCTGCTGAGCCGATTGGACCGCGCGCTGGGGCTGTGGATGGCGACGAAGGATCTGGGACGCGTGGGTGGCTGGATCAGCGCCGAAGCCACGCGCGACAACGTGGCGTCGGACATGACCTTCACGATGGTGCGCCTGATGATGTGGGTGATTCCGATTTTCGGATTTATCGGAACGGTGCAGGGACTGGGTGCGGCCGTCGGCGGGTTCGCCGACTTCCTGTCGGGTTCCGCCGAGCTGGCCGCCATCAAGGGCGCCATTGCGCAGGTGACGATCAGCCTGGGCGTGGCGTTCGATACGACGTTCCTGGCCCTGATGCTGGTGACGTTTGCGCAATTCCCGCTGACCTCGCTCATGCGCCGCGAATCGACGTTCATGGCGGAAGTGGATATCTATCTGGACGAGCACTTCATTTCGCGCCTGCCGTCGGCGGAACAGCAGGCCGTGGTGATTGAAAACCTGGAGGACTCGATCGAGGCCGCCTTCCGCCGCTACATTCCCGATCCGGACCGCTACGAGGAAGTGTTCACGGAATCGATCGAGAAGGC
Organism: uncultured Verrucomicrobiota bacterium; assembly: GCA_964397035.1. GTDB lineage: Bacteria > Verrucomicrobiota > Kiritimatiellia > CAIQIC01 > Lenti-01 > Lenti-01. The sequence continues at coordinate 594 of CAYNHA010000007.1, forward strand.
CGGCATCGTGGTGGCGCAGCAGTTCGAGGAGTTCACGGAGAACTACGTGCGGTCGCGCAAGCAGGCGACGGATGCGGAAGTTGCTGCGCTGGCGGCGGCGCTGGAGGCGGCGCATGTGAAGGCGTCGGAGCTGGCGAACCAGTACGCTCGCAGTGCCGACGGCATCCAGTCGGCGCTGGGCGAGAGCTTGCAGAAGGCGGCGAAGGCGGCGTCGGACGTGGCCAAGCAGGTGGATACGATTGCGGACCTGGGGGCGAAAATCCAGGAGCTGTTGAAGGTGGAGCAGGCGTTGGAGCGGGCGGTGGCGGGCATTGCCGGCGCGGAAGAATTCCAGAAGACGTTTGCTCAGTTGCGGCAACACCTCTCCTCCACGGACGAGTTTTGCCGCCGCCTGAGCCGGCCGCGGGTGATTACGCTGCAAGAGGAAATCAGCGCCTAGGCAGGGCCAGCGGGAAGCGCCAGCATGAGGAACAACCTTTCACTTCGGTGTTTCCTGCTGGGTTGCGGACTGGTGTGGGGGCTGGGCACGGAGGCGTGGGCCCAGTTGGCCTTCACGTCGCGCGTCCTGGCCGACGGACTCAAGGAGCCCCATGGGGTGGCGGTTCATCCCGTCACGGGCGATATCTATGTCGCCGAAAAAGGCGCGGGCCGGATTGTGGTTCTGAAAAACGGGAAGATGGAACCCGCCTTGCCGGCCGGGTGGACGGTGTCCACCAACCTGCCGCGCTGGGGAATGACCACGCAGATTCCGAAGGAAAAGTGGATGACGGCCACGCTGGAGAAGCCGGGGCCGATTTCGGTTTCCACGAATGGAACCTTGTTCGTGGCGGAGCAGGTGCCCAATGGCCGCATCCTGGAATTCCTGCCCAACGCGCAGGGGGCGTGGGACACGGCGCGGGGCATTCCGGTGCCGTGGCTGGATCAGGAGTTCCAGTGGCGCGATTTGCAGGTCGACCGGCAGGGGCGCTTCTATGTGGTGGGCGCGGACGAGGTGGGTTCCGATTTCATGAAGTTTGGGTCGTGCCTGGTGCGGGAGGCCGATGGAAACTGGTGGGTCATTGATTTCGGCCCCTTTGCGAGTTTTTCCACGTTTGCCTTGTCGGACAAGCAGGATGTGATGATCCTAGGCGATCGTGCCAAGGGCACGCTGTCGTGGTGGGAGGTGAACCGCCACATCATGATGGGCGGCTCGCCGGAGGCGACGAAGCGGGCGGAGCTGTCCAGCCTGGCGGTGTATCCGGACGGCGCTTTCGTGCTGGGGCAGCAGACGGAGCCGGGAAAGGCGGAGATTCTCCGCATGGATCCCTTTACAGGACAGCAGACCCCGATGGCTTCGGACCTGAAGTCGATTGGCGACATCGAGATCGACCGTGCCAACGGGCGCTATCTGGTGACGGATCCCGTGGGCGGGCGCCTGATGGAGTACACTCCCAATCCGCCCGTGAAATTCAACGAAGCCGCGATGCGCCAGATTGTCCGCTCGGTGGAAGGCATGATGGGAATGCCGACGGAGGCTCCGGCGTTCCTGAATACTTTCTTTGAAAAATTGCAGGACGCCACCAAGGGTATGATGTCGAGCGAGGATTCGACGCATGCCGTGAGTTTCAACCTGAGCGACATCGCCGGAAAAATGCCGGTGGTGGCGGGCCGGGTGCGGGCGACGGTGGAGGTGGAGGGCTTGGAGGAGGACCCGATCGAGCAGATCGAGTTTTTCCTGCTGTTCCCGAGCAAGGTGGTCATGACGGAAACAGCCGTGAGTCCCAGTCTGAGTTTTTTTTCAGCGAAGCGGAAGAGCGGCAAGGTGGAGCAGACCCGTCCGGTGTTTCAGGGAACGGTCGGGGTGTACCGCCTTTCCGGAACCAACGTCTCCAAAGTGGCTTCCGCGCAGGGCGGCATGCACATTCCAGTGGTGGTTTGCGGACTGAACCAGGCGGACAATGGTGTGTATGTGAACCTGTCTTTCCTGGGGGCGGGCATTTACGGCGACTACTATCTAACCCTGTTCCAGAGTCCGGGGGAGCAGAAAGCCAAGCTGGTGGTGAAGTCGAACAGCACGGACAGCGGCACCATCACCTATGAAGCCTCGTTCATGGAAGAAGCCACCATCAAGGGCATGGAAGGCGCCAAGATCACCAAGGAGCAGTTGAGCAATCTGCTGATCTCGGGGTTCAACAACAATCCGGGCGCGAACAAATCGGTGGGGTGGCTCAAGCTGGGGCAGTTCCCCGCGAGCGGGCTGGTGGCCTTCGGCGATGCAGGGGAAACGCAGTTGACGGGTGCGGCCAGCGGATTGAAGGAAATTGTCGAGAAGCGCCGCCTGGAAGGCAGCCTGGAGGCGGCGTCGGACATTGAGGCGTTGAAACCGGATGAGTTGGCGCCTGTTGTGGCACAGCCTCCCTTGGAGACGGCTCCTGCGGAAGGAGCCACTCCGTGAAGCAGGCCGACTTCGATTCCTCGGGTTTCCAGAACATCGTGCTTATGCTGATCGGCGTGCTGGTGATCATGCTGGTGAGCAACATCCTGACCATCATCAGCAATCCGGAGAACATCAAGATCGGCTCCCTGGTGACGGGGGCCGTCTACGAAGACGAAGAGAACCAGAAGAACATGATGCCTCCCAAGTTTCAGAACATGCGGCAGGACCCCTTGTACATCGACGTGGAGCCCACGCGCCTGATCATTTACGGAAGTGTCTCCAATCCGGAGAAGAAAGTGATCGAAGCCCGAGACCTGCTGTTGGAGGGCAATGAATTTGAAAAATTTCTGGGGCAGGTGGAGTTGGCCAAGGCCCAGAAATACATTGTGCTGTTGCTGCGTCCGGGTAGCGCGGTTTTTCAGCGTCGCCTGCGCCAGGTGATTCGCGACCGGAAAATCGATGTGGGCTTTGAACCTTGGGAGGCAGGGCGGGAAATCCTGATTGCCGGGCAAGGAAAGGCCGCTCCCAAGAAGGAAGAGGCTGCGGAGGCGGAAAAATCGGAGGCGCCTGCCGCGGACGCCGCCGGAGGAGGGAACTAGGTCATGGCTTCCGGCCCTTCCATGGATTTGAGCTCCTTCACGGACCTGATGACCTGCATTCTGGGCGTGCTGGTGTTGATCATTTTGCTGACGGGTATCGATGCCTCCCAGATCACGGTGCTGGTGGCCACGCCCAAGGAGATGACCAGCGATGACAAAAGCCCGGTCCTGTTTGAGTGCCGCAGCAACCAGTTGTTCCAGATTTCGGTGGATGAACTCAAGAAGGCCGTGGACATGAAGACCGAGGAGATTCGGGAAAAGGTGCAGAGTGATCCAAACGAATTCCTAAAACTGGCTGGGAAAAGCTTTCTGGAGGTGGAGGGGCAGCAGGTGGACTATACGTTCGCGTTGACGGGGAAATATGTGCTGACGCCCATTCCGGGCGCCCAGGGATACAAGTTCGAACGATTCATGGACGAAACCGACCAAATGTGGTTTGGATCCCGGCTGGCGGTCATCAATCCCGAAACGCAGTTTTTGTGCTTCTTTGTCCGACCGGACAGCTACAAGGTGTTTCAGCAGGCGCGCTCGCTGGCCTGGATGCGGAACATCAACGTGTCGTGCGAGCTGCTGGATGAGAAGGACGTGATCCGCCTCGGCCCCGGGGGAGAGCGCGTGCTGCCGCAGTGATGGCGCAGGAGCGGCGGTGACGTTTATCTGTCAGCGGTGCGGGGCTTGCTGCCGATGGCCGGGGTCGGTGTTGCTGGAGGACGCCGACATCGAAGCCGCCGCCGCCCTGATGGGAATGGATGTCGAACGGTTCATTGCGGATCACACGTTGCTGGCGCGGAATCGCGCCCAGCTCACCTTGAGGGAGCAGGCCGATGGGGCGTGCGAGTTTGTCGGACCCGACGGCACCTGCCGCATTTATGCGGCGCGCCCGAGGCAGTGCCGGGATTTTCCCCACGGATGGCATGTGGATGGGTGTCCCGGACTTTTGTCCTGATGCGGGAGCGCATCTCTGTTTCGTTGACCTTCGTCGGCTTTGCACCGCCATCGGCGCCATAGGAACGCAAGCACCGCTCCGATGAATCCCCGATGGACACGGATTTCAAAAGGGAGGGTGTGTCTCCAGGCAAGTTGGCTTCTCTGTGCGTTCCATGTGGACCTGTTTCAGGGCTCCGAAATGGTCCATCCGGAATCCATCCACGACACAGAAGGCCCCCTTGATAATCCGGATCTGCGCCAAGGTTCTTATCCGAAGCCGAAAAACCGGAGATCAGCTGTTGACTAGTTATTATAATAACTAGTTGATTTGATATGGAGGGAGGGGACCGTATTTCATCGACGGCCCATGGTCCTACCACCCCTGTTTCTAGTGGGATGGGATCGACACCCAGAGTGCGGAGGGGGATAGCTGGTCAGTGAAACATGGCAGCGCCCTGATGCGGTTGATTGCTGCAAAAGACCTTGCAAGAAGGGGGGCGATTTTGGTTGGATGCGCGGGCGTGGATCCAACCCCCACGGAAAAGGAAAAACGTTTTATGCCTAAGAAAATCAAAATTAGCGGCAACATGCTGATCGCCCAGAGCGGCGGACCCACGGTCGTCATCAACCAGAGCCTTGTTGGCGCGGTGCTGGAGGCCAAGAAGCACAAGGAAATCAAGAAAATCTATGGTGCCCTCCACGGAATCAAGGGCATACTGAACGATGATCTGATCGATTTGAGCCGCGAAAGCGTGGCGACCTTGAAGGCCGTGGCCAACACGCCTTCCTCCGGGCTGGGTTCCGTCCGCAAGAAGCCCACGCCGGACGATTGCACGAAGATTTTCGAGAAGCTTCAGAAGCACGGCGTCCGTTATTTCTTCTACATCGGCGGCAACGACTCCGCCGAAACCGCGCACATCATCAATGAAGAGGCCAAGAAGGCCGGCTATGAAATGCATTGCTTCCACATTCCCAAGACGGTGGACAATGACCTGCGCGAGAACGATCACACTCCCGGTTTTGCCAGCAGCGCGAAGTTCGTGGCGCAGGCGTTCATGGGCGACGATCTGGACAATGCCGCGCTTCCGGGCGTGAAGATCAACGTCATCATGGGGCGCCATGCCGGTTTCCTGACCGCCGCCTCGGCC
>CAYNHA010000008.1:0-7641 GCA_964397035.1 uncultured Verrucomicrobiota bacterium
CCGCTGGGGAATCGAAAAGACCAGCCCGCCCCGCCGCGCGAAGACCGGAACTTCTTCCAGCGCGCATTGCGCGCCGATCGTCGCCGGCCCGCGGTGGATTTTTCCACTCCACAAATCCTGCCACTCGCCCGGCGGAAGCCACACCGTCCGCCCGGCGGTTCCGCCGCCGCGGGCGGGTTCCACGATCGGCGCGACCAGCAAATCGTCGCCGAACAGGAATTGCGTGTTGTCCCGGGCTTCCGGGAATTCCGGCCATTCCAGGTCGCACCGCCGCAGCAGCGGCGTTCCCGTCCGGTGCGCCTCGTGCGCGGCCGCGTACAGCGTCGGCAGGAGGCGGTAGCGCAGGCGGAAGAAATCGCCCACGATCCGCGCCACCTCCGCGCCGTATTCCCACGGATAGCGGTGCACCTTCGTCGTGCAATGGATCCGCGCCACGGGCGAAAACGCGCCGTATTGCATGAAACGCACGTAGAGTTCCGCATCCGGCTGGCCGTGATGCCCGCCCAAGTCTTCGTGCACGTAGGGCAGCAGCGAACGAATGCCGCAATCGACTCCGTTCTCCACGCCCATCCGCAAATAGGGCCACTCCGCCACCGTGTCGCCCGTCCACCAGACCGGGAACCGGTGCGCCGCCGGATGCGACGGCGCATCCAGCCGCCCGTTGTTGATGCCATCTACGTTGGACATGAGGAGCGGCCTCCGCTCCGGCCGGAAATTTTTCGTGATGTCGCGGTACAACCGCATTCCCCACACTTCTTTGTTCAGCCCCGGCAGGGGCGCCTGCAAGTGCGTATGCCAGTTGCGGTCGAACCACCACAAATCCACGCCCATCGCCAGCAGCGAAACCAACCCATCCCGTCGATAGCGCAATTCCGCCGGATCGAGCGCGCATAGCCCCTTCGGCTCCGGATGGTCATTCAACATCACGCGAATGTCACGATCATGTGCCATCCGCACAAACCGCGCCATATCCGGAAACAGCTCCTCGTTGATTCCGTATCCGCACGATGCCCCCACCCGCCAATCGGTATCCACCACAAACACGTCCAGCGGAATTCCGGCCGCCCGGAACCGGTCCATCACCGCCAGCGCGGTCGTCTCGCTATACGCATAATAGCGGCTATACCACAACCCCAGCGCATACAGCGGCACCAGCGGAATGCCCCCCGTCAATCGCAGGAAATCCGCACGAAACGCCTCATAGCCCGACGCGGCCGGAAAAAACACATACACATCCGCCGCATCGTTCGCCAAATCCCAGCCCGACGTGCCGCCCGCCTCATTCTCCGGCGGCGGAAGCGCCCCCCATGCGGGAGGCACCACGCGCGGGGAATCCCCCAGCACCCAGACCGCAGGCAGTGCCGACGGGGAGGGCAGGAATCTCTTCGACAACATCGCGTTCGACATCACGCACAAGGTCTCGCCCGTGGCCGACTCCACCCGGATTCCGTCCAATCCCGTTGCCCCCTCGGGCACCATCACGCGGTAGTTCCTGGTGGCCACGCACACCTGCCCGTTCGCCCGGGTCTCCGTGGCCTCCACCCCTTCGATTCCGCGGTCCAGCACCGTGAAGGTTTCCCGGTCCTCGAAACCGCTTGGACCCTTCTGTTCAATCCGCACCAAATAGTTCCCCAGCGGCTGTACCCGAACGACACCTTTCACGAAATCCATGGTTCACCTCACCTTTCCTGCGCCCCGGTCTACGCCACTTGTCCGGAATAATCTTTTCATCTCCCATCGCATGACTTATCATTTTTTGCGATGAACCCTTCCCCTTCCCCCTTTTTCCAACCGCCCGGACACGAAGGTGTCGTCGTCTCCCTGTCCGACAAGCGCTGGTATCTGCGCGACTGGCACGCCCATGAAACGCTGGAAATCAACCTGGTCCTGCGCGGCTCGGGACAGGTTCTTCTCGAAGACCGCCGCTACCCCCTCCTTCCCGGCCATCTCATCTGGTTGTGGCCCGGACAGCGCCACGTGCCTTCGGAATGGTCCTCCGACATGCTCCTGTGGATTGTCGAGTGGCAACCCACGTGCCTGAAGACCTTTCAAAAAGCCCGCCGCCGCGACACGCCTTCCCCCGGCCAGCCCGCCCACTCCTTCTGCCGCCGCCTGGCCGCCCCCGCTCTGCAGCGGATGGATGGCCTTCTCTCCGCGGTCGCTGCCCTGTCCCGGCCGGACGCCTTCAACCGCGGACTCCACTTCGCGCTTTTTGCGCTCTGGGATGAATTCCTATCCGCCCAGTCCGTGAAGGACTGCGCCCCCTTCCACCCCAAGCTGGAACAGGCCATCGCGCTTCTGGCGGACCCGCAGCAAAACCTGTCCCAGGCCGAACTGGCCCGCCGCGTGAAGCTCTCCCCCTTCTACCTCAGCGGCCTCTTTCAAAAGCAAACCGGCCTGACGATTCCCGCCTACCGCAACCGCCTGCGCCTCCAGGACTTTTTCCGGCGGCTCCACGCCCACCCGGAAATCCGGCTTCTCCAGCACGCCCTCGATGCCGGCTTCGGCAGCTACGCCCAGTTTTCCCGCGTTTTCATCCACGCCCTGGGTCACTCCCCCCGCCAATGGCTCGCCTCCACCGCTCCCTTCTCATAACGCGCCATGTCGATCCGCCCGTTTTCCACACAATGGAAAACTTTTTCGCGTTTTTTCCACACAATGGAAAAAATGTTTCCACACTGTGGAAAAATCCGGAAAGGCGGCGAGGCGCGGACAGCGCCCGAGGACTATTTCGAGAGGCCCCAGTGCGGGCCGAGGGGCCAGTAGACGAAGAAGGACGGGCCGACAAGCGCCTTTTCGGTGACGGGCCCGAAGTAGCGCCCGTCGAGGCTGGAAAAGGTGTTGTCGCCAAAGGGCAGGAACTGTCCTTCGCCGAGCTGGATCTTCGAGCTTTCGCTAGGCAGCAGCGAGCCGGGCCGCGTGGTGTAGCCGCGGTAGGCCGGATCCTCCACCTGGCGCTTGAACGGGAATGGCGATTCGATCGGCTGCCCATCCACGACCAGATGGCGGCTGCGGATCGAGACCGATTCGTTCGGCAGACCCACGAGCCGCTTGATGTAGAAGGTGTCAGGCCGGATGCCCAGCCGTTCCTTGTCCTGAATGTAGTTGGTGTCGAACACGATGATTTGTCCGCGCTTCGGCCGGGTGAAGTGATACAGCACTTTGTTGACGAAAATGTGGTCGCCCTGCCGGACGCGCCCCGAGGCGATCACCTGCCCCTTCCGGATCTGGTCGCCGGGATTGAAGTGCAACCGCATGCTGTGTTCCGGGTCCGCAAACGCGGGATCCATGAACGGACTGTCCGGGCGCAGGGTCAGGCGGATCGGATGCGGCACGCCACCCACCAGAATGGCGTATTGATCCTCGTAGGGTCGCAGGGGTCCCAGCGTTCCGTCGTTCCGGGCCTTCACTTCCACGTAACGCTCGCCGAAGAGCGCCAGGTTCACCAGGTTGAACGGCGGCAAATCATACCACTGCTTTCCATCCTGCGGCCTCGCGGTGATGCCGTTCAGCGTGGGCTGCATGGAGCCGGTCGGGATCTTGAAGGGCTGGATGAAATACGTGCGGCACGCCATGGCCATGGAAATGGCCACCACCAGCACTTCCACATTCTCGCGCCATTTGGGAAAAGGCCGTGGCGGCATCAGTTTTTCGGCCGTCAAGGCGGTCGATTCGCATACCGACTCCAGCCGGTCCCAGTCCCGCGCCGCCCATGCCGCGCTCAGTTCCACATCGGCGGCCCGGGCAGAGGCCACCAGCCCGGCCGGCGCGACATCCTCGCGCATGTTCAGGGCATGCCGGACCAGGTGGCGCACCACGTGGACCGTCTTTTTGAGCCGCCGTTTTGCAAAGAAATTCATGTCCGGTCCCTTCTCAGGTTTTGGTCTTCAGAACGGCAATGAACGCTTCCTGGGGAATGCCCACTTTTCCGAATTGCTTCATGCGCTTCTTGCCTTCCTTCTGCTTCTCCAGCAGCTTGCGCTTGCGCGTGATGTCGCCGCCATAGCACTTGGCGGTGACGTCCTTCCGGTACGGGCGGACGGTCGTGCGGGCGATGACCTTCGCCCCCAGCGCCGCCTGGATGGCGATGGCAAACTGCGCGGGGGGGATCAAATCCACCAGCACTTCGCAGATCTGGCGTCCGCGCGCCTCGGCCTTGTTGCGGTGCACAATGCAGGAGAACGCCTCGACGACGTCGCCATGGACCATGATGTCCAGCTTCACCAGGTCATCCTCGCGGTAGCCGGCCTGCTCGTAGTCCATCGAGGCATATCCGCGCGAGATGCTCTTGAGACGGTCGTGGAAGTCGATCAGGATTTCGTTGAGGGGCATCATGCAGGTCAGCATGACGCGCTTGTGGTCCAGCGTTTCGGTACGGTCGATGATGCCGCGCTTGTCCATCACCAGCTTCATCATGTCGCCGATCTGCTCGCCCAGGCAGATCAGGAACAGCTTCACGATCGGCTCTTCGATCGCATCGAACTCGGTGGGGTCGGGAAGGAAGACGGGATTGTCCACTTCCTTGATCGTGCCGTCGTGCATGCGGACGCGGTAGACGACGCCCGGATAGGTGGCGATGATGTCGCAGTCGTACTCGCGCCGCAGGCGCTCCTGCACGATTTCCATGTGCAGCAGGCCCAGGAATCCGCAGCGGAACCCGAACCCCAGCGCCACGCTGGACTCGGTCTGGTACTGGAAGGAACTGTCGTTGAGCGAAAGCTTTTCGAGCGCGTATTTCAGCTTTTCGTAGTCGTCGGCGTCGATGGGATAGAGGCCCGTGAACACCATCGGGTGCATGGCCTTGAAGCCCGCCAGCGGATGCTCCGTGGGACTGCGGGCACTTGTGACGGTGTCACCGATCTGGATTTCGCTGGTATTCTTGATGTTGGCCAGGAAGTAGCCCACCTGCCCCGCCTGCAAGGCTTCCGTCGGTTGTGGCTTGGGATTGAAAAGGCCGACTTCCTGCACCTCGAAATCCTTGCCGGAGCCCATCAACCGGATGCGGTCCCCGCGGCGGATGGCCCCATCGAACATCCGCACGTAGATGATGCCGCCGCGGAACGTGTCGTATTCCGAATCAAAGACGAGCGCGCGCAGTTCATCCGGGTGCGCCGACTTGGGCGGAGGAATCCTCTCCACCAGCGCTTCCAGCACGTCCGCCACGCCAACGCCGGTCTTGGCGCTGACATGGAAGCATTCCTCGCGGGGAATCGCGAAAATATCCTCGATCTGGCGGGCCACCGTTTCGGCGTCGGCCGCCACCATGTCGGTCTTGTTCAGCACGGGAATGATCTTCACGTGGTTCGCCGCCGCCAGGAAGGCGTGCGCGACGGTTTGCGCCTCCACGCCCTGCGTGGCATCCACCACCAGCAGCGCCCCTTCGCAGGCGGCCAGGCTGCGGCTGACTTCGTAGGAAAAGTCCACATGCCCCGGCGTGTCGATGAAATTGAATTCGTATGTCTTTCCGTCCCGCGCCGCGTACTTCATCGTCACCGGATGGGCCTTGATGGTGATGCCGCGCTCCCGCTCCAAGTCCATGTCGTCCAGCAACTGGTCGCGCTGGTCGCGCTTGGCCACCGCTCCGGTCAATTCCAGCAGGCGGTCCGAAAGCGTGGTTTTCCCGTGGTCGATGTGGGCAATGATGCTGAAGTTGCGGATGAGAGACAGGTCATGCGCGGGCCCGGTCGCCTTCGGGACAGGAGCCGCCTTTTCCTCTGCACCGCCTTCGTTCTCTTTGTAAAACTTCGTTGCCATATGTTCCACTTGTCCGTTTGAATCCCGCCCGTTGGGGGCGTTGTTAATTCCGTTCCGCAAAAGCCGAGGCGACCTGCCGCCGCATTCCCTCGATGGCGCCTTTCATGTCCGGCGCCTTGAACAGGAACGATCCCGCCAACAGCACGTTGGACCCCGCCTTCGCGCAAACCGCACCCGTTTCCGCATTGATCCCGCCATCCACCGAAATGTCCACCTGCGGCAGTCCCGCCGCCACTTCCGCAATCTTCGGAATGCCGCTCTCCAGGAAGGCCTGCCCCCCGAAGCCGGGATGCACGGTCATGATCAACACTTCATCCAGCAAATCTTCAAAACCCTTCAGCGCCGACACCGGGGTTTCCGGACATAGGGTCAAACCGGCATGTTTGCCCGAAGAGCGGATTCCAGCCAGCGTGACCCGCAGGTCGCATGGCGATTCGACATGGATCAGCACCGTGTCCGCGCCCGCCTCCACGAACCGGGGAGCATACAGGTCGGGGCGCATCACCATGAGGTGGACGTGGAGATAGGCCTCGGGAACCGCCTCCCGCACCGCCCGCAGAATATCCGGCCCCATCGTCAGGTTCGGCACGAAATGCCCATCCATGATGTCCACATGAAGCCCGTCGGCCCCCGCCTCCATGGCCCGGCGGCAGTCCTCCGCCAGATGCCCCATGCGGGCCGACAGAATCGATGGCAAGATCATAATTTGATTAATTGGGATAGACATACCGCGTTATGCACATTGGGGTTCGTTGACTCGACCGGGTGACACTTGTTTTTTGCACAAGGCACCCATCATGGGTGAACTTCAAATTGTTCAGGCATTACATGTTTATAAAACACACGGTTGTTCAATCGGCGCACAAGGTAAGTGCTGTAGAAATTTGTGAGCCAACTGGAGAATCTGGGAGAAAATTGCTTGAGCCCTTTTTTTAATCTATCCTTTACACGAATCCGTGGGGACGAAGATGTCATACGGGTGTTCGCTTTTGCCTGATCAACAATACCCCAAGATTCAACATAATCGGCCTGAAGTACCGACATTTCACTCGGAACGATCTCGCGAATTTTCTGAGCTAGAACCATCATGAATACTGGGTGTCGGTTGACACAGCAAACACGAGCATTAATCTTAGCCGGGTCCACTACTTCATACCACCGTGTCGCTAGAATTCCCACTTCAACAAATACAATTGAAATCAGGCGAAATCCGTTGTGTTGGCTATATAAGCGATAAAAAAGCTCCGGGCTAAACTGGTAGAATCCATGTCCGCACTCATTATTGGCGGGAGTCCAATGGCAAACATGCCCTCCCACTCGACAAAGGTTCATACAGTTTTCAACTGCAACCGGAAAATTATAGACGTGCTCCAGCGTTCCGCCATCGTAGATAAAATCAAACGAGTTGTGCATATGAGCAGGAATCGATGTATTCAGATCCTGAATGATCGTCGCCCCCTCGTAAGGTGAATTATCCAGGATCACCAACTTTTTAGATCCCAACGCGTTGAGAAAATCGTCTGCCCAAGTATGGGATTGAAGAGTGCTACGAATTCCAATGGTTTCCAGACAAGCATTCAGTTGTTTTGGAGAAGCAAACAGCCACTGGTGCCCAAGGGTAAGCGTTTCCGAAAAATTGACTCCGGCCTTCTTGGCCGCAATCATAAATCTTGCACTGTCAATAGTGATACCCATTTTGCCTTCCGTTTCACATCAAGAGAAACAGTCTCCTACTCTTTCTGAAAAAGCCACCAAAAATGAAAAGATTAGCGTTCAGTCAGACGTCTTATGCTCCACGAGAGATCAACCCCAGTCCGGCACCCACCAGCAATCCGGAAAAGTGCGCGGCGTTGGCCGTCGACCCCATCAGGCCAAAGATCCCCAGGG
>CAYNHA010000009.1:0-8918 GCA_964397035.1 uncultured Verrucomicrobiota bacterium
AAGATTCCACAGGAAAAGAAGAGCCGATAGCAGAGTTTCCGTCAACAGCATACCAAGAGTTGGACTTCGCAAAGCCTGAACACCCGCCCCGAACATCAATACGCCAAGAATCAAAATTCCTGCATTGATGGAGGCCACCTGTATGGCCAACGAACCGACCCCCATATTGATCACGCCCCAAATGATGCCGCCAATACCTATATTTCGAATCATCTTCCTCGCGCAGATGGCCATCAATGTTCTGTTCTCGGAAGAATCAAACCACGACTCGTAACGCATGATATTCTCCTTACAATGCTCTGACGACGTATTCCCTTCTGCCCCGGCCCTGCCCTAAATAGATCCCCAAAAACGAACTTCGGGATCCAATATGAATCCAAATTTTTCCCGCACCGCCGAGGCCATCCGCGCCGACAGCCGCGCCACGTCGCGCGCCGTTGCCCCCGGGCCGGCGATCACCATGTTGGCATGCTTTTCAAACACGTAGGCCCCGCCCTCGCGCATCGTTTTGGCCCCGGCTTCTTCCAGAAACCTGCCAGCCGCCCGTCGGTGCTCGCCTGGCTTCTCCGGCGGCAGGTTCTTGAAGAAACTGCCCGCCGTCGGCTGCACCTGCCAATCCGGATGCTTCTCCCGTCGCGCCGCCAGAATCTCCTCCCTCTCCGCCTTCAGCGCCGCTCGATCGCCCGCTGTTGACCGGAACCATGCCCGCACCACCACATCGCTCGTCTGCTGGAGAGAAGAACATCGATACCCGAACGACAACTCTTCGCGCCGCAACACTCTTGCCTCTCCCTCGCGCGTCAAGACCTCCACCCGCTCCAGCACATCTCCCAACTGCGAGCCAAACGCTCCCGCATTCCCGCAAATTCCGCCCCCCACCGTGCCGGGAATGCCCGCCGCAAATCCCAGCCCCTTCTTCCCCGCCTCCGCTGAAAACTGCGACACGGCATCCAACGCCACACCTGCCGAAACGGAAATGGTTTCGCCTTCCAGCCGGCAATCCGGAACCTCCGTGAAAATCCGGAGAACAGCCTCCGGAATCCCCGCATCTGCCACCAGCAAGTTCGAGCCGCCTCCCATCACACGCCATGGAATCCCAGCCGCATTCCACTCGCAAATCACTTTAGCCGCCGCCGCCTTATCCGCCGTCGTCACCAGCTCGCGACAAGGCCCGCCCAGTCGAAACGTCGTATAATCTGTCAGCCACTCTTTCATGGTCCCCCATCCTACGCCAGCCCCTCCCCCCCGCACCAGCCTTTTGCCAAACGCGGCCAGGCACATGCCAACCGATTTTGGGTTCCGGCCGGATCTTGCACAGGCCAGAAGGGATACTATTTTATAAAACATGACCCCATTCTCCCCGACTCCTAATCAAAACCAAACTTGCATTGCCTGCATCTCAGGAACAAAATGACCCTAGTCTCACCTACCTATGAAAACACCCCCCATCCATTTGTTCTTGGAATGCTGTCGGCTCGCTTCCAAATCGACGCTTCTGATCATAGCTACAGTCATGACGTGGATGGCTCCACGCTCCGATGGCCGCGATGTCCGGGTGGCCACGTTTGACATCGAGGAAGGACTCGGCGCTACCAACAGCGCGGAATACGCCGCCGTCCAGGCCGTGCTCGATCGAATGAGCGCGGATATCGTCTGCATTCAATCCCTCCGGACCAATGATCTTGCCGCCTGGTCGAATCTCACGACAGATCTGGGATATCCGTTCTCCGCCGTCGGCGAAGACGGGCCCTTTTCCGGCGGGCTGCGCAACGCCTTTTGCAGCCGCTTCCCCATTCTCGACACCTTCAGCCTCACCTCTCCCACCGGTGCCGTGGAGTTTTCCCGCCTGCCCCTCCGAGCCTCCTTCGATGTGCCCAACACCGATCGCCCTCTGGTGATCTGGAACATGCAGCACAAGCAGGGATATCTCCAAATCGACCTGTTCCGGCGGGCCATCGAGGCTCAACGAATCGCGCAGGACATCCGTGCCTATCTTTCCACCCATCCGGACCATGGCGAATACTTGCTTGTCGGAAACATGGGCGATGACATTCGTTCCTCCCAGCTTCGCGACCAATTCGAGTGGCGGCAGCCCTCGGGCGCCCCCGCGGACTACGTTCTCGGCGCCGACATCGTGTTTCCCGTTCCCTATTCCATTTTTCCGACCGATCGCTATGCCGATGCCGGACAGGGCCTGCAACTCCTCTTCGCCTGCTGGGAAGGCACCAATAGCCCAGTCACCCGCCCCTCCTCCCACGATTGGCTGGACTATGTTTTCCTGAGCCCCTCCATCGCTCACCACGCGCTAGGCTCTCCCACGGGCGAGGTCTACTACTCGGCCATGGATGCAGGCGGCGGACTCCCCAAACAAGGATCGCTCCTGCCTGCCGAAACCTCCGCCCAAGCCTCCAGCCACCTACCGGTTTTTGTCGATTTCCACATGGACAACCACAGCCAGGTGCAGCCCCCAACAGGACTTTCCGCCAACGGCGAGCAGGATGGACCGTTCTCGCCGGACCGCAAAGCCTATGCCATCACGGAAACCAATGACGCCCCTTCCTCCTGGACGATCGAAACCGACGTGGTTTGGATTTCGTTCGATTCCACGAATTTCCAAACCGTGGCTTCCTTCCCCTATCCCGTCTGGATCTGGCTCAACGAAAACGCAGCCTCTCTCCCTCCGGGACTCCACTCCGGCGCGGTCACCTTCCGGAACCTGACATCGGGAGCAGCGGAAATCCGGACAGTGTCGCTCGCCATCCGCGATCCGCTGGACGTTTCTCCGACAAACGGATTTTCCACCAGCGGCACCGTCGGCGGCCCCTTCAGCCCCGCATCCATAACCTATGTCCTCACCAACAAAAACTCGGCACCCCTTTCCTTCACGGTCACCGCCGCCAGCGACTGGCTTGACCTCGCCCCTGCCAGCGGCATCCTCGCCGGCCATTCCTCGACCGAGGTTCTCGTCGGAATCCGCAGCAATGCCAATGCCCTGCCGTTCGGGACCTATGCCGACACCGTGGTCTTCTCGAACCAGACCAGCGGGCAGGTTCATCTGCGTTCGGTCCAGTTGGCCGCCAATGGCGGCTTGTGCGATGCCGTCGACCGCTGCGACACGGACTGGACCACGGGAGGAAATGCCAACTGGTTTTACCAAACCAACGACACGGCAGACTCAGTGGATGCCGCGCGCTGCGGCGCCCTCACCACCAACCAGCAAACCTGGATGGAAACCACGGTGACCGGTCCCATGCATCTGCATTTCCAGTGGAAGATTTCCTCGCGCGAAACCCACCCCCTACGCTTCCTGGACAACGGAACCGTGAAGCGAAAGATCGGCGGCGAAATCCCCTGGACCAACGAGGCGTATCAAGTGGGAGTCGGCATCCACACCCTGCGCTGGGAATACGTGACCTCGGAATACGTTCCCCAAGGTTCCAACGCCGCCTGGTTGGACCGCGTTGCGTGGGATGCCCTCCTCATCCAGCCCACCAACACCTGGGGCGCGGGCGGGATCTCCGGCGGCCCCTTCACCAACGCCACCCGCCAATATGTCCTCACCAATGCCGGCGCCAGCACCCTCCGCTGGAGCGCCACTTCCGCCAGCAACTGGATTTCGGTGCTCCCCGACAGCGGCGAATTGCCACCCCATGGAACCCTCACGCTGGACCTGAGCCTGAACACCAACGCCTACGATTTGTTTCCGGGCACCTACGCAAACGACATCACGTTTTTCAACCTGACCACGGAATTCTCCGCCTCCCGCCCGGTCAGCCTGGTCGTGCGAAGTCCTCTCTCCCTCACCCCCATTCTGGCCATGCTTTCCTTCACCGGCTGCACCGGTGGCGGCCTCTATTCACCGGCCGTCCAAACCCTGTTGATCTCCAATCAAAGCGCGCGCGCCTGCACGTGGCTTTCCACGCCCACCAACTGGATCACCATGGAACCCTCCGGCGGAACCCTCGCCCCGAGAAGCAACTGCACGATCTCCGTCAGCATCAACACCAACGCCTTCTCACTGCCCCCCGGCCAGATCTTCACCGACCTCTACACCGTCAACCGCCCCGCACACTCCTTGCCCTATTGCACCGCCTCGATCACCTTGCAGGAGTCGTTCGCGCTGGTCTCGCCATCCAGTTGGGTTCCCTCCGGCCCCAGTGGCGGCCCCTTCAGCCCCCCCTCCCAAACCTATGTTCTCACCAACCGAAATTCCGTGGCCCAGAACTGGACCGTTTCCTCCCCCGCCTCTTGGCTGTCATTCGACCCTTCCTCCGGCGAACTGGCCGGCACCTCCTCCACGACCATTGCCGCCACCGTGAATTCAAACGCCGCCGCCCTGCCCATCGGGAACTACACCAACATCATTTTCTTCACCGACCTCCACAATGGCGTCACGTTCACCCAAACCGTCATGCTCGCCGTTGGCTCCCCCTTTTGCGAGTCCATCGAAGCTTGCGATCTGGCCTGGACCTTCGGAGGCAACACTCCCTGGTTCGCCCAAACCAATGTCACCCAGGATGGAATCGATGCCGCCCAAAGCGGCTCCATCACCAACCACCAGCACTCCTGGATGCAAACCACTGTGACCGGCCCCCGCCTGCTGACCTATCAATGGCGCACCTCCTCCACTACCAATCTCAATTACCTGCGATTCCAGATCGACGGCACCAATCGCGCCGAACTCTCCGGCAATACCGCCTGGGCAACCCACTCCACCGAAATCACCCCCGGCGTTCACACGCTCCGATGGGTTTTCACGAATTCCTTCTCCTCCACCGGCACCAACGCCGCCTGGGTGGACCGCGTCGCCCTCGATGGCCTGGTTGTCACTCCCACCAACATCTGGGGCTCCGGCGGCCCGTCGGGAGGCCCCTTCACCAATTCCTCCCGGACCTATCTCCTCACCAATTCCAGCGCCACCCCTCTCCAGTGGTCCGCCCTCGTCAATTCTCCCTGGATTTCCGCCACTCCCGCCAGCGGCGATCTGATGGCCGGCAGTTCAACCAACGTGGTGCTCAGCCTGAACACAAACGCCCGAGCCCTGTTCTCCGGCACCTATACAAACCCCATCGCCTTCAGCAACCGCACCACCGGCCGCCTTCTCTCCCGCGTGGCCACCTGCGCCGTCCAGAACTCCCTCTTTGTCAATCCGGGGATACTTGTCACTACCGGCTTCGTCGGCGGCGCCTACATGCCCGCCTCCCACTCCCTGACCCTTTCCAACAGCGCCATCACTGCCATCGTCTGGTCCGTCCGTAGCAGCCAGGCCTGGCTCACCCTGACTCCAACCAACGGCACCCTCGGCCCGAACTCCACGGCGTCCCTCGATGTGGCCGTCAACACCAACGCCCATCTTCTGACAGGCAACACCCACTCCGCTTCACTGATCTTCACCAATGCCACCATGCGCCGCTTCTCCTCCACCCCGTTCTCTCTGAATCTGCAGGAAGCGCTTCTCTTTTCCGGCACACCCATCTCCTTCTCCGGGCCAATCGGCGGACCGTTTGAACCACCCACTCCGACCTTTGTCCTCACCAACCGCAGCGATTCCTCACAATCTTGGGGCACATCGAATTCGGCCCCCTGGCTCGTACTGGATCCCTCCAGCGGCACCCTCCCTCCCCACTCCACGCTTTCCGTCCTGGCCACTCCCCTCCGCTCCACCCCCATGGGCTCCTATTTCACCCGCATCGCCTTCTCCAACCTCCTCAACGGCTACGCCACCACGCAGGACATCTCCCTCGCCGTCGGCTGCACCTTCTGCGAAGCCGTCGACGCCTGCACGCTCGCGTGGAGCCTCGGCGGTTCCGCCCCTTGGCTATTCCAAACCAACACCACCCGCGATGGCCTCGACGCCGCCTGCAGCGGCCCCATCGCCAACAGCCAGGAATCGTGGTTCCAAACCTCCGTCACCGGTCCCGGCACCCTCACCTTCTGGTGGAGCGTCAGTGCCCAGACCAACAACCACTATCTGGAATTCTACATCAACAACTCCCTCACCAACCGCATCACCGACACCGTGGACTGGCAGCAAAAGACCTACACCCTCACCTCCGGTGTCTATACCCTTCGCTGGCGCTACAAAAAATACAACTCCGGCACGCCCTTCGGCAGCGACTGCGGCTGGGTCGACCTGGTCAACTGGTCTCCCCTCTGCACCACCCGTGGCGTTCCCATCGGCTGGTATGAGCAATTTGGAATGAATCCCTCCACCAACGGGACCTGGGACGACCTCGACACCCTTCCCGCCGCCGGCGGCACTCCCAACTGGATTCAATACGTCGCCGGCCTCAACCCCACCAACTCCACCGACACCTTCCGGATCCTGTCCGTGCGCCAGGAAAACGGCCAACCCCTGCAAATCGACTGGTGGGGCGGCACCAACGGCCCCGCAACCCCTTACATCATCCAAAGCACCTTCGACGTGATCCATGGCCCCTGGGAATCCCTCGGCCTTCACCCCCGCGACTCCGGGGTCAACACCTGGACCCATGCCGATCCCGACCCCGCCATCCGCTACTACCGCATCCTCGCCACCCCGTCTCCCTGATTCCTCCTCCCGTCCCTCTCCCACGCCCCCATGCCTTCCCGAAAAGGGATACTATTTTATAAAACATGACCCCGAATGACGAAAGGAGTAGTCAGTATTCAGTATCCAGAATTCAGAATAGGAATCCTCGACCGCGAAAAGCGGTCATTCTGAATCCTGAATTCTGAATCCTTAATTCTGCTCTTGGAAAACGTAGTTTTGCAAGAGCCTCTGAGGAAAGCTGTTCACCCCACTCGGCCCGCCAGCATGCCGCACGCCGCCTGGATGTCCTGCCCGCCGCTATACCGCCGCGCCACCGGCATCTTCACATGCTTCCGAAGCGCATCCCGGAAGGCATTCCGCTCCGAATCCCCCGGCGGGGAAAAACGCCCCGTCGAATCGTTCACGTCAATCAAGTCGAGCGTGATCGGCACCCCGCGAACCAGCTCCGCCAACTGAACCGCATCCACCTCTCGCGTATTGAAACCGGAAATCATCGTCCACGCCAGCGTCACCCGCCGCCCCGTCGCCGCATGGTAGTCCCTCACCGCCGCCATCAATTCCGGCAACGGATACGCCCCCTCCACCGGCATCAGCTCCCGCCGCCGCACCGGATCGGCACTCGTCAGCGAAACCACCAGCCGGAACGGCAACCGCTCCGCCGTGAACCGCCGAATGCCCGGCACCACCCCCGCCGTGGACACGCTGATCGCCTTCGCCGAAACCGCCATCCCGCACGGCTCGCACAAAATACGCGCCGCGCGGATCACCGCCTCCACGTTCATCATCGGCTCGCCCATCCCCATGAACACCACGCCCCGCACCGGGAATTCCGAATCGCGCTGCACACGCACCACCTGATCCACCATCTCCCACGCCGACAGATTGCGAACGAATCCCATCAGCCCCGTCGCGCAAAACGCGCACCCCATCGCGCACCCCACCTGCGAACTCACACAAACGATGTATTTCTCATCTCCCGCCCGATGCACCAGCGGAATCCGCACGGCCTCGAACGAGCCCTCCCCCTCCCCGCGAAACAAATACTTCGCAAACCCATCCCGTGCCGAAACCGCCTTTTCCAGCAGCATCAGCCGCGGCAATACCACCCGCGCCCTCACCCGCCCCAGCACCTTGGCCGATACTTCCGGAATCGAATCGGGTATTTCATCCCGCTTCACCCCCGCCGCCAAAAGCTGCCGCGCCAGCCGCAGCGAAACCCCTTCCGCCGACAGCGCCGCGTACAATTCCTCCGAAGTCGAATTCTTGAGCAAAATCGCCATACGTCAATCACCCTACGCCAACCCTCCCCCCCGCAAAAGCCCAGACTTGTCCTGTTGAAAGCGAGACTTGACCCGGCGCCCCACTTTCCCCACAATGCCGCCCCAACGATTCCTCTCTGCGGGTGTAGCTCAATGGTAGAGCCCCAGCCTTCCAAGCTGGTCACGTGGGTTCGATTCCCATCACCCGCTCCACTTTTTTTTCGGCCCAAAGGCGATGGATTTCCACGGTTCGGCGAATTCCACCACGACGCGCGGGACGGCTTTTCCAAGAAACTTCAACGAGCGCACCTCCGCTCGGACAGACGAGGCTGGCAAGGTAGAATGTTGGCCCCTTCCATCATTGACACGCCTGCCCAAGCACGTGGTAGCTTGGACTCCAAACCATGACCTCTCCGTTTTGGAAACCGAATCTGAAGGGCGTTCTGATTTTCCTCTCCGCCCTTTTCGTCGTGCTGAATCTCTTTCCCATGCCCAACTTTCGCTATTCGGCCATGACCTATCGCTTCTCCGTTTCCTGGCCCTGGCCGTGGCCGCTGGCCGTCATGGGGAGCACGCTCCTGCTCTATGCCCTCTCCATGCGCGCCGGTTCCGCCCTCCCGGCGCAAGGCTCCGCGCGCCTGCTGACCGGCCCGCTCCTGATCATCCCGCTGGGACTGCTTCTGGCCATTGTCACCGGCGCATTCCTCTATGTTCCGCCCGAAATCACCGGTCGCCCCGAACACCTGCTGTTCCTGCAAGGCAGCACGGACATGGGCGGCGGCTGCCTCTTCGCCGCGCTGGCGGCGCTCCTTGTATTTTTCGGTTTCACCGCGGCCTGGCATCTGACGCTGAAACTGAACGAACTTCCAACCCCGCTCCCGCTTGGAAAAACCATTCTGCATTCCCTATGGCTCCTCAAGTTCCACCTCCTCCTTTTCCTCGTGGCCTCTCCCTGCCTTTGGACCTATGATGCGGCGGTTCTCCCAAACGATTTCCGGAACATCTCCCTCTTTGCGGCGCTCGTCTACGCCCTGTCCATCCTGTGGATTGCCATTCTGCGCAACAGCCGCCTGACCCTGCGTGCGCGCCTGCTCCTCGCCCCCCTCTTCACGGTGCTGTGGCTGGTC
>CAYNHA010000010.1:0-3753 GCA_964397035.1 uncultured Verrucomicrobiota bacterium
GCATGTGGAGGAGCAGGTAGACATAGACGCCGCGCTGGATCGCTTGCGTCAGCGCTGCGGTGAGTTGGTCGAGATTGGGTTGGTCTTTTTGCGGATCGCCCATGACGTACATGGAGGCAAGGACCGACTGGTGGGCATTTCGGATCAGGTCTAGCAGGATCGGCAGATATTCCTCATCGGCGACATAGCGGGCGGAAACGGTTAGAAGAATGTCGTCGACGGCCCGGTCTTGGAGGCCAGCAGGCCAGTTGGTGCGGAGGGAGGTGGGTGGAAGACCGACCGAAAATTCACTGGTGGCAACGGCATTGGATGGGGTTGCCACGGGAAGTACGGCGGGCTGGAAAGGCGTTGCGGCGGCGTGGAGAGTGTCGAAGTGTCGGGTGTAGGCGCGGGCGAGATCCGCGGATTCAATGAGAACCAAGTCTTCGACGTTGTGGACAAAGGCGGATTGCGACCAGTTGGCGGAGCCGGTCCAGACTTGGGATTCATCCAGAACCAGCGCCTTGAGATGCATGCTGAATTTCTCGCTACCCAGCCACCGGATTTGTACTCCGGCGGCGGCCAACCTTTCCAAAATGGAACGGGAAGACGAGTCCAGCATCCCGGAATCGACTAGGAGGCGGACGGACACCTTTCCCCCGGACGCTTTTTGAACGAGGGCGTCGATGAGCGCGGGTTCGACCAGTAGATACATGGCGACATCGATCCGCTTTTGGGCCGCTTGGATACGGGACAGGATGATTTCCGAGGCCAGCAATCCGCTGTCGGGTTCGGAATCGGCAGAGAAAAAGACCCGTGCGGATCGAATGGAGCTGAAGCGTTGAAGACGCGGGGCAGCAAAATTCAGCGCGGACGGTTTGACTGGGGCGAGGTCAACGGGTTTGGAAATGACAGATGCGTGAGCCTCTTGGCTCGGAGCATGGTGGGGTTCGGAAATGGGCAATAGACGGTTGAGTCGAGCGCGATAGGCCCGGGCCAGGGTGGCCGATTGCAGGATGAGTGAGTCTTCGACATTGTTGTCGAATGCACGGGCCGTCCAGTTGGCGGCACCGGTGATGACGATGTCCTCATCCACGACCGCGCATTTGAGGTGCATTTTGCCGTCCTCCACCTGAACCACATAAACCTCGACACCGTTTTGAGCGAGCTGGTCCAAAACGTGGCATTCAGCGGGAGCGGTGGAGGCGGGATCCATGAAGCAACGGACCTTGATTTTCTGCTTGGCCGCAAGGAAGCACAGGGTGTTGACCAAATCCGTGTGGCTGAGGAAAAACGGGGCGACATCCACCTGCCGTTTGGCGGAATGGAGTGTTCGAACGATTTCGGAAAGGGAGTCTCCCTGCGGGGAAAAGGCGACCGATGTGTTGCGAATATCCAGTGCCGTTGTGGCCAAGGATGGACGGGAAATGAAAAAGACGAGAAGGAGCGGAAGGAGGTGCTGAGCTATGCGGCTAGCGAGATGCCGAGATGCCGAGATGCCGAGATGCCGAAAATCATGGTGCGAATCGTGATTGGAGAAAACGAGATTTGCAAGGCGTTAATTGTTTGGATCAAGTTAACCAAGTTGCTTTGAGTCACAACAGAGAAGAGAGACCGCCAAGATTGGAGCTCTCCTTCGGAGGCAGGCCACGAAAAAGCCCGCCGGGGGGACCCGGCGGGCGGTGGAGACGGAGAAGAACCTTAGTTCTTGCCGCGGCCCTTGATGCCGACGGTGCTGGTCTTGGCCTTCTCGTGGGGGCGCAGGGAGCGCACGGCGGCGCCTGCGCGCCACATCTCGGAGGTGCCCATTTCCTTGAGCTCGGCGTCGAGCTTCTGCTTGTAGTCGGCGGCGCCGCAGACCTTGATGACGCGGCGGGCTTCGCTCTGGCTCTTGACGGCCTTGTAGAGGGCGTTGAAGACGGGGAGGGTGGCCTTCTTGAAGCGGGGCTTCCAGTCGAGCGCACCGCGCTGGGCGGTGGCGGAGCAGTTGGAGTACATCCAGTCCATGCCGTTTTCGTCCACGAGGCGGATCAGGCTCTGGGTGAGCTCTTCGACGGTTTCGTTGAAGGCTTCCGAGGGGCTGTGGCCGTTCTTGCGGAGGACATCGTACTGGGCTTCCATGATGCCGGCGAGGGCGCCCATGAGCACGCCGCGTTCGCCGACGAGGTCGGAGGTGACTTCGTTCTCAAAGGTGGTGGGGAAGAGATAGCCCGAGCCGACGGCGATGCCGATGGCGAGGGTGCGGTCCATGGCCCGGCCGGTGGCATCCTGGGCCACGCCGAAGCTGGAGTTGATGCCGACGCCGGCGAGGAAGTTGCGGCGCACGGAGGTGCCGGAACCCTTGGGGGCGACGAGCAGGACATCCACGTCCTTGGGGGCGCTGACGCCGGTGAGCTTGCGATAGACCCAGCCGAAGCCGTGGGAGAAATAGAGGGCCTTGCCGGCGGTGAGATAGGGCTTCACGCGCGGGAAGACGAACTTGAGGGCGCCGTCGTTGACGAGCATCATGATGATGGTGGCCTTCTGGCAGGCTTCTTCGATGTCGAAGAGGGCCTTGCCGGGCTTGAAGCCATCCTTGGCGGCGCGGTCCCAATCGCCTTTGAAGCGGGGATCCTGGCCGATGATGACGTTGATGCCGTTGTCGCGCATGTTGAGCGACTGGGCGGGGCCCTGCACGCCGTAACCGATGACGGCGACGACTTCCTTCTTGAGGATCTGCTGGGCCTTCTTCAGGGAAAACTCTTTGCGCGTGACGATGTCTTCCGTCATTCCGCCAAAATCAATCTTTGCCATAGTTCATATCTCCTTAGGTTTGACCGGAGGAGAATAGGGAGCTTGCGGCGAGGGTGCAAGCGGGTTTTTGGAAAAAATTTTGAGGCTCTTGCAAAACTTCGTTTTCCAAGAGCAGAATTCAGTAGCCAGAATTCAGGATTCAGAATGAAGCCCCTTTTGGCGACTGAAGGCTTCTATTCTGGATTTTGATTTTCAAGCTTTGGACTGGAGGACGGGGGCGAGGGGGGCGGCGGGGGTGGCGCCGGAGGAGGGCGAGGGGGTGTCGCGGACGGCGGCTTGGATGATGTTCAGGAAATAGGGTTCGAGGGGTTGGCGGGGGTGATCGAGGGTGGGGTCGGCGCCGAGGGCGGCACGGGCGGCATCGAGGATTTTTCGCAGGGTGAGGGGATCGGAGGGCGTGGGGAAGGTGAGGGTGGTTTTGTCTTTTTGGGCGAGGAGTTCGTCGAGGGTGCCGTGGGCGAGGATGCGTCCGTTGAACAAGATGGCGACTTGCTGGCAGACGTCTTCAACGTCGGCCAACAGGTGGGAGGTGAGCAGGACGGTTTTGCCGCGCGCGGCGAGGGCGAGGATGAGGTCCTTGACTTGGCGGGTGCCTTGGGGGTCGAGGCCGGAGGTGGGTTCGTCGAGGATGACGAGGTCGGGATCGTTGAGGAGGGCCTGGGCGAGGCCGATGCGGCGGGCCATGCCTTTGGAGACTTCGCCGACGGGTCGGTTCCGCGCATGGGAGAGGCCGATCATGTCGAGGAGCTGCTCGATGCGGAGGCGGGCTTCAGCGGGGGGGATGCGGAAGAGGTGGGCGTAGAAGGTGAGGGTTTCGAGGGGAGTGAGGTGGGGATAGAGATACGATTCCTCGGGGAGATAGCCGATGCGGCTTTTGACGGCGGTGGAGCGGGGCGAGGCGCCGAGGACTTCAAGGGTGCCGGAGGTGGGGAAGAGGAGTCCGAGGATCATCTTGATGGTGGTGGATTTTCCGGAGCCGTT
>CAYNHA010000011.1:0-5556 GCA_964397035.1 uncultured Verrucomicrobiota bacterium
GATTCACCACGGCTACGCCTTGAAGGACGCCACCCAGATACACCGGCGCGCAAATGCGCAGCTCCGGCTTGCCCGTGTTGCGTGCCAGTTCAACGGGGGAAACGAACACGTTGCCGGCGGAGAGCTTCTTGGTGACTTCGAACCAATCGACGCCCGCGCGGGACTGCAGGTCCTTGTCGGGCCGCACTTCGCCGTTGACGATGGCCACGACCTCCATGCCGGCGGCGTCGAGGAGCCGGATCTGGGGATAGATGTTTTGGGTGCCGCGGGGCGTTTCCACCACGGCGCTCTTGTAAATCTGGGCCATGTCAAGGCGCAGGAGATCCCGTGCCTGACTGGCGGCGGCCGCGCTGGACTCATCCGTGTAGCCGCTGGCACAGACAATCCAGTCCCACTTGGGAAAGTAGGAAAACATGATGAATTTCCGCCGGTTTTCAAAGGCATATTCGATCCATCCAAATTCACCCTCTTTTCTCTGGTCAAGGGCCTTTTGGAAGTCCAGCAGCTTGAGGTCGGAAATGACGTTCTTTCCGATCAGTTCTGCACGGGGATGAACCACAAGCTCTCCCTTGGAATTCATGACAAACGGATAGCCGGATTTGCCGATTTTGGTTGAGACCATCGATTGAACAAGGGAGCTCCGTTGTTCCGGCAATCCCACAAACAGCACGCCAACCACGTCGCCTTGATCATCCAGAAGGGGTTTGTAGGTGGTGAGATACCACTCATTGACGACGAAGGCTCGGCCCACGTAGGTTTCTTTGCGCAGGAGGCTGGCGACTACGGGATTGGGTTGGCCATCGGGATTCACGGCCGGAATATACGTTTCAATTGCGCGGCTTCCGTTGGTTCCGATTACCGACGTGGCCACGCGGATCATGTCGCCTTTGGAATTCATGCGCTGGAAGAGGGTGCAGGCGGCTCCCGTGGTTTTGGTCACGTCATCCACGAGGGGAGTGGGAACATCCGCTTTGTCGTTTTTGGAAATTGGCTGGGTGCCAATCTGGACGGATGGCAGGTCAATTTCAGTGGTCTCCTTGGAAAGTTGGTTGATTGCCTTCCACGTGACCGGGCCTTCCACCTGCTTGAATCCACCCATTTGCGTCAGCGTTAATTCGGCCACCGCCAATGCGGCCCGAAGCGTTTCTGCGGTGGAATCGCTTTGTACCCCGATGGCTTCGAGGAATCCTCGAAGGAGAACCTGGCAGTTGTCCTGAAGGGCTCGCGTCCAGATTTCGCTCGTTCCGGTGAGGGCTTCCAGATACGAGGTGACGAGGCCGGAATTCGCGAATTTCAGGACATCGCTCTGGCGGGTGGCAATGAATTCCAAAATGTCCTCCTGTGTGCGCTGGACGCCGCCTTGCAGCGTGCGGTTCGCGTCATCGGTCAGGCTCTTGGAGGCAACCTCCGTGGCGCTGGAGGCCAAGTTGCGGACGGAGCGGAAATTGAGGAAACCCATGAGTAGAAGCGAGGCGGCCACCAGTCCCACGCAGAGAAAGATCAGCTTCTTTCCGATCGTCCATTTTATCTTCAGCATTGAGAGTCTCCAGTTTGGATTGTGATCAATCAGTCAAACACGAACACCTTGGAACACGCGCCGCGGGAAAGAGATCCATCATCCCGCACGCGCCGATACCTCCAGAGGGTAGGGCACTCGACGTCATTCGTCAAAGGGTATTGATGAAAAAATTCAAAAATATGAAGAGAATGCAAAAGCGTTTTTCCACCGGTGGAAAAAAGTTTTCCACCGGTGGAAAATATGGGAACCCGCTTAATCCGGCATGTATGAACTGTATTTCTTGTCTTCGCTCTGAATGTGGTTGACAAGCCAACCTTTCAAGAAGTTGAAGATGCGGGTGCCGACGGGCTGGCCATTCTTGAACTGATCCCGAAGCTCGATCACTTGGCGAACCAGCTCCTTGTGCATGGATTGCTGCTTTTCCAGTTCAGGGTACTTGTAGAGGCGCATCATGCTCTCTTCATCGGCAAAGTGGTGGACGGTATAATCCACCAGTTCATCCAACACCGAAGAGGCCACGGTGTTGGCTTTTCCTTCCCGCATGGAGGAGTACAGGCGGTTGATCAGGTCCATCAGCTTCTTGTGCTGCCCATCCAGTTTCCGGTTTCCCACGGAATAGTCGTCCGACCACTGGATCATGTCGTGGCTGCCGCCATTCTCGGAACGGGGAGGAGGCAGGGCTTTGGGAGAATCTTCGCCTCCTTGTGCGCGGTCCTTGAGCTTAAATTGGTCGATCAAGGCACGCAGTTCACCGGCCTGTCCCGAGAGCTCTTCGGCGGCGGCAGCCGTTTCCTCGGCAGTGGCGGTGTTTTGTTGCGTCACCTGATCGATTTGCCCCAGTCCTTGGCTGATCTGGGCAATGCCTTGCGCCTGCTCATTGGAGGCGGCGGCCATTTCTCCCACCAAGTCGCCGACCTTGACGATGCCGCTCACGATTTCACTTAAGGCTTCGACCGTTTCCTGGGCAATTCGATTCCCTTCGGTTACGCGGCCTTTGGAGCCTTCGATCAGATCGGCGGTTTCGCGCGCGGCTTTGGCGCTGCGGGCCGCCAGGCTGCGTACTTCTTCGGCCACCACGGCAAAGCCTTTGCCGTGGCGTCCGGCGCGCGCCGCCTCGACGGCGGCGTTGAGGGCGAGAATGTTGGTCTGGAAGGCAATGTCGTCGATGGTTTTGATGATCTTGGGGATTTGCCCGCTCGATTCGGTGATTGCCGCCATGGAGGAATTGAGTGCCTCCATGCGCTTGGCCCCGGTCTCAGCCGCCAATTTGGCCAAGACCGCCAATTGGTTGGCTTGGGTGGCGGTTTCGGCATTGTGCTTCGCTTGTTGCCCGATTTGCGTGGCCGATGCGCTGATCTCCTCCAAGCTGGCAGCCGACTCCGTTGCACCCTGGCTCAAGCTTTGCGCGGCGTCAGCAATCTGGCCGGTGCCATTGCTGACCTCCTCAACCGAACGACGGACTCGCAGCAACGACTGGTTGATTTTTTCAACGAGGGTTTGCAACGACCTTCCCAGATCGTCCCGGTCCGAACGTAACGCGGTTTGCAGAACCCAGTTGCCGGCCGCCATTTCGCCGGTCAGTGCTTGTTCTTTGCGCTGATAGTCAATCAGTCCCTGAATGGCTTTCAAAAGATGTCCGATTTCATCCCCACGTTGAAGGTACGAGACATCTACGTTTCCAGATAAGTCTCCCCGTTCCGCAACGGATTCCAGATAGTTGACTCCGGCATGGAGGGGGCGGATGACCAGGCCGCGAAGAAGCATGAAAAGCAACCCGATCATCAAGAGGCCCAGCCCGACCACTACGGCGACAATCATGCCCAGCAATTGCCGCAGCACCGCTCTCACACCTTGATCCGTAATGCCAATGCGGACGGCGCCGAGGACCTTTCCATCCCGGTCGATCGGTTTGGTCTGCTCGCTCCAAAGAGCGGGCAAGTCGGCAGGCCATTCCTTTGTGGCTTCGATTTGATTGTTTTCTGTGCGTTGCAATACGATAAAAATTCGCCGCTTGGCTTCGTCTGCGCCAGAATAGAGGGCGATGACTTGGATGTCCTCCATCAGCATTTCGCCACGCAGCATGTTTTCTGCTAGTTGGGCGTTCATGTCCCAAAGGGGGCCTGCGGTACTGACGATGGTCCGTGCAAGGATGGCACTCTGGGCCGATTCGAGGGATTTATATATTCTGATGCTGGCCGTCCTGTAGGCCGCAACGCCCCCGACTATCAATATCGTGGAGAGCAAGCTCACCACAGCCAATGTGATCTTGGTGGTGAGCGAAAAGGAACGGTTCAGTTTTTTCATGATGCCCTTTGTATGGATTTTCCTATTGCAGGGGCGAGCCGAATAGCGGTCGCCCCTGCAAGATTGAAGCCGTACTATTTCTTCATAGCGTTATCGGAAAGCGTGCGCATCAAGTTGTCGGCCAGCGAAGTGTACGGGGGCCAAAACATGGTTGGTTTGAAAAAGTCGGGATTGGCGTCGATCATCGGATTGGAGATTCCCTGAATGGCTCCCACCATGCTCAAGCTGTTGACCACACGCTCCTGAACCGGTTTGGAGAGGAAGTAATTGATGAAAATTTCCGCCGCTTCAAGTTTGGCTCCTGAAACGCTGGCCATGATGTTCATGGTGTCCAGCCAGACGGTATTGCCTTCCGCAAAGTTCACCAGTTGCCAATCCTCGCCCTTGGCCCGTAGTCCCGCGATTTCGATTCCGTAAGAAGCCACCAGCTTATGCTCAAAGGTGGGCGCCGCTTCCCAGAACGAACCCACTTGGCCGTAGAGTTGGCTGAGAGTTGCTTGCAATTCGCCGTCGGCGGCGCACAGGTCCATCGCCTCCGCGCGGTCGCCGGATTCCACCAGATCATTCACATGGAACGCCGGTTTGCCCAGGATCATCAGGGCCAGGGCCACATTGGGCTGGATCTGTCCTTTTGTCAGCGAGAGCTCGCCCTTCCACTTGGGGGAGAGTAAATCGGATGCTTTGGCCGGCAATTCATCCTTGGAAACCTTTTTCATGTTCGCCCAAATTCCATAGGCTCCACCGCCGTAGGGCACATAGAGTGGCTTGCCTCCGCTCAGGCCCATCGGAATTTGACGCAAAGAGGGTAGTGTGTTGGCGTATTCCGGAATTCGGGGTGAATTCACATTGATGGGTTGCAAGAGCCGTGCAATACGCTCGTCTTGCATTTTGATGTAGTTCAATGTCAGGAATGAAATGTCGCACTGTTCGGCTCGTATCACGTCAAACATTTGTTCCGGACCTTGGGCAAGGGTGTCGATTACGGCCGCCTTGCAGGGGTTGCCAGCATCCGAAAGCAACTGGTTTACCGCCGCAATGTCCTCTGCCGTCACGTAGCCGTCCCATGTGAAAATACGCAGCGTTGTCGACTCATCGGCGAATGCCGTTCCGAGGCTCATCGTCAATGCCGCCACACAGCTGATGGCAAGGCTTTTTGCATTCTGCGGAATTCTCATTCGATTTCTCCTTGTTTCCGTGTTGAATTCATCCACTTCTTCCAACATAAATGGTCGAAGGCGGCCAAAACCGATCATTCTTGTGCACACCCTCTTGCCCTTGATGAAAATCCTGACGGCCTTGCCGATGATGCCGATGCCGGAGACAAAACAACCGAGCGCGGCACCTGAAAAGCGGAAAGTAGGGGGGCATTTGCGTGACGAAGAATTCTTCGCCTACGTAGAAGGTCAGGCACTCGTCCTGATGTGCATCCTCGGCTATTTTTTCATTCCGGGCTTCTTCCATGCTCGTCCTTATGCCGGCTTTTGCTGTCCGCCGCAGAACGTTCCTTCGCCATGGATCAAGATAAAACGCTCCGACGCCGACACGCACGATAACACCCGATGCCATGAAGTCAATCTCGCAGATTCCCAGTTCTGCGGTTTGTTGGGCAGGGAAGGCTTGTCCTTGCCGGGAAGTATGCTTCGCGATACTCTGCTCGAGATTCGAACTGAACGTTCAACGGGAGAGCCTGATGCAATTCGAGACGTTTGAGCCTACGCAGAGCCAGCGGTCGA
>CAYNHA010000012.1:0-4098 GCA_964397035.1 uncultured Verrucomicrobiota bacterium
AAAAAGAATTGGACGGACGCAAGTAGGAAGGGAATGGGGGGGAGGGAAGAGGGGAGAAGGGGGGGAACCGCAAATGAACGCGGATGGACGCGAATGGGGTGAGGGGGATTTCAATATCCAATGTCCAATGATCAATATCCAATGATCAAGTGGGGAGGGGAAGAGGGGGTTAGAGATCATGGCCGCAGTAGGAGAGGTTGAAGCTTTTGTTGCAGAGGGGGAAGTCGGAGATTTGCTGGCCGCGGAGGGCGTAGGCGAGGGCGGGCCAGTTGTGGAAGGAGGGGTCGACGATTTTGTGGCGGCGGATGCGGCCTTGGGGGTCGGTGAGGGAGACGTGGGCGATTTCGCCGCGCCAGCCTTCGACGAGGGAGACGACGAAGTGGTCGGGTTTGAGGGGGCCGAGGGGGGCGATGGTGTTTCCGCCGGGGAGGGCTTTGGTTTGTTCGCGGATGAATTGGATGGAGTGCTGGATTTCGAGCCAGCGGACGTAGGCGCGGGCGAAGACGTCGCCGGTGTCCCAGGTGGAGAGGGGAATCTGGGCGAAGCGGTAGATGCCGGCGGGGTGGGCGGTGCGGATGTCCTGGGGGATGCCGGCGGCGCGGGCGGGGAGGCCGACGATGCCGAGGCGGCGGCAGACGTCGGGGGGGACGATGCCTTTGTTCTCGAAGCGGGCGAGGACGGAGGGGGAGTCGAAGAGGAGATTAACGGCGTTGGCGGTGTCGGCGAGGCCGGTTTCGAGGCGCTGGAGGAGGTCGGCGGCGCGGGCGGGTTCGAGATCGAAGAGGACGCCGCCGGGGCGGACGATGCCGCGTCCGAAGCGGGAGCCGCAGAGGAGGGCGGTCATGTTGAGGAAGTCGCCGCGGATGCGTCCGTTGTAGGAGGCGGTGGGAAGGAAGGCGACGTCGTTGGCGAGGGCGCCGAGGTCGCCGACGTGGTTGGCGAGGCGTTCGAGTTCGAGGAGGATGGCGCGGAGGGATTGGGCGCGGCCGGGGACTTTGGCGGCGGCGAGGGCTTCGATGGCCTGGGAATAGGCGGTGGCGTGGCCGATGGTGGTGTCGCCGGCGATGGTTTCGGCGAGGTAGGGGGCGCGGGGGTTGGGGGCGGGGCCGAGGAGGGATTCTTCGATGCCGCGATGCTGGAAGCCGAGGGCGATTTCGAGATGGAAGACAATTTCGCCGTGGCACTGGAAGCGGAAGTGGCCGGGCTCGATGATGCCGGCGTGGACGGGGCCGACGGCGACTTCGTGGACGTCTTCGCCTTCGACGCGGTAGAAGTCGCAGACGGCGGGTTCGATGGGGGATGTTTTGGGGCGTTGCCAGGCATCGCGGGCGGGATGCCAGGAGGGGCGGTAGCGGACGGGTTTGAACCAGGGGTGGCCTTCGGGGCGGAGGCCGAATTGTTCGGCGATTTCGCGCTCGAACAGGTGGAGCTGGGGGGCGTCGGGGGTGAGGGAGGGGAAGGTGTCGCTTTCGAGGCGGGTGCGGAGGGCGCCGAGGGTGTTCTCGTCGTCGTTGGCGAGGACGAGGAAGAGGTCGACGGAGCGGGGTTCCATTTCGGCGCCGAAGAAGGCGACGGCGCGGTGGCCGGAGAGGAGGGAGTCGATGGCGAGGTCGCGGAAGACGTCGAAATCGAGGGCGGGGAGGAGGGAGAGGGCTTTGGCTTGGCCGTTGGCGAGGGGGGTCATCATGGGGCGGTCTCCAGGAAGCGGGCGGCGTTGTTGAGGAGGGCGAGGAGGGGGGCGGGGATGTGGAGGCCGAGGAGGAGCACGAGGGAGATGCAGAGGATGGGCGGAGCGAGCAGGAGAGCGTTTTCGCGGAAGGGGGTGCGGGGGGCTTCGCGGGAGGGCTTGCCTTGGACGACGTTGAGGACGGTGGCGCCCATGCCGATGAAGACGATGAGCAGGAAGAGGAGGAAGAGGGCGCCGACGAGGTAGCGGCCGGAGGAGAAGGCGGCGTTGAGGATGGTGAATTCGCTGATGAAGGGGCCGAAGGGGGGGGAGCCGGTGACGGCGAGGAAGCCGGCGAGGAAGAGGCTGGCGGACCAGGGGATGCGACGCATGGCGCCGCGCACGACGTCGGTGCTGGTGCTGGCGAAGGAGCGGTGAATGTTGCCGGCGGAGAGGAACATGACGCATTTGGCGAGGCCGTTGTTGACCATGTGGAGGAGGGCGCCGAAGAGGGCGGGGCCGCCGATGCCGATGCCGAGGACGAGGATGCCCATGTGCTCGACGGAGGAATAGGCGAGCATGCGTTTGTAGTCCTGCTGGCCGACCATGAAGATGCCGGCGACGATCATGGAGAGGAGGCCCATGAAGACGAGGAGGGGGACGCCGAAGGCGGTTTCGCCGGCGGCGGCGCAGAGGTGGTAGATGCGCAGGATGCAGAGGAAGGCGGCGCTGGTGACGCCGCCGGCGAGGAGGGCGCCGACGGCGGCGGGGGCCTCGCCATAGGCGTCGGGCTTCCAGGTGTGCATGGGGGCGAGGCCCATCTTGGTGCCGTAGCCGACGAGCATGAGGACGAAGGCGGCGTGGAGCCAGGGCTTGGAGAGGTGGGAGGCGCCGGCGAGGATGTCGGTGTAGAGAAGGGAGGCGTGGGGACCGGAATAGAGGGAGGAGTAGGCGAGGAAAAAGGAGCCGAGGAGGGAGAGGGCGATGCCGACGGAGCCGATGAGGAGGTATTTCCAGGCGGCTTCGATGGAGCGGGGGTTGTGGTGGAAGTAGATGAGCGAGGCGGTGGCGAGGGCGGTGGTTTCGATGCCGACCCACATGAGGCCGAGATGGTTGGACCAGGTGACGAGGGTGAGGGTGCTTTGGCAGGCGAGGATGCAGGCGCAGAAGACGCGGTTGGGGCGGTCGCCGCGGAGGCGCAGGAAGGAGACGAGATAGAAGGAGACGACGAAGAAGAGGAGGCTGACGAGGAGCAGCACGAGCCTGCCGAGTGGGTCCAGCGCGAGCCAGGGGGCGGCGAGGACGGGGACGGAGGGTTGGGTCAGCGTCCAGAGGGTGAGGGCGAGGTGGATGAAGCCGGCGAAGGGCAGGAGCCAGGGGCGGCGGGCGTTGGAGGGGACGGCGAAGGCGGCGAGCGCCATGGCCAGCGGGAAGAGGATGAGGGCCAGATCCATGTGCGGGTTACTCCTTGAGGGCGGCCAGATGGCGGGTGTCGATCGACGAGAAGGTGCGATTGACGTGGTTGACGATGATGCAGATGACGAAGATGCCCACGAAGAGGTCGAGGAGGACGCCGAGTTCGACGAGGAGGGGCATGGCGTCGACGAGCATGATGCCGAAGATGTAGATGCCGTTTTCGAGGATGAGGTAGCCGATGACCTGGGTGATGGCCTTGACGCGGGTGGTCAGGAGGATGAAGCCGACGAGCATGGTGGCGAGGGAGGCGGGGACGAGGAGCGTTTCGACGTGCTGGGGGGCGAGGGGGAGCTCGGAGGCGAAGACGAGGGCGAGGCCGGTGGCGACGGCGCCGAGGAGCATGGAGGGGAGGAAGCCGACGAGGGGTTCGACCTCGCGCTTGATCTGGACGTCGCGCATGGCGCGGTTGAGCATGGTGGGAATGAGACCGCCCTTGAGGGCGACGGCGACGACGACGGCGAGCCAGGTGCCGACGCCGGCGTGGCCGTGGCTCAGGAGGGGCATGAAGCCGATGAGGATGCCCTGGAGGGTGACGGCGCGGATCAGCGCGGTGATGCGGCTGGTGCCCAGCGCGAAGAGGTTGAGCGCCAGCACGAAGACCAGCAGCGTATTGAGCAATGGCGACATGGCGATGTTTCCTTGTTTAGCGGACGAGGAGGACGAAACCGAAACCACACAGGAGAACGGCGGCGATCAGGAGATAGGGGACGTGGCGCATCTGGAGGCGGGCCATGGCGGATTCGACGAGGCCGATGCCGACGGAGAGGGCGAGCATTTCGAGGACGAAGAGGGGCCAGTCGAGCCAGGCGTTGCCGAAGGAGAGGGGGGCCATGACGTGGAGGAAGAGAGCGCCGAGGACGAAGAGCTTGAGGGCGGCGCCGTAGAAGATGAGGCCGAGGAGGGGGCCGCTGTGGTCGAGGACCATGACTTCGTGGATCATGGTGAGTTCGAGATGG
>CAYNHA010000013.1:0-2717 GCA_964397035.1 uncultured Verrucomicrobiota bacterium
CTGTTCCCGCTGCCACCCCGCGAATGATTCCGCTGCGCAATCGTCTTGCGGCCATGGAGCGCACGGTGTCCACCGTGGCGGCTCCCGCCGAAACCAACCGCGCCCACTTGGCGGCCGCTTCCGCGATCCGCAACCGGGCGCACGAAATCGCCAAGACCCAGAACATTCCGTTCATCACGGCCTTCAGCCGCGCGGAAAAAGAAATCAACAAGGACTAAACCCATGACCCAAACCAACACCCAAGTGGGGCAAATCGCGTTGCCCGCCCATGTCGACCTGACCAGCAAGGAAGGCTACCTCGTCAAAATCGTCAATGATGGAAACGTGGCCAAGTTTGCACTCCCCACCGGAGACCTCGACTATGCGGTCTATGTCCTGACGGACGCCGGTGATGTCGGAGAACACGTCGCGGCTCTACCGCTGTCGACCCACCGCAATGTTCGCATCAAGCTGACGGGCACGTGCACCCCCGGCCAAGTCCTTGTACTCCATTCCGTCAACTGGGGAACCGTAACGAGCTTGCCGACCTCTCCCGGCAACTATCGCGGAATCGCGATCGCAGAAGAGCCGGGTGTCGATGGCCAGCTTGTCAAAGCCCGCCCGCTTACATTCGGCAAGATCACCGTCTAAAGACCAAAAGGAATCCACACCATGAATCGTCTCGCTTCCATTTCCAGCAATCCCACCCTCCGCGAATTCGCGCAGGGCGCCGCTCAGCAAACCGTCCAGCCCGTCGCCGATTTCATCGCCCCCACGGTCCCCGTGGGCGTGATGAACGGGAGGTACAAAGTTTATACGGAAAAGAACCGCTTCCGCCTGCCGAATACGCTTCGCGCCATCGGCGGCCGCGCGACCGAACTGCGCTTCGAAACCACGGATGCCTTCTACAATTGTGAACCGCATGCTTTGGATTATCCGGTGGACAATCTCGAGCATCTCGAAGCCGAAGCGCTGGAGGACGTTCTGCGTGAAGGCGCGGTGGCTGTCGCCGAAGTGGCGGCCCTTGCTCACGAGAAGACCGTGATCGACGCCGCGCTCGAAGCGGCGGGTGGTGGTTCGGCCAAGACGTGGGGCGCATCCAATGACCCGGTGGATGATCTGGATTCGGCCGTCAAGGACGTCATCAAAGCCGCCGCCTACGGCTCTGCAATGGGCGTGGGCGTCTTGTTCGGCGTGTCCGCGTGGCAGAAGTTCAAGAACTCTCCGGCCGTGCGCTCCCGCTTCCTGGCCGGCAGCAAGACGTCGCTGGCAATCCCGACCGAGAACGTCGCCCAGCAGCTCCTGCTCGCATCCCCCAAGACCATGACTTCGTTCATGGTCTATGACAGCGCACCGGAGGGGAAGGCGAAGAGCATTTCGTTCCTCCTCGACGATGCGGTGTTGATCTTCGCCCGCCGAGACACGCCTGATCGGCGGGATCCGTCCTTCATGAAGACCTTCCGCTTGATGAACAAGTGGATGGTGCCGGGTTCCTATACCCGAGAGGACGGTCGAGCCGAAGTGGCCAAGTTCGATTGGTCCGAAGACGTGCGCGTGACCAATAGCGCAGCGGTGATTCGTCTGAACATTTCGTAGCCGCCCAAGCGGCCAAGTCCGGGCGGCGGCGGAGATGTCGTCGCCCGTTTTTGTGGAGTCCCCTATGGATTGGGTTGAAATCAAAACCGAAGACATTCTCGCCCACATGCCCACGGATGTAAAAGCCCGCTATGCCGAATGGTTGGTGGCCAACCCGGATCGGGCAGGGCGGTTGGATCAACTGACGAAAAACGCCCTTCGTGAATTCCGCGACAACCTGACGAGCGTGAAAGCGAACATCGTTGATCCCCGCGAGACGTGGGTCCCGCAGTCCGCTGTTCGCCATCTGGAAACGATCGTCCTCTTCACCCTGGGGATGGAGATGGGACTGCCTCTGGATAGCGCGGCCATCGGGGCTCGATATTCGGCGGACATCTTTCTGCGCCAAATCCTGATGGGGCGGTATAGCGTCACCACCGAGGAGGCCGGATCGCCTTCCCCGCGTTTTTCGGTTCCAAGTAAATCCACGACCTCGGGCAGATCTCTGGGAGTCCTGCTGGCGCTGATGGTCTTCGCTCAAACGGCTTTCGCGGGTTGGATCAAGCCGGACTCGACGACACTCGATTCGGTTGTCGCCACCACGTTCATTCCCTCGGCGTACGCCATAACGACGGCCACGCTCTATGCCCATTTGCAGGGAATCAATGCGGCATTGGCTCCCTTGGCCTCTACGAACTACGTTCAGGCCGCCGTGGCGGGGATCGCCCTGAGCAACACCGTGGACGCTACCGCACGGGCGTTGGCGACCAGCGCCAGCATCACGGCCAATGCGGCCTTGTCTTCCCAGTCTGGATACTTGCCATTGTCCGGTGGGGCGGTATCCGGAACTGTTTCCATCTCGAACACAAACAATTCGTCCGGGGTTGTTCTGGGAAGCGGAGAGGAAGCGCCATTCATCAATTATCCGAGGATCAGCTTCCGCCGATACTCGACCACTCACACGGTCTACGCTTCAGAAACGGGGTTTCTATTCACGAGTCTGGTCAACATGGGAGGCAACGCCATTGCCAATGCCGGAATGGTCACGGTCTCCTTCGTCGCCTTCCCAGCCGGCGACTACCTGATGGGGGACGGCACCAATCTTTTCTACGTCAACGCCGCCAAAACGATCACCAACAACCTCACGGGAAACACGCCATGAA
>CAYNHA010000014.1:0-51805 GCA_964397035.1 uncultured Verrucomicrobiota bacterium
CATGGCCGAGGATATGCCCGACATCGCGCGCCGGGTGATGGGGAGCGTGTCAGCGCCGCCGGTGGCCGTCCGGCGCGGGATGGAGTGAAAGGCCGCGACCGAAGCGAAGATTTCAGAAAATTAACCAACAAGGAACTGAGGCGAATCATGAAGACAGCAATCGCAAGACGATGGGCCGTGCCGATCCTGGCGGGAGCCGGGTTGGCCGCCGCGCATGCGGCGGAGAATGCGCCCCCCAACATCCTGATGATCACGACGGATGACGTGGGCTACTACAACATCGGCGCCTACAACCTGGGCATGATGGGGGTGCCGACGCCGAACATCGACCGGCTGGCCAAGGAAGGCATTTTGTTCACGGACCACTACGCGGAACCGACCAGCACGCCGGGCCGGGCTGCGTTCATCACGGGGCAGCGGCCGATCCGCACGGGCCTGACGACGGTCGGCATGGCTGGCTCGCCGATCGGTCTCGACCAGCGCGATCCCACGCTGGCAGAAGTGCTCAAGACCCAGGGGTACCAATGCGGCCAGTTCGGCAAGAACCACCTCGGGGACCGGAACTCGCATTTGCCGACCGTCCACGGGTTCGACGTCTTTTACGGCAATCTCTACCACCTCAACACCGAGGAGGAGCCCGAGCTGGGAGATTGGCCGAAAGATCCCGGATTCGACCAGCGTTACCGTCCGCGCGGTGTCCTCGACTGCGTTGCCACCGACGTGGATGATCCCACGGAGGACGCCCGTTTCGGCCGCGTCGGGAAGCAGACGATCAAGGACACCGGGCCGCTGACCCGCAAGCGCATGGAGACCGTGGACGACGAATTCATGGAACGTGCCCTGGGTTTCATGCGCACGACCGTCCAGGAGGACAAGCCGTTTTTCGTTTGGTATGCCCCGAGCCGCATGCACATCTATACGCATCTGCGGGAGGGGCGGCAGACCCAGGCCGCGCCGTACACTTCCGAAATGGACATCTACGGCAGCGGCATGATGGAACTGGATCAACAAGTCGGGCGCCTTCTGGATGAACTGGAGGCGCTGGGCTTGGCCAGCAACACGATCGTCCTTTTCACGGCCGACAACGGCGCCATGGCGCGCTGGTGGCCCGATGGCGGCACGACGCCGTTCCGCGGCGAGAAAGCGACGACCTGGGAAGGCGGCGTGCGGGTGCCGATGCTGGTCCGCTGGCCGGCGAAAATCCCGGGGGGCAAGATTTCGAACGGCATCCAGGACAACACGGACTTGTTCGCGACGCTGGCGGCGGCGGCCGGCATCCCAAATGTCGCCGAGCAGTTGAAGGCGTCGCACAAGGTCCACGTCGACGGCGTGAACAACCTCGCCCACTGGACCGGCGACGCGCCCTCGGCCCGCAACGTGTATCTCTATTACAACGAGGCGGAATTGACCGCGATCCGGATCGGAAACTGGAAGTCGCACATGATGGAGAGGGAGGGGTTCTTCGACTACAACCGGCCCTCGGCGCGGATATTCAACCTGCGGATGGATCCCTTCGAGAAACAGGAAGGCTGGAAATCCGAGGAAATCGCCATGAAACTGGGCGTGGCCTGGGGTGGACAGGTCCAGGATGCGCTCGGGGCGTGGTTCCAGTCGCTCGCGGAGTATCCGCCCCGACAGAAGGGCGGAACGCTCACCCCGAATGCGTCCACGTTTGAGTAGGGCAGCAGCAGGAACCTGGTGCCGGTCGCCCCGCCGCTCCGGCGGCGGGGCGTTGTAAAAAGGAGATGGATTCATGCAACGTGAAACGGATTTGAAGAGAAGCGCAAAGAGATTGAACTGGCATTGGGCTGGCCTTCTCTCAACGGTATTGTTGTCCTTCGTTGCGCAAGCCGGCGAGCAAGGACATTACGTGCCGGGGTCCTGGTCGCCCCGCGACTTGATCTCCGCTCCGGCGGGCCTGACGGTGTTTGCGCCGTACGTCTCGTTTTACGATGCGGCCAAGGCGCGCACGGGGAGCGGGGCCAAGGTCGATGCCGGCACCGGCGTAGACGTGGGCGCGGACTCCTGGATGTTCACCCCGGTGCTGGTCTACGCGCCCCATCTGAAACCGTTGGGCGCAGACTGGTCCATGACCGTGGTTCCGGCCTATGGCGAATCTGGTGCCAATGCCCGGCTTACCGCCTACGAGCAGAACATCCCGCTGTTCGACAACAACAACACGGGCTGGGGCGATCTGTACGCCATTCCCGCGAACCTGACGTGGCATCTGAATTCAAAGTGGGCTCTATCTGCCCAGTATGCCTTCTGGGCGCCGGTGGGGGAGTACGACGCCGACCGCTCCGACAACGTGGGGCTGGGCTATTGGAGCCATGACATCCGGGGCACGGTATCGTTCTTTCCCCTCGGGAACCCGGGGCTGCTGCTGTCCGCCTCCGTGGTTCATGAAATCAACAGCCACAAGGAAGGCTTCGACCTGAGACCCGCGCCGCATACCTCCGCAGAAATCGGCGCCTCCATGGCCTTCTCGGAACGCTTCATGTGCGGCGTCATGGCAGGCGGCATCTGGGAAACCGGCGACGCCACGGGACGGGACGCGACCGAAGACGGCCGCGACCGCATGCTCAATGCGGCAGTGGAAGCTTCCTACTGGTTTGCGCCGGGCAAACTCGGAACCATGGCCCGAATCACGCAGGAATTCAGTGTTCGCGATCGGTTCGAGGGCACCCTATTCACCTGCGGAATGAACTACCTGTTCTGACGCGCTTGGCGTTGCCGGGTCCAAAATCGGCACTCACGTTGGGGAGGGGAAGGGCCGAGATGGAACCGGTCCATGCGTTCTGTGGCCGCTGGCCGAAGAGGAGGAACGGGGAGACAGCGGAACGAATCAGGGCGCTCCGACGACAATCCGGAAGAAGGTGTTGCTGGCGAGGCCGGCGACATCGAGGGTGACGACATTGATTGGCGCCGTATTGGAGATGCCGGACTGAACGACATGCCGATAGCCGTTGGTGGGATGTGTGGCCGAACGAATCGCACAGGTCCGGCCGGTGGCGCTCTGCCAGCTCAGGACCAGTTCCTGACCGTTGGCGATGGGAGCCAACTGGATCAGCACCGAACTCGAATTGGTGGGATCCGTGCCCGCGAGGATTTCGGCGGCGTTGGAGATGCGGTCGCCGTCCGAATCCGCGGAACCGACCGTTTGGGTGGTGCTGCCGAAGTGCCAAAGCTCAACACCATCGGCCAAGCCATCCGCATCCGTGTCTTCCGCCGGGCGGAACTCGCGGTACCACGCCACCGCTTCGCCGGCCGGGAGGTTGTTGTCATCCGTGACGATGCATCCGCCGCTGTCGTTGGTGGAAGAGGCCGGAACCAAGGCGAAGCCTTCCAGGTTTCCGTTCCGGGGGCCGTTGTATTCCGCAAGGGGCCGCAGGCGCCGGACCGAACCTTCGACGTACGAATTCAGTTCGACCACTTCCAGATAATTGATATTGGCCGGATTGTGCCAGATGTAGAGCTGGCCGGTGGCGCGGTCGAAGGCCAGATCGGCGGTTTCGGACTGGCCAGTCTTGTAGCGGCCGACATAGCCATAGGTGTTGTCGGTGCGGTTCAGGTCGAAGACGTGGATATAGCCATCCGCCTGGTAGCCTACGAACAACAGCCCGCCCATGCCATTGGTGCTGGTATAGAGATCGCCATTCGTCTGGCGGAAATGCTGTCGGCGGAGGTATTCGTCGGGAATGAACGCCAGTCCTTCGCCGCCGGAGGATCCGCCCGCTTCCGGGCATTGGGTCCGGATATCCCAGACGTGGGTCGCATGGATCTCCCCATGGGTCCGGATGTCGTATTCGCGGATATAGCCGTTTTCGTCCATCACATAGACCAGATTGGTATCCGAGTCGGTTTGGCAGATGCCTTCGAAGTCGCCGCTGCTTGTCCACTTCGCCGGCGTTCCCGAAGCATTCGTGGCCACGTGCATGCCCAGGGGACCGCCTTCCGCCAGCGCCCAGAAATAGCCGCTGTTGCTTGCCAGCCAAAGCAGGCGCGTGTCGGGATTCCAGAAGGCGCCGCTCCAGTTGGCGGCGTTCAAGCCGGGATCGATGCCTGTCACTTGCACGGCGGCGGTGTTGGTTTCCGCTGGCCACGGGTCGGCGGCCGAAACCGCCAAAGCCAACGACAGCAGGGCAGTCAGCATGGATGGGAAAAGGCGAATGTTCATGTCTCGAGGTGCACCAGGCACCCGCTCCATGCCCATCCTACTTCGGTTTCAGGAAAAGTCATCCGATTATTCTGCTGTTTCCGCAGGCAGGCCCAGGCCATTTTGCACAGAATTATTCTCCGGAGCCCTTTTCCTGCCCCTTTTCCTCCTGTTGGGTGATGAGCCTGTGGGCGATGTAGGCTTCGCGGAAGTCGGGATCCAGGCGGCGTCGGGACGCGGAATCGAGCGATTCGAGGGGAACCCCGATTTCGTGGGTAGGGGTGGCGACGAGGGCCACGCGGCCGGTTCCGGTACCCGAGAAACTGGTGAGCGTACCTTTGTCGATGAACCCGTTCGTGCGGCGCAGTTCGACGGTTTCGTTGATCTTGTAGAGAGGTTCGCTTTCGTCGAGTTGTCGACGCAGCGCTTGTTCGGCCACCTGCGCCATGCGTTCGGTTTCGGTCGGCTGAGTCTCGCCATATTCAGGAGCCGGGGCGGGAGGCGGAACGGGTTGGACCGGCGTTTCAACCATGGTGGGCGACGGTGGAGTTGGCCTGGCTACGGCGGGTTCAGCGATGGGGGCTTCAGGAATCGAATTTTCCGGTTTAGTCCCGAACAAAAATGCGCTGATGGCGACCAAGGCCAGAAAGACGGCTCCGATCGTGACAAGCCACCGTGTGTTTGCGCAGCATGCGCATTCTTCACCGACTTGTTGCTGGGTTGCGGCGGGATTCGATTTCCCGCAGTGGGGGCAATCGACCGTTGGCGTTTTGCCGGATGCGTCAGGGACGAACGGCTTTCCGCAACATGCGCATTTGATTGGATTAACCATGGCTGGGCTCCCGGGTTTCATGGTCATGCTATTTTATTGGCAGTTATGAAACTGGCGGAGAGGGAGGGATTCGAACCCTCGATACCCTTTTGAGGTATACACGCTTTCCAGGCGGGCCCGATCGGCCACTCCGGCACCTCTCCTTGACAAAAAAATCGAAAATCCGAGTCGATCTGTATTGGTACCGGAGAAGGGACTTGAACCCATACGCCTGTGAAGGCGCCAGATTTTGAGTCTGGTGCGTCTGCCATTCCGCCACTCCGGCTTTTTCGATGGCACGCGAACCCTATCGGGAGCGGAGGCCGCGCGCAAGCTGAAAAGCAAAACAATCTGCCAAACAATCTGCCCGCCTTGAGAGGAGGGGGCTAGGGCAGGATATAGCCGAGGCGATAGTAGTTGGTGGTGGAAAGGAAATTGGTGAGGGTCAGATCAAGAGCGGCGCCGGTTCCGGTCCGGGTGCTGCCGTTGACGATTTGCCAGTTCTGGCTCGGGAAGAGCAGGGGAGTGGCATAGAGGGCGTAGAGGGCGTTCGAAACACTGTTGGTGAGGTGAATTCCGAATCCGGCGTTTCCCGGCAGGAGGGCGAAATCGGGGATGACGGGCGGGGCATTGCTGCCTCCCGAGCGAAGGATGTGGACACTGGCGGTGCTGGTGGCAACGCTACCGGTGGCAGCGCGGGTCACCCGCAGGTTGTTGATGAAGAAATCGCGCTGGGAGTTGTTGGTGTCGCTGGTGCCATTGTTGTAGGACCAGGCGCGAAACTGGGAAACGGTTCCGGAGAGGACGCCGGTGTATTGCCTCGTGGAGCCGCCCACGGGCTGCACGTCGACGGAATAGGTCGTGGGGGTTGTCAGGGTGAAGGCAATGTCGAGCCCGTTGCTGGTCCAGGCGATGTCGGTGGCGCCGGTGGTGCTGTAGGTGGCGTTGCCGCCGTTGAAGTAGAGTTGCCAGAGCGTGGAGCCTTCGCCGGTGCGCAGGGCCACGCCGATCGATCCGCCGCTTTCCCATAGCCAGCCGTTTTGCATACGCACCCGGAAGGTTTGTCCGGTGGCGAGCGGGGAGGCAAACGTGCGGATGGCTTCCGAAAGGTTGGTCCCTTCGTGCGACCACAAACCCCAACCGCGCGCA
Source organism: uncultured Verrucomicrobiota bacterium (assembly GCA_964397035.1). GTDB lineage: Bacteria > Verrucomicrobiota > Kiritimatiellia > CAIQIC01 > Lenti-01 > Lenti-01. The sequence goes on from CAYNHA010000014.1 coordinate 6,117, forward strand.
TCGAGGAAGTGGCCGGCATTGGCATCGTGAAAGAGGCTCCACGGGCCGAACCCGGTCCCCGCGTTGCTGCCGTTGGTCCATGAGGCGTAGGTGCTGGCGGAATCCACGGCCACGGTTGTGACGCCAGCGCCGGGGCCGGCGATGAGGCTGGAAACCTGGATGGCGTTGTCACCGTTCGCAAGGTCGATGGCGAGGTTCCAGTAGGTCGCGTGTGGAATGCTGCCGCCCAAGCCGGTGGCGGCATTGGTCCAGTTCAAATGGCCGGTCAGGTTGGTGCCGGCCGTGCCCTCCAGCCGATAGCTGTTAACGGCATGGGCAACGGTGACCGTGGCCACGGAGGGATTGGTAATAAGGACACCGTTGGGCACGGGCGCCGCCGGGGTGACGGCGAACGTCCAGTTTCCGCCGCCGTTGTTGTCCCACGTGGTGCCGTTGTTGAAGCACAGGACGATGTTGGTGGCGGCCTGGGGGAGGGTATAAGCATAGGTCCAGAGAGAGCCGGAGCGGCTCATGGCCATGCCGGGGGCCACGGTCCAATTGGCGTCGCCATTGTAGCCGTAGTGCATGTTGACGTTGGTGGCCGCGGCCAGATTGCGGCCGGCGGGATCGTAGGTGACCGTGACACTCTGGCCGGCAACGGGCAGGGGGGGATTCAGGCTGACGCCGTTGCTGAAGACGGGGGCGTCGCAGTCGCGAATGGCCACCTTCCAGTTGGCGCCGCCGTTGTTTTCCCAGTTGGACCCATCGTTGAAGCAGATTTCAAGCTGGGGTGCGTTGTCGGGCACGGTGGCAAACGTGATGGAGAAGGAATTAGTGCTTTGGCGGGTCATGGCCGTTGTGGTCCAATCCGTGCTGTTTGTGGAGAAATGGTAGAAGGCGTTCACGGTGGAGGCGCTGGCCAGCACAGAGGTGGCGGCATTGAAGAGAACGGAGAGGGGAGCGCAATCCGATGGCGAAACCGGATCGAAGGTGGCGGAGGGGGAAACAGCTCCTGACGTTCCATCGTCTTCGACAAAGACGTGCTGGATGTCGGTTTTCACCAGATTGCCCTTGGCATCGGTGGCTTCGATGTAATAGTCGAGCAGGGCATTGCGATAGCCCGTGACCTTGGCCCAGCAGTAATCCGAGATCTGGGTGGGCAGGACATAGTAGTTCAACTTCGGATTGCTGGTGGGATCGTTCTTGGGCATGGACCGGCGGGTCATGGGAATGGACGTCCAACTGCCGACGCCCGGGCCACCGGCATAGGTCTCGTTGGCGTTGTTGTTCAGAGGATTCACGCCATCGTCATCCCGGCGGACCTTGAGCGTCACATTGCTGAGCCCGGAAACATCATAGGCCAGGGTCCAGATGTAGAAGTCGGAGGACCAGACAGGAGTGGTGAATCCCACCGTGGCCCCGCCGGTTGTGAGACCGGCAAGATATTGGCCTTTGCCTTTTCCTCCCGGATTCCAGGGAAAGCGCTGCGGCTTGAACACGGTGGGCGGCGTATGGTCCGCCGCCGCATTGCCAATGACGGAGGACGCATTCGAAATGGCCCGGTTGGCGGCCACGGTATGCTTCACTTCGTCATCCAGGTCGGTTCCGAAATACACGAAGCCGCTGTCAAAGCCCCAGAGCAGAAAGTGCCAGGCTTGTTCGGCGGCATTGGGATTGTTGTCGGTGCCGTCATCCTGGTAGGGCTCTTCGATGCGCCAGGAAAGCACTTGGCCGCCGCCGTCCTCGAAGATCTGCTCGGCCGTTTCGCAGTGGTTCACGCCGGCGAGCATGATGGCCCAGTTGCGCATGTCGGAATGCCACCCGTTTTCGAGATCGAAAATGGAGTAGGGGTCGGCCCAATTGATGCCGCTGATGCGCCGGGGCGGTTCCAGCCAGCGATAATACTGGGGGCTGCCCTGGTCGGCCGCGAGCCATGAGCCGTCTTCCACATGCACCACATCGTTTTCGGGCGCCGGATGCAGGGCGACAAAGTCGCCGATGGTGATGGCCTTTTTGCCGTGGCTGGAAGCCTCGTTCATGAAGTTGGGGGCGAACTCGTTCCAAAAACTGTTGCCGCCGCCCCAGAAATTTTCGCCATCGTTGGTGAGCATGACCAGACACGGCTGGTTGGGATCGTTGTACTCGGCGATTTTTCCGTCGATGTAGCTCCAGCCGACGGTGCCATAGCCGCTCTGATATCCGTGGTAATCGCATTGGGGCACGATGGTCATCTTGGTTTCCGTGCCCGTTTCGGGATCCACGAACTTGGCCTTGTGGAGCTGATAGGAGAAGGGGACGGGGAACACGTTGCCATAGGTGTCGCGGTTGGCGCCGTACCACTGGGTCAGCGGAACGGTGGGCCCCAGTTGGTCCGCGCGGTTGGGAGGATCGGCCTTCAGCTCCGCGCCGGGACTGGGCTGGGCGAGGGCGTCCATGTAGTTCGGGCACGTCCGGGCCAAATGGCTGTTGGGAATCATGACCCATTGGTATCCATATTCCACCAGCATCGGAATGAGGTGCTCGGAGAAGGCCAGCTCGATGGGCCAGAATCCTTTTGGCTGATCGGACATGTCGGAGGCAAGTCCCCAGGATTTCCGCGTGCGTTCGCGCTGCATTTCGATTTCCTTGCGGAGAGCGCTCTTGGGAAGCAACGGTGTGAAGGCGTGGTGATACGTTTGACCGAGAACGGCGGCGCGCGAATTTCCCTGGGAGGTTTTCCAGTTGTAGGCCGTGACGTTGTCGGCATTCCACGTGGGTGAAAAACCAGATTGGCTATAGCGGCCAAAGCTCCAGAGATTCCGCTGCAGGGCGCCGGAGTAGCTGATGGTCATGCCGGCATCCGATGACGTCATCGCGCCAATGGATTTCTTGATGTTGGCCTGATAGGCCTGTTGCTTGTCGTTGTTCCCGAAAACCGAATCGTTGCCGCCAACCAGCACCACTTCGGGATGCTGAATGGTGTCGCCGTAGTAGGCTTGGCCGGCATCCTTCAGCGCCTGAGAATCCTGACCATATTGGCTTTGCTTGGGACGGCCAGCGGCGGTGGCGGGTTCGCCCCAATAGTTCGGCTGGTGCAAATGACGGTGAATGCCGACATGGACAGACGTGTCCGCCACCGTTTGCGGGGTCCATCCAAGGCAGGCGCAGATCAATCCGATTCCGAGGCTCAAGCGTTGTGCAGAGGCGGTGCTCATTTGGGAACTCCCGAAGGTTGAAATTGGAAAGACAGGGATGCCGGAAAGCATCCGAAATTTTCAGCTGCAAAGGATCCATCTCCGAACGTAGGCCATAACGGAATCCGGCGCAAGCCTTGTCTCCGGCGGGAATGCGGGAAACGGCCCATTTCTAGGGATTCCATATAACGTCGCATAATACATATTATGTTGCGTATGTGGTATGTGGCACCCCCATATATGGTAGGACATTCCGAATGTCCGGGGTTTGGGGCCCGACGATAACTTTGTGGATAAGTCTGTGAACGGTGTGAATATCCGGACACGGACGCGGAAGGTCCGGACACATTTTTCCACAGTGTGGAAAACTTCTTTCCACGGTGTGGAAAACGCCCGAACCGCCGGTGAGTTTCGCGGGCGGCTGCCGTGGATTACTTGACGAGCGCGAGGCTCAATGCGGGCCAATATGTGATCAGCAGCAAGACCCCCAGCATGAGCCCCATCAGGGCCAGTGACGCGATCGCCAATTTCATGAGCGGCTTGTTCAGGCGCATGGCGGCAATGAAAAGGTTCATTCCCACCGGAGGCGTGCTGTAGCCAATCGCCAGATTGGCCAGAAAGATGATCGCCATGTGCACGGGGTCAATTCCGTACCGATCGGCCAGGGGCGCCAGAAGCGGCACGATGACCACGGTGGCCGTGTAGATGTCCATGATGCAGCCGACCAGAAGCAAAAACAAATTGAGCGTGATCAGGAACGCCAGCGGATTCTGGATCCGGGCGCTGACCCATTCCAGAATGAGTTGAGGGACTTCCTGGTCGATCAGGAAATTCGTGATGGCCATTCCCATGCCGAGGATCAGCAGGACGCCGCCCACCAGGACCACCGTGTCGCGTATGATGCTCGTCAGTTTCCGAATCGGAATTTCCCGGTAAATGAGAACCTCGACGATCAGCACGTAGGCCGCCGTGATGACGGCGGCTTCGCTGGCGACCAGCCAGCCGCCATAGATTCCGCCCAGGACAACCAGCGGCAACGGAAGTTCCCACTTGGCTTCCTTGAGGGCGGCTCCCAATTCGCTCCACACAAAAGGCCGCCGGGGAATTTTGGCGTGAATCCCCGCCCAGATTCCATAGAGGCAAAGGACGCCCACGGCCAGCAGTCCCGGCAGGATGCCGGCACGGAAAAGCGCATCAATGGTGACTGTGCCGGAGATGGGTTGCGCGATGATGGCATAGAGGATCAGGGGAAGACTGGGCGCAAACAGGACACCCATGTTGCCGCCGCTGGTGACCAGGCCCAACGCGGCTTTTTCCCGATAGCCATCCTTGAGGAGCGCGGGAAGCAAGAGGCCGCCGAGCGCAACGATGGTCACCCCCGAGGCGCCGGTGAAGGCCGTCAGGAATGTGCATGTCACGATGCACACCATGGCCAGACCGCCGGGCATCCAGCCAAACGCGGCGCGCGTAATGCGCAGCAGCCGTTCGGAGGCGCGGCTGCCCGCCAGCAGGTATCCCGCCAGCGCGAACATGGGCAGCGCCTGCAGCATGGGCATGTTCGTCAAGCGTGTGAGTTCGCCAATGACGGTGGCGAAATCGATTCCGCTGGACTGGTAGGAAATCATCGCCAGCGCGCCGAACACGGCAAACATGGGAGCGCCCACGAGGGCGAAGGCCATCACGGTCCAGCTCATGAGGGCACCCTCCCCTCCCCCGGCAGCCCTTGTTCTTCCTGGATGGAAAGCCAGGAGGACGGAGCCAGGACGCGCACGGCGAAGCGGATGGCCATGAGCCAGAATACCACCGGAATGACCATGTAGTATTTCCAAACGGGGGCTCCCAGCAGCAGCGTGATGTCCATCTCGCGCTGGAATCCCACGTAGCGGCCGGCGGCCCAAGCCAGCAGGACGCAGACAATGGCGGCGAACAACGATGTGGCGCGCGCCAACCAGGCCGATCCGCGGCGCGGCAACAGGGCCGCCGCCAGATCAATCGCCAGATGTCGTCCCATTCCCGCCGCGGCCAGCGCCCCCAGCATCGTCAGCCAAAGCAGGGCCATGCCCAGCAAGGGCTCGACCCAGTTCAGGCCGGTGTGCCAAATGTTGCGCAGCAGGATTTGCAGGACCGACAGTCCCACCATGCCCGTGACCAGCACGGCCAAGAGGGCCCGCTCGATCCGGTCGATCCAACGGGAAAGACCACGAAACGTTTTTTCGCTCCGACCCATCATGAGCCGCGGATTTCCTTCAGGTATTGCTGGAGCAGATTCCACGCTTCTGCGGAGAACACGGTGCCCATGGCTTTTTGCAGGGCCACGGAGGCAATCTGTTCGAACGAAGCACGCAAGGCCGGGGTTTCTTCGATCGCCGCCACACCTTGCTTCTGCATGAAGTCCAGCGCTTCGATGTCGCTCTTGCGCACCTTGGGGGTCAATAGGCGGCAATGCTTGTCGAAGGCCGTCTTGACGAGATCCCGATGCTGCGGCGGCACCATGGCCCAACCGGCGGAGGAGAAGAACACGCCGCCGATGGAATACGTCAGGCGCATCGTATTGTAGTAGCGCACCTTGGTGTGCCATTGCACGGCAACGGCCGCCGTGGGCGGCCCAAAGACGGTTTCCAGCGAGCCCGTTTGAAGCGCGGTCAGCACATCGGTGACATTGGCGGGAATCGACGAGATCCCGCCTGCGGCAAACAGGTCCATCAGCATGGGCGAGTCGAGCCCCCAGACCTTTGTGGCGCGCACGTTTTCGACTGTGGCCAAGGGCTTGACCCCATAGGCATAGCTGAAGCCCACCTCGGTCCATCCTGCGGTTTCAAATCCATTTTTCCGCACGTTCTCGTCGAGATACGGGCGGATTTTCTCGAAAGCCTGATCCACTTCCTCGTAGTTGCGGAACACCATCGGAAACATCAGGGCGCTGGCATCCGGGCAAATCTTACCAATGGCGTAGCCCATGAAGCCGCCGCCTTGAAGCTGGCCCGTCTTGATCTTGAAAAGCACATCCTTTTCGGAACCCATGATTCCGCCGGGATAGATCTTGATCTTCACGGCGCCGCCGGTGGCTGTTTCCACCTCGGTCTTGGCATCGTGGAGGGCCTGCATCCAAATGCTGCCTTCGGGAGCCAAGGTGGCCATCTTCAAGATCACTTGTGCGGACACCGGTCCGACGCCGAAGCATGCCGCCGCCAACCCAATCCATGCGATTTGTGGAAGTTTCATTTAGGGTACCTTTCTTAAAACAGTTCGTTGACTTGATTCAGCAGAGCTTGGGCCCGTTTCTGAGCCACGGCATTCATGAGGGTGAACGCGGGGACCGAGGGAGTGGCCTCGACCACTCGCTTCAGCGTGCTTTCAAACAGTTCCTGATCGAAGGCGTAGCGGGCATAGAATTCCGCAAAGGTCACCTGAGCGAGCAAATAATCGGGTCCGGCAATCCGGATGCTCCGGTCAAAATACTCGCGGGCTTTTTCCAAGTCCCGTCCACCGCCCAACGGAAGCACGGTGTAATAGATTCCGTAGAAGAGATCCGCGCCTCCATTGCGGATGCCCGGATCCAGTTCCTGCACCCGGTCCATCATGGCCAGCACCTTGGGCATGCCACCCAAAGCCGAAGGAGAATCCGAGCTGGCGATGATCCACATGACCCACGCCGATGCCGTCGTGAACAAGGCTCCTGCCTCCTTCTTTTTGAAGCCGCGCAAGGACTGGACAAACTCCTCCTGCGTTCCCTCCAGGGCGCGATCGAACCGTTTGTTCCGGGCCAGCGCGCGCAAACCGTAGGTTTTGGCCTTGAGATACATCCCCTTGGCCCGAGCCTTCTGCTCCTTGTCCACGAAGCCGGTGGCATACGCCATCTGGGCGTCCGCCGCCGCCAGCAGCACGGCGGGATTGTCGGGATGGGCCTCGGCCAACGCATCCAGAATCAGCAGAAACGCCGGAGCACCCTCCTTCACGAGGTCCACGTCGCTCTGGTGCATCAGGCCTTCCGACAACTGCGTCGCCATGGGCGAAATGACCCGTGCGGCGCCCTTGCGAACCAGAACGCATCCGCTGGCCAGGACGCATGCCGCCAGGAGAAGCGACATCCCGATGATTTGCGTATGCCTCTTCATGGAACGCCTACGATTCCAAAAGTCCTGGGAAAGCCGCACGCACACGGGCGATGCTTTCGGCGGAAGCGGTTTTTTCGCGCAGCACCTGCAACAGGGCCAACACATCTTCGCCGGAAACCTGAAACGTTTCCTTCTTTTCCTTGAGGCGTTTGGCCGCGGTCCGATAGGTCAGCACTTTGGGCGCCGTCTTTGCTTCCGGCGATTTCAATGCGGCCAGCGCCGCCTCCAATGCGGCGCGCTCCTTCCCCGGCTCCGCCGAAAGCACTTCCTTGCAGATGGCCTTGGCCTTGGCCCAACTGATCTGGCCTTCCTCGAGCAGGCGACGAATCCGGGAATCCATTCCCGGCGCATAGCGGAGAATGTCCTCGATCCACCCCACGTTCTTGTCGAGAAACTGGGCAATGCGGTTCTTGTCCCAGTTTGCATTCGCCATGAAGATGATGGCGTCAAAATAGTCGGTGATGCGGGCGTCCAGGCGGTCGGCATTCAGCTTGAGGTTCAATGCCTGGATTTCATCGAGTTCGCCATGAACCACGCGTACATCGATCCGGTCGAAATAGCCGGGCCGCTCGCTGCGAATGCGGCGAATGGCGTTGTGCCGGTGGAATCCTCCCACCAGGTAGTACTCGCTGGGATTCCGCTCCCAGACGACGATGGGCTCCAGCAGTCCGTTGCGCAGAATGTCCTCGGCATAGTGGGCCACTTTGGCATCGTTCAGGGGGCGGTGGTTGGCCACCGACGGGTGCAGGTGCACTTTCTCGAACGGCACATAGTCAAATCGCTTGGTCGTCAGCATATCATCCTCTTTTGATAAAAGTTTCCGGCGCACTCTAGCGGATTGTGACGCCGGGTGAAGCCTTTTTTTGCCTGCTCTGCGGATGCCTTGCTTTCATCTTTACTCTTGGCGCCGTCCGCCGTTTAATGGCGCCCGTTTCAAACCCAGTTTCAGGCAACGTATGTTTTCCAAAACAGTCACTCCCCGGTTCGGCGATGTGGACGGCTTGCGCCACATCAACAACACCATGCTGCCCGTGTGGTTCGAGCTCGGCCGCGAGCCGCTGTTTCGCTATTTCAACCCCGGCATGAGCCTGGAAAACTGGAACCTGATCATGGCGCACATCGATGTGGATTTCATTGTGCCGATGACATTGGGCGCGGACATCGAAATCCGCACCATCGTTTCGAAGATCGGCCGCTCGTCTTTCACGGTGTATCAGGAAGCCTGGCAATCCGGCACCCTCTGCGCGAAAGGCAGCGCCGTGGTGGTCCACTATGACTTCATCAACAAGAAATCGATGCCCGTCCCCGATGACATTCGGATCCTCCTGAAGGAGCATCTCGCATGAAAACGAAAAGCGGCATGTCGGTCGTGGAAGTGTCGATCACGCTGGCCATCCTGGTCTTGATCCTGGTCATTTCCGTTCCGGCCCTGTTCCAAAACCAGCAGAAGAAGCGCATTGCCGAATGCGCCATGAATCTCGACGCCATCGCCACCGCCTGCAAGAAATACGCGGCGGAGAAGGACGGCTTTCCAAAACACCTTTCCGATCTTGTCCCCGCCTATCTGGAATCCGTTCCCGCCTGCCCCTCCGGCGGCACCTATGCGCTCGGCACTCCGGAAGGCGACCCTCCGACCTGCTCCATTGTCGAACACCACTTGTGATCCACTCGAAAGGAACCCCATGAAAAAAGCCATCTATCGCAGAATTCTCCTCAAGCTCAGCGGCGAAGTGCTGCGCGATTCGCAAAGCGGCGAGTGTCTTTCCGATTCCGTGCTCGCCGAGATGGCCAAGCAGATCCAGTCCGTCCGCAAGATGGGCGTGCAGGTCGGCGTGGTCATTGGCGGCGGCAACATTTTCCGAGGCATGAAGGGCCAGGACCGCGGCTTTGGCCGCGCCCACGGCGACAACATGGGCATGCTGGCGACCCTGATCAACAGCCTCGCCCTCCAGTCGGCGCTCGAAGCAGCGGGGGTTCCCGCCAAGACCCTTTCCGCCACGGCCATGCCATCGCTGGCCGAACTGTTCACGTTCCGCCGCGCCATCGAGCTGCTCGACGCCGGCACCGTCGTGATAATCGGCGGCGGCACCGGCAATCCGTTCTTCACCACCGACAGCGCCGCCGCCCTGCGCGCCGCCGAGATCGGCGCCGAGGTCCTGCTCAAGGCCACCAAGGTCGATGGCATCTATGACGCCGATCCCGTCCGCAATCCCAAGGCCGTCAAATTCGACCGCCTCACCTATTCCGAGGCGCTCGCCCGCCGCCTGAAAGTCATGGACGCCGCCGCCTTTTCTCTTTGCATGGACAACCAGATCCCTATACTGGTGTTCGATTTCTTCAAGCGCGGGGAGTTGCTCCGCGTGGTGCACGGAGAAAAGGCCGGCACCTTGGTCACCGCCTGAAAACACATTTGGAAAGGAATAACGCCATGTACGAATCCGCCGACGATGTCCTGCTCGAAACCGACGACAAAATGGAAAAGGCCATTGCCCATCTCCAGCAGGGGCTTTCGGGCCTGCGCACGGGGAAAGCCTCCCCCAGCCTGGTTGATCAAATCAACGTTGACTGCTACGGTGCCCAGACCCGCCTCAACCAAATGTCCCTCATCAGCACGCCCGAACCGCGCCTGATCGTCATCAAGCCCTATGACCCCTCTTCCCTTCCTGCGATTGAAAAAGCCATCCTCGCCGCCAACATCGGCGTCACTCCGCTCAACGACGGGCGTCTCATCCGTGTCCCCATTCCCGAGTTGAGCGAAGAGCGCCGCAAGGATCTGGGCAAGGTCGCCAACCGCATGGGCGAGGAAGCCCGCGTGGCCCTGCGTGCCGTTCGGCGCGACGCCAACGACGCCATCAAGGCGCTGGAAAAGGCTTCCACCATCACCGAAGACGATCGCGACCGGGCCCTGGAAGAAGTCCAGAAATACACCGATTCCTATTCCAAGAAAGTAGACGATCTGGTGGCGGCCAAAGAAAAAGACATCATGGCTGTCTGATCGCGCATGCGACGCCCTCCGCGCAAGTCCCCCCTGCGCCATCTGGTTTGGATTCTTCCCCTCTTGGCGCTGGATTTTTTTATTTTCCGCTGGTTTGCCCTCCAGCGGGCTTCCACACGCTTGTCCATTCCCGAAGCACCCCTTCCCCCCGCGGCGGAGCAGGTCGCACTTCCGGAAGAGCCCCCCCCTCCCCCGCCGCCCGTCTGGCAACGGTTGGTGCCCCCCACCCCGCAGCAAAACCTGCTGGAACCCGACACCCCCGGCGTCTTGCAACCCACCGGCTCGGGCCGGTTGGAGTCCGCCAAGTTTGGCTCCACGCGAACCGCGCAGCGCAACGGCCGCATCTTCCCCGCCTTCCATGAGGGCGTGGACATCGCCCCCACCGCGCGCGACCGCAAGGGAATTCCCACCGATCCGGTCTACGCCGTCACGGAAGGCCGGGTGGCCTTTGTCAATTCCGTCGGTGGAAATTCCACCTATGGAAAGTATGTGATCATCGAACACCCCGACCCCTCCCTCGGCATGGTTCAAAAGCGCGATGGCACCTCCGAACCGGCCACCGTCTATACCTTGTATGCCCACTTGGCCGACATCCGCTTTGGCATCCGCCCCGGTCGCGCCGTGGTTCCCGGCGAGGAAATCGCCACCCTTGGGCGCACCAGCAGCACGCAGCCTCCCATTCCGCTGGAGCGTAGCCATCTGCATTGGGAAGTCGGTGTTCTTCTCAACTCCCGCTTCGAAATCAAGGGCCGCGAAGACAAGATTTCCCCTGACTTCGGCAATTACAATGGCGGCAACCTGTTCGCTTTCGATCCCCTCGATTTTTATGCCGCCCACTCCCGTGACCCCGGCCTCACCATGGCCTCCTATCTCGCCGGCGTCAAACCGGCCTGCGAAGTCCTCCTTCGCGGAAAATTCCCCGACTATTTCCGCCGCTTCCCCGCCCTTTGGAAAGGCCCCCCCCACGATGGCGGCCCCCTTCGCCTCACCCTCTCCGAATCCGGCGCGCCCCTTTCCGGTCGCAATGCCACCGCTGCCGAGACCGCCCTGCTCGGCAACCAGCGCCACGCTGTCGTCCATGTGGACACCGCCGTTCTGGGCCGGAATGGCCGCGCCCTTGTCACCTCCGCCTCCGGCAAATGGCAGTTCACCGAAAAAGGCAAGCAATGGGCCGAAATTTTGTTCTATTGATCTCCCGCATCTCTTCTTTTTCGAGCCACTTCCGTTTGGAGTTTGACATCCATTCCCCTTTGCACCACAATGCTCGCCACAAACGTTTTTGGAGGACACTATGGCTAAGTTGTTGAAGCCGCTGGTTGTGATTGTATTGTTGTTGGGCCTTGCCGCCCTTTGTATCCAAGCCCTCGTGCTTTTCCCAAAGCGTACACTCATCAAGGAGCGCACCCAGAAGCTGGAAGGCGGCCTCTCCCGCGTCGTCGACACCCTCAAGGGCCCACAGTCCCTCCTGTCCGATGAAGCCAAGACGGCAGCCCAGTTCAACAAGGCCAATCTGCTGATCGGCACCAAGGAAGACCTTCCCCGTCTCGATGGAGAACTCAACCGGGCCAACTCGGTTGCCGGCGCCGTCCTGCAAGGCTGGACCGATACCAAGACCGACCTCGAAAACACCCGCCAGGATTTGGAAAACACCCGCGCCGAACTGGAAAGCACCAAGGCCCAGCTTGAAGATGCCCGCACGCAAATCGTCCAGCTCAACGAAACCATCCGCGGCAAGGATCAGGAGCTGGTTGAAAAGGCCAACGTCATCGCCGGCCTCGAGGATGAGAAGGCTTCCCTCACCGCCCAGGTTGCCGACCTGAACGCCCAGATCGGCACCCTGAACGACAAGCTCGCCGAGCTGGAGGAAGAAAACGGCATGCTGAAGGGACAACTTGAGAAGTGCGAAGGCGCCCTCAACCCTGACAACATCACCATGAAGGTCGGCACCACCGCCAAGATCGTCTATGCCAATGCCGATTGGAATTTCGTCGTCATCGACATCGGCAGCGCCGATGGCGCCCAGGCCGGCGCCGAAATGATCATCCACCGGGATGACAACATGATCGGCAAGATCCGTCTCAGCGCCGTCCGCGACAATGTCACCATTGCCGAAGTGCTTCCCGAATATCAGAAGGCAACAGTGAAGGAGGGCGACGATGTTCTCTTCTAACGGACTTTCCGCCATGACCCTCGTGGCCGTTCTTTTTCTGGCCACCGTGGTCACCCTTCAGGTGTTGGAAATCAACTACTACTCCGCCCTGCCCTCCATTTGGCCGTGACCGGATTCCGCTGGCAGTTGCTCGTTCTGGCCCTCGCAGGCATTGTCCTGGCCTGCGCCGGGTGTGCTTCTCCCGATGCCGAATCCGACCTCCCGTGGAACATGACCCAGCCTTGGGAAAGCGCCCCCTCTATTCCCTTCGGCAACACCGGTAGCTACTAACCCCTTCCCCGCTCCTGATCCGGCGAAGTTGTTTTCCACACTATGGAAAAATCCGTCCCCGGTTTTCCACACCATGGAAAAACGGGCGGTTCACCATTCCCGCGCCACCAGAGCCTGCCAGTTGCGCGTGTAGTTGTTGTGCCAGACGCTTTTGGTTTCGTCGTGGAAGCAAAAGGCCAGGTTCCATTTGGTGGACCCGGGCACCGTGAAGGTTGCTTTCCATTTCTCCGTTGCCGGATCGCGCACCATCGGAAGTTCCAGCAAAAGGTTGTTGAATTCATCGCGGCCCAGATGAAGGGTCACACGGTCCGATCCCGCCAGCGGTCCGCCGGCCGCGTCATACCAGATTGTGCAGGTTTCCCCGCGCACCGGGAACGCCGGCTCCACGCGCACATGCCGCCGGGCCGTGTATTCCGCCCGGTCGAACACCGTTCCATCGGGCCGTTTCCCTTCGACCTGAATCGAAGAACCGTCCACGCGGAACTGAACGAAATGATAGGCGCTGGTGGCAAACAGCATGGAGGAATGGTTGGCGTCCACCTGGTACAGCCATCCCCCGCCGCCGCCGCTCACCAGATAGGGCACGCCATCCAGCGGCTTCGTTCGCTGGTAGGTGTGCGCATGGCCGCTCAACACCAGGCCCGCTTCATATTTCACGAAAAGAGGTACCCACCCATCGCGGATGATTCCATCGCCTCCGCGCTCCCCTTCTGAAAACGGTGGACTGTGCATCACCGGAATAATCCAGACAATTTCCGGATTGTTCGCGGCTTTCTGCAATTCCCGCGCCAGCCATGCCGTCCGGCTGGGCGGCTCGAATTCCGTGGAATCCAGGAGGATGAAACGGATGGGCCCCACATCCAGCACGTAGTCGTGCGAATCCGGCAGCTCGATCAGCCGGTGCCAAAACGAATCCGGATTCTCCGGCTCGTCATGGTTTCCCGAGACCGGCTGGAAAACAAATTCCGAGAGTTCTTTTTCTAGGCATTCAAAAAACAAATTCCAGCTTCCTATCACGCCCTCGTAATCCACCGCGTAGCGCGAGTCCGCCAGATCGCCCGACGACAGCACGAAATCGGGATTCGCCTCAACCACGCCTGCCGAAACAGCCTTGGCCGCCTCCTCGTTGATCCCCCCCTGCAAATCGTTGTGCAGCACGAAAGTGAAAGCCTGGTGGGGATCCGACGGCGCTGTCCAGAAGTGCCCCCTTGCTTCGAATCCATCCGATGAAGTGGCCGTATACGCGTACTTCGTCCCCGGCTTCAACCCCCGCAGCGTGAAGACATGCCTCCGGACAGGCTCCTCTTGCATCGATGCCGTCTTGGCCTCCCCGTTCCACTCTCCATATTCCACGCGGGCGGTTCCTTCTCCATGGCGCTCCCACGCCAAGGTCACCGTGGTGCGCGGGTCTTCCGTCCATGTGGCCATGACCGGCGTTTGCCAGCTTCGCGCCCATGCCGAAGAAAGGAACAAAAACACCGCCGCGCCCAACATCCATGTCCATTTGCTTTTCATGAATCCCACCGTATCCCAAATCCCCGCCGCTGCAAAGTTCCGCTTGCTTTGCCCGGGATTCTGCTCGACCTTACCTCCGTCCATGAACCCTTCGTTCAAAACCTATTCCGAGTGGCTGGCAACACGCCGCTCCAAGTTGTCCCGCGGGGGCCTTTGGCTGGAGGGCCGGGAGCCCGGTCGCCCGGATCCGGCCGGCTTTGATACGGCAAAGCTGAAAATCCTCATCTGCCGCCTCTCACCCTACGAAGACGTGCTGGCCTCCATCACGCACCGCATCCTGCTCCATGCCGCGCAGTCCGTGCCCGGAGTCTTTGCCGATCTGGCCTTCTTCCCCTCGGAATCCGATGCCCTTGTCATGCGGCAGGACGACGTTCCCTTCTGGCTGGCCACGGGCTGCAAACGGCCACCCGCCGACTTCGATGTGGTCGCCATCAGCCTCTCCGTGCAGCAGGAGGCCATCCACCTGCCCCTTGCGTTGAAACAATCCGGACTGCAACTGGATTTTGAAGGACGCATGGCAGCCGAGCGGCATCCCTTTCTCCTTCTCGGCGGACATGGCGCGGCCTCCGTCCCTTTCCTGCACGGCGATGCCAATGGCCCCGGCACCGGCGGCCTGGTCGATGCCGTTTGCCTGGGCGATGGCATCACCTGGCTCCGGGAATTCCTCCAAAACTGGATGCAGGCCCTCCCCAGCGGCATGTCCAAACGGGATTTTCTTTGCGCGCAAGCCAAGAGCATGCCCGGAACCTATGTGCCCTCCCTGTATCGCCACAATAACCAAGCCGGCCGCCTCGCGTCCATTGTCCCGTTGCACCCGGACCTTCCCATGCCGGCACAGTTCCGCCAGGATTCCATGGCCGATTGGCTCAAGGATTACGATGGCGCCTTCATCCCGTTCTCCGACGAGGAACTCGAGGAAACACTTCCGCTCGCAGCCGGTTGCCTGTACCGCTGCCGGTTCTGCCAAACCGGATGGATGCGCAAGGAATTTTCGGCCGCCTCCCGCGATGGGCTGCTCGACTCCGCCCGTAAACTGAAAACCGCGATGGTCAATTCCGACCTGAATCTGTTGGCCTCCGACGCCTGCAGCCTCTCCGGCCTTGAAGAAATCATGGACGACCTGTGTCCGCTCTTCCGGCACGTCTCCATGAAAAGCCTGTCGGTGTCCAGCCTCGTCCGCCGTCCCGAATACTTCGACCTGCTGCGCAAACTCGCCAAGCACGAATTCACCTTTGGCGTGGAAGGCATCAGCGCCCGCCTCCGGGCCTATCTGGGCAAACCGGCCACCGCCCACGACTTGATCCGCATCGCGGCAAGCCTCTCCCACAGCGGCCTGCGACAGCTCAAGTTGTTCTTCATCCTCACCGGGCTCGAAGAAGAACGCGATGTGCAGGAGCTGGAGAGGCTGATCCAGAACATCCACCTCAAGGTTCCCGCCTGCCGGATCATCGCCAGCTTCATGCCCCTCTTTCACGCCCCCTTCACGCCCCTTCAGTTCGCGACCATCCGGGCCCTGAACACCGAAACGGAACGCTCCCTTTCCCTCGCGGTCCGCCATGCGGGCGCCGAATTCCGCTGGAGCGCCCTCCCCGACGAGATTGCCCTGATGAACCGCCTCTGCCGGGCCGGTCGCATGGCCACGCCCGCGCTGGTTCATTTCTCTATCCAGAAAAACCTGCGCTACGATCGCGGCCTGCCACCCGCCCTCATCCGGGAACTCGCCTCGTCTGTGCCCGCAGATACTGGCGAACAAAACGGAACCACCGTCTTTCCCTGGAGCGATATCCAGGCTTCGGCAACGTCCAAAATCCTGTGGAAGTCCTACCAAAAGGCATGCCAGGAACTTCAAAATCCACCCGAGGCCGTTGCCGCAATGCGTCCCCTTCCTGCCCCCGCCCCGTCCCGGAAAATTTGCCCTCCCCCGTCGCCGCCCGAAGAAGCCAAACGCTTTCACTTCTGGGCCGTTCTCCAGCCCGGACAGGCCCGATTTCCGGATCATGTCATCGCCAGAAGCCTCTTCCGGATGGCCTTTTCCAAGACTCCGGAATCCGCGTTCGACTATCTCGGCCATCCCGTTCTGCTGCGCCCACCGGGCACATCCGGGTTCGCCCTCCTCTCTGCGGAATTCAGAAAGGAACCCCGCCTTCCGCTTCTGGAAAAGGCGAACGACCTCCCCGCCGAGTCCACCCTATTTGCCCTTCAATGGCCCCACAACGAAATGGCCAAAGCCCTCCGGAAATGCCTTCATCAGGCTCGGGTGAAATTCCAAACCGTGCGGCAAGGCGACGCCCTCTGGCATGTCGTGGAAAAACCGTTTCGCGCCCGCACCGGCATCGCCGCCGTGAAAGAGCTTCCTCAACACACGCTCCTGTTCTGCCACCCGCGCCCCGACCTGCTGGAAGGCAAAGAGATCCTGCTGTCCGCCCCGGCAGGCAACGCTTGCGCCGTGCTCTCCAAAAGCGAAACACCTTGCCCCGCCTGCAAGGGAGCCGCCCTGCGGATCCTCCAGTCCGATCGAACGGAACAAATACCGACCTGCTTCGATTGCCTGATCCGCCCGGGCACCCATGCACCGGGTTGAACAAACCGGTGCGGAGGCCATCATGAAATCCGAAATCCCCAACATCCGCCATTCGTTCACCACTTCCGAATTCGACAAGGATGTCGGCTGGACCGAAACCATTACAACCATCGGGCAGACCGGGGACCGCGTCACGGTGACCCAGATCCGGAACGAAAACGGAACTCAGATAAGCCGCGAAGAAGACCGGGGGCGCATCGGAAGGCTCTATCCGGCGCAACATCTTGTCCAGCTTCTCATGGAGAGCGGAAATCGACTCTATTTCAACACGCAAACGAAGGATTTCGACCATTCCGCGGAACTGATTTTCCGGCGTACCTCCTTTCCAGGCTTCGACTACAAGAAGCGGGACCATGCCCGCCTCATCTATCGTCACCTCCACGCCATCGCCTCCGTTTTTCTTCAAACACCCCCGCTCGCCGACGATGTCGCGATTGTCTGGTCCCGCCAAGACATGGGCGAGCAGGGCGTGCTCAACGCATTTCTGTTGTTCGATGCCACGCTTGTGCAAACCGAAAATGGCACGGACTGGTTCGGCGTATGGGCTAAAGTTCTCCCGGTCGAGGCTCCGTCCTGTGTCATGGCGCACTTCCGGAAGGAGGGACAGGACAACATGGATGTGATTGTCAAATGCCCGCCGGAATGGCATCCCGAACTGAACCAGATGATCGATGGCCTGATCCGCACGCAAACATGACGGCCACATCACGACAAAGGAAAAGGTGCGATGAAAGAAACCCAAAACCCATTGCCGGTTTCGGAATGCAGAATTTGCAGCCACCTCAGGGACACGGAAACGTCTTTCGTGAAATTCGGTGCGGACGAACAAAACACCTATCTTCCGGATGCGGCGAAAGAGCTTGAGGAAGCCGAGGACACGCGGGTCCCCGGCAAAGACCGGCATCACGTCAAGCGCTGTCCCGTCTGTGGACGGCTCTACAAATATGATCTGGCCTACGAGTATCTGGTCAATGGAAGCGAAGACGAAGAAACGCTGACCCGCCTCACCCCTGCCGAAACCCGCCGCTTTTGGGCCACCCTCGCCCCCACGGGATTCCACGCCCCCGCAGCGCCACCCCGTGCCCATGCCGAGTCCGATCTGAGCCGGCCTGTTGACAGTCCTTCGCAAGGTGGCTATACATGAAAGCCGAACCCCGCAACGCGGACCTATGTTGGGAAAACGTCCATGCTTGAAATCCAGAACTTGTCAAAACAGTACGGTGCCACGGTCGCGGTGAACGAGGTCAGCATGCGCGTCGAACGCGGCGAGTTCTTCTGCATGCTCGGCCCCAGCGGATGCGGCAAAACCACCATCCTCCGCATGGTCGCCGGCTTCGAAAAGCCAACCGGCGGCCGCATTCTCCTGGATGGCGTGGATGTCACCGACTTGCCCCCCTACGAACGCAACGTCAACACCGTCTTCCAGAACTACGCCCTTTTTCCCCACTACAACCTCTTCGACAACGTGGCCTATGCCCTGCGCGTCCGGAAACGTCCCGCCAGCGAAATCGCCGAGCGCGTGGAACAAGCTCTCTACACCGTGGGTCTTTCGGGCTACGGACAGCGCATGCCCTCCCAGTTGTCCGGCGGCCAGCAGCAGCGCGTCGCGCTGGCCCGAGCCCTGATCAACCAGCCCAAACTGCTGCTGCTGGATGAACCGCTTTCCGCCCTCGACAAAAAAATCGGCGAGCAGATGCGCTTCGAACTGGCGGACCTCCAGGCCAAAACGGGCATCACGTTCGTCTATGTCACCCACAACCAGGTGGAAGCCCTCTCCATGGCCAGCCGCATCGCCGTCATGAACCATGGCCGCGTTGAGCAGTGCGCGCCCCCGTCCGAACTCTACCAGTGCCCGACCACCCGTTTCGTGGCGGACTTCGTCGGCTCCATGAACTTCTTCACGAGCCGCGTGGTGGAGGCTGGCGCCGACTCTTTCAGCCTCATGATCGAAGGCCAGACCCAGATTCAGCGGCGCGGAAAAATCGATGCCCGGCCGGGGCAGGAAGTGGTCTTTGGAATCCGGCCCGAACAGTTGCGCATCAGCCTGCTGGAACCCAAGGACTACGAAAACGGCCTGTTCGGTCAAATCGTGCGGCAGGTCTTCACCGGCGATTCCACCGTTCTCCGCATCCGTCTGCAAAACGGAGTCCACATCGATGTCCGGGTGCCGAACTACCTCGTGATGGAAAACCGCGTGATGGCCCTGGAGCCCGACGAGCAGGTCTGGGCCATCTGGAGCCAGGGATCTGGCGTTGTCCTCCATGGCTAGCCCCCCTCCATCCAGGCGGTTTCGCTTTGGCGAACTCCAGATCCTTCTCTCGCCTCCCCTGTTCTGGCTGGTGGTGTTCTTTGCCATTCCGGTGGGCATCGTGCTGGCTTTCGGATTCGCAAAATCAACGGCCCAGGGTGCCATCCTTCCCCAGTTCACGCTGGAGCATTACCGCCACGCCTTCGATCCCCTCTATCTCAAGGTGCTCTGGCGCTCGCTCGCCTATGCGGGCCTCTCCACCCTGCTCACCCTCCTGCTGGCCTTTCCCGCGGCCTACTTCATCGCCTTCTCCCCGCCCAAGCGCCAGAAACTGCTGCTCTTCCTGGTGTTCCTCCCGCTCTGGACCAATCTGCTGGTGCGCCTCTATTCGTTCGTCATTCTCCTCAGCGATGGCGGCCCCGTGAACCAGGCCCTGCAAGCCCTCTCCATCATCCGGGAGCCGGTGCAACTGCTGAATACATCCTTCGCCGTCATCCTCGGATTCGTCTACTGGAACCTGCCCTTCATGATTCCACCCATCTATACCTCGCTCGACCGCATGAACGTCTCGCTTCTCGAAGCCTCCATGGACCTTGGCGCCAGCCGCCTCGCCACCTTCCGCAACATCATCCTACCGCAGTCCCTGCCGGGCATCGCGGCCGGCACCACGCTGTGCTTCATTCCCACGCTGGGGTGTTTCATCATCCCCGACATTCTGGGCAACGCCGACACCATGATGATTGGCAATCTCGTCGCCTCCCAGTTCCAGCAAGGCCGCAACTGGCCCTTCGGCAGCGCCCTCTCGACCTTGCTGATGCTGATCGTGATGCTCGGCATCAGCCTCTACCTGCGCTACTACGACCCCACCCAATCCTCGGCCGGAGAAGGCAGGTAGTCCCATGGCCGGCAACCTCTCCCGCAGCAACGACCTCGGCATCGGCCAGGGCAGGTTCCTCAAGGCGGCCACCCTCCTGTGCATGCTGTTCCTGCTGGTTCCGCTCCTGATCCTTGTCGTCTATTCCTTCAACGCCTCGCGCCAAGTAACCGTCTGGGAAGGCTTCAGCCTCAAGTGGTTCGCCGTGACGCTGAAAGACGGCGAATTGTGGTTCGCCATCCGCAACTCGCTCGTCATCGCGGGCATCAACGCCTTCGTCTCCACCGCCCTCGGCACCATGACGGCGCTGGCAATCGGCCGCTTCGCCTTCCGCGGCCGCCGATGGCTGGCGAGTCTCCTCTATGTTCCCGTCGTCCTCCCCGAAATCATCCTCGGCATCGCCCTGCTCGTCCTCTTCGTCACGCTGGGCATGCCGCGCGGATTCCTCACCGTGATCATCGGCCACGTCACCTTCAGCTTCCCCTTCGTGGCCCTGCTGGTGCTGGCCCGCGTGCAGGCGCTGGACCGTTCGCAGGAAGAAGCCAGCCTCGATCTGGGTGCCTCGCCCTGGCGCACCTTCCACTGCGTCATTCTTCCGCCCCTTTCCCCGGCCCTGCTCTCCGGGTTTCTCTTCGCCTTCACCATGAGCCTCGACGACTTCGTCATTTCCTTCTTCGCCTCCGGCCCCGAAACCGTCACCCTGCCCCTCAAGGTCTATTCGATGGTGAAATTCGGCCTCACCCCCACCATCAACGTCGTTTCCACTCTGCTCATTGCCTTCACCCTTGTCTCCCTCGTGGCCATTGACTGGATGCAGCAGGACGGCAAGCGCAAGCGCTGGGGACTGCGCCTCGGCGGCGCCATGGCGGCCGCCCTCGCCGCCCTCATGGTATTCTCCTTCATCGGCGAAAACCGCCAGCAGAAACTCGTCATCGGCAACTGGGCCGAATATCTTTCCGCCGACGTGATCGACGATTTCGAACGGCAAACCGGCATCCGCGTCGTCCTGACCTACTTCAACGACAACGAGGAACTGTACGCCAAGGCCACCATCGGCAAGCCCGGCATCGACCTGATCGTCCCCACCGGCTACATGGTCGAGCTGATGCGCAAGCAAAACCTGCTCGCCCCCTTCGACTTCAGCCGCATTCCCAACATCCGCCACATCGATGAACGCTTCCGGCGCCTGCCCTTCGATCCCGACGGCCTCTACTACATTCCCTACACCTACGGCCTCACCGGACTCATCTACAATTCTGCCAAAATCCCCGGCCCCGTCGATAGCTGGCGCATCCTCTGGGATGCCCGCTACGACGACCGCATCCTCGTCTTCAACGACATGCTCGAAATGTTCCATCTCTCCGAACGCCTCCTGGGCTATCGCCTCGAAGACGCCAACCTCGCCCAACTGGACGAAGCCCTCGCCTTCCTGAAAATGCAAAAGCCCCTTCTCCGGAAATACGAAAGCAACCTCATCAGCGAAATGCTCCTCGGCGGCGAAGCCGATGTTGCCATGACCTGGAACGGTCAGGCCCTGAAACTCACCGCCGACCATCCCGAATTCAAATTCGTCATCCCCAAGGAGGGAACCCTCCTCTTTGCCGACAATTTCTGCCTCCTGAAGGACGCGCCCCATCCCGATGCCGCCCACCTCTTCCTCAACTTCCTGCTCGATCCCGCCCAATCCAGCCGCAACATGCAGCTCATCCGCTACGCCATGCCCAACCCCGAGGCCATCCGCCTCCTCCCCGCCGAACTGCGCGACAGCGAAACCATGTTCCCCCCTCTCGGCGACATGTCCAAACTGGACGTCATGCTCGACATGGGCGATTTCCTCCCCGAAATCCAACGGCGCTGGGTTCGGCTCATCAACGAATAACCCGCGCCGGCCCGGAAGTTTTCCACACTGTGGAAAACTTTTTTCCACAGTGTGGAAAACTCCGCCGGCCCCCACGAGAAAAGGAAAAACAATGAAAACCATAATCCGGATTCCGCTGCTTCTCCTGCCCTTCCTGTGGGCCGCCGCTGTCGCACAGACCCCGCCGCCCGATTACGCCGATCCGGCCAACTGGGTCTTGCAGCCCGCGCCCGGCGAAGCGCCCAAACCCATCGATGTGTTCTACGTCTATCCCACCGTGGTCGCCGACCGGGACCATCCGCTGATGTCCTGGACCAACGAAACCCTGCGCGCCAAAACCGTCCGCATCGCCCGCCAGCAAACCTGCATGTTTTCGGATTTCGCCAACGTGTACGCTCCCTTTGCCCGCCAACTCGAATTCTACCGGGCCATGGAGGCGCTGCGAAAAATTCCGCCCGACTACGAAGCCATGCGAACCGGCGCCGACGACGTGCGCGCGGCCTTCCGCCATTATCTGGAACAGGACAACCACGGCCGGCCCTTCGTGCTGCTGGGACACAGTCAGGGCGCCATGGATTTGTTCCTCGCCATGAAGGACGACTTCGGCGACGCCACCGTCACCTCGAATTTCGTGGCGGCCTATCTGATCGGAATGGCCATCCGCCCCGAAGACATCGCCGGATTCCCGCACCTGCGCATGGCCAACGGCGAAACGGATACGGGCGTGATCGTGACCTACAATTCGGAGGCGCTCCTCGCCGCCCCCTCGCCCTTTTCGGGACCGCAAACCTACGGCATCAACCCGCTGAACTGGCGAACCGACGGGGAACCCGCCTCGGCCAGCATGAATCTCGGCGCGGTGTTCTTTGACGAAAACGGCAGCGTGGCCTCCGAGGTCCCGTCCTTCTGCGGCGCCACGCTGGACGCCGAACGCGGCGCCCTTCTCGTGGAACCCACCGGCCTCGGCCCCTACGATGCACCCGCCCTGCTGGGCGAAGGCGTCTACCACATGAACGACCTCTATTTCTTCTACCGCAACCTCGGCCGGAATGCCCAGATCCGCGCCGCCTCGAAATAAGACCCGTTGCCTAGTTCCCCATCGCCCCGGGCGTCAAGTAGGCGCTGCGGATCAATAGCGCCCGGCGCATCAACGCCTCCCAAAGCATTCCGCTTTCCTCCACCGAAATGGCATCGGCCTCGTCCAGTTCATCCACCCGGCAAAGCTCCCGGACTAGATCAACCTTTTCAACGGTTTCCCCGCTGACGCGAATGCTCTCGTCCATCCGGTCAAATGCCTCAAACAAACGGAGCAGCGTTTGGAAGAACTGCTGGCTCGGATACAACTCAAACCCCTCTTCGATGGAATCGCCTGCATACGTCCCGACCATGCCGCTGGTGATGAACTGCTGGAGAATCGTTCCGTAGAGCCCGTCGATCAGGTAGTCCGCCGTCTCGGCACTCGACAGCAGTTGTGGCAGCTCGTTCACATAGTCCGACGCCAATTGCCCGATCAGCACCTGGATGTCCACCGCGGCGGGATCATCCGCCAAGGCTTTCAGGGTTTTGAGGAAGTAGTTGTTCAAATCGGCGTAGGACCGCAGATCCAGCTTCACCTGGATTTCCTCGATCACCGCAACGCAATCCAGCACTTCCTGCCGCTTCAGGAAGGTGGCCGCATAGAGCGCATCAAACAACTTCACGCCTGCATAGAAGCGCAGTTGCTCTTCGTCCAACTTCTCCACCAAATCATTGGGCGCCGCCAGGGAGGGCTGGTAGGTCATGCCGTGCTCCTTCAGCTTCCGGTACCAGTCGAAAATGTCCAGCACGTTCGCCTGGGTCAGGGTCGCCTGGGCCTCCACGGCCATTTGTTCCAGCGATTTGGCCACATCGGCGGCCGCCTCCTCGTTCGCAAGGACCGGAAGCACCAGCATCCAGGACAGCAGGCAGACCCATAGAATCTTCTTCATCGTTTTCTCCGGCAGCGTTTGTTTGGGAACTTCATTCATCTCGGGCTTCGAGCCTACCCAAAACCAACGCGGCCCACAACAAGGGAATGCCTCATCCGGTTACAAAATCGGCTCAAATCCCGGGATTATTGAATTGACATAAGTCAGCGGTTCCCCTAGGTTCCACGCGTTTTACCGCCGGACTCCCGTTCCGGCGGCCCCCGCCTTCCGAGGCGGTGGATTTGCATACAGAAGGCAGGTGAGTTTTCTAATATGACAGAAGTGAAAATCAGGAAGGGCGAATCCGTCGAAAAGGCGTTGCGCCGCCTGAAGAAGAAACTGGACCGCGAAGGGATCATGCGCGATATCCGCGCCAAACGGCATTTCGAAAAGCCGAGCGAGAAGCGTCGCCGCAAGGCCGCCCGCGCCCGCATCAATGCCCGCCGCGCCACGTATGCCGCAGCGTTGTAATCCTCGGTCCTAACATGACCACAGAGCCGGAACTCAAGAACCGGCTCTTTTATTTTGCTCCCACCCATGCTATGAAACGCCCATCATGAAAATTCTCGTCATCAACGCCGGCAGTTCTTCCATCAAGTATCAACTCATGGACATCGAGGACGTGCACCACTGCACCCTTCTGGCCTCGGGTCTCGTCGAAAAAATCGGGGAGCCCGTCGGGCGCATCACGCACAAGACCTTCCAAGGTTCAAGCGAGCACAAGTTCGTCGAGGAAGGCCCTCTGCCCACCCACCACGAAGGCATGTCCCGCCTGGTCGCGCTGCTGACCGACACCCAGAAGGGCGTGATTCGCGACGCCGCCGAAATCCATGGCGTGGGCCACCGCGTACTGAGCTGCGGCGAGGTTTATAGCGACACCGTTCGAGTCACGCCCAAGGTCAAGGAAACCATTCGCGAATTCTTCCCTCTGGGTCCCCTGCACAATCCGCCCAACCTGATGGGAATCGAAGTGGCGGAAGAGTTTTTCCCCAACGCGCCCCAGGTGGCCGTCTTCGACACCGCCTTCCACCAGACCATGCCTCCCAAGGCGTTTCTCTATGCCGTGCCCTATGAGTGGTACACGAAATTCCGCCTTCGCAAATACGGCTTTCATGGCACTTCCCACAAGTTCATCGCCCAAGCGACGGCCGAATTCCTTGGCCAGCCGTTGCATCAAACCAGCCTCATCAGCATCCATCTTGGGAACGGCTGCTCCATGGCGGCCATCCACAACGGCAAATGCGTGGACACCACCATGGGGGTCACGCCGCTGGAAGGTCTCATGATGGGCACGCGGTCCGGCGACATTGATCCCGCCGCGCTGGAATACATCATGGGCCAAACCGGCATGGATATCCACCAGATGGTCAACGCCCTCAACAAGCAGTCCGGTCTCAAGGGTGTTTGCGGCGTCAACGATATGCGCGAGGTGGTCGAAGCCGCCGCCGCCGGCAACACGCAGGCGGAAACCGCCCTGCAAATGTTCACCTACCGGATCCAGAAATACATCGGCGCCTACATGGCGGTCGTGCCCAATCTCCAGGCCATCGTGTTCACTGCAGGCATTGGACAAAACTCCGCCCCCGTCCGCGAACGAATTTGCAGGGATCTGGCCCATCTCGGACTTCGAATCGATGCTGCCAAGAATGCCGCCCGGTCCGACGATCCGCGGGAAATTCAGACGAAAGACGCACCCCTTCGCATTCTCGTGCTGCCTACCAACGAAGAACTCCAAATCGCCGTCGAAACCAAGCACATCATCGAGCAATAACCGGTCACCGTCCGGTTGTGGCGTGCCGCAGGGCGCATATCGCCTTGCGGCATGGAGGTGGGCACGCTACTCTCTCGGCCCATGATGATGATGTCGCCTTCCATTTTTCCCCGCCGGTTTATCTGCCTGGCATGCTCTTTGTGGAGCGCGCTTCTTCCATCGCTCCAGGCTCAAACCGATTCCACCCTTCTCACCGTAGGTCCGGGATGGGCATGGGTCCGGGAGTTTTTCCCCTCGTCTGGCGAAACGGAAATCGACCAAATCATCTGGACGAATCCGCCGCCCCAAATCGAGTTGGATACGCTTCAGGTCTGGAACATCCGCCGCCTGTGGCCCGTTCGCGACTGGCGTTGGCTGGAGCCGGAAAATTCGGAACCGCCTCGGAATGTTCTTCTATGGAATCCCGCCGGTAGTCCCGCAACGCCGTCTTCCTCCCGTTCGCTGGAAATCCACTTGGCCGAACCCCTCTCCCACCGCTTGGGGCACTCGATCACCTACCGCCTTCCCCGGTGGAATTGGAGTGCGTTCTACCGCGTCACCGTGCGGGGAATCGGCACGGAATCCACCGATGCCGTTCAGGTGGATCTCGTCGCGCATGTGCGGATTCAAAACGACACTTCGGCCGAGTATCGGCAGGCAAAACTGTCGCTGGTCGGCACCGATTCATCGAGCCTGGCTCCTTCCAAGCCATTCGGGTTGCTTGATCTCAATCCCGACTCCCCGCTCTCCGACCTCTGGCTTTCTCGGCATTCATCCGATCCGGCCATTCCCATTGTCTATCCGCTCCAGATTGAAACCCCCATCCCAGCACATCGGCAAACAGAAGTTCCGTTCGCGCAAGTCCTCCGCAAACCCGCCCAAATCACCCACCTTTGCGATTCGGAAAATATCCCGGCCCCTACACCCGCAGGCGGCATTCCCTTGCAGCGTCGGCTACTTATTGCCAATCTTCCGACCCTTGGCCTTGGATTCCCCCTGCCCGCCGGGAAGGCGGAGATCTTTCTGGGCACGGTTCAAGGTGCGCCACTCCAGTCGGGCCACGTCTTTCCCACTCCTTTTCCGGGCACGCTCCAGCTCGATATGGGCCCCGTTGAAGCCGTCCGTGCCAGTCGCCAGACCGGGTAGCAGCAGGCCCTTCCCGAAGGGGCTTGGCAGGCTGAATACTCCATCACACTGGTGAATCAGCAAAAATCGGTTGCGCGCATCCAAGTCATCGAGAAACCCCCGACTCCCATGAAGTGGAATCTGGTCAAGTCATCGCTTCCCTGCCAGCAAAGGGAAGGCACCTTGAATTTTGATCTGACCGTCCAGCCTCAATCCACCCAGACCATTTCATACCGCCTTCGCCTGCTTTCCCAGTCCATGTGATCTTTCACTCCCCCTTCCGTTCTCCCAGCCTTTACTCGATCGACGCATAGTTAATTAACTATGCGTCGATTCGGTATGAACGTATTCTCCACAAGCCAGAACACCGAACCTTCGGAATTTCTTCTTTTCGCTTCCATTTGTCGCTCCTACACCACTACCATGTCGTCCACATCTTTTGAACCGGAGAAATCTATGTCCTCGACTCTCGATACCCGTATTTCCTCTCTTGGCCCTTGTGTGACTCCTTCCCCGTTGGGCTTTAACACCGTTGAAGGCGATGAAATCAGCAATTTCATTTCCGATGAAACCCGCGTTCGGTATCAGGTGGAAATCCCATCCGGGACTGCGTTGGATAACGAGACCTTCTTTGAAAAAGCCGGGCCGCGCCAAAACCTGTTTTTCGATCCAAAGACCACCCGCGCGGCCATTGTCACCTGCGGCGGACTGTGCCCCGGCCTGAACAATGTGATTCGCTCCGTATTCCTAGAACTGCACCACAACTATGGCATTCGCGAAATCCTCGGCATCCGCCACGGATTCCTGGGACTGACGGACAAGGGAGAACCTCCCGTTGCATTGACAACCGAAATGGTCGATGACATCCACCGGGATGGTGGCAGCATCCTCTCCTCCTCGCGCGGCAAGCAGGACGAGAAGGAAATGGTGGATTTCCTTGTCAAGCATGGAATCAACATTCTCCTTTGCGTGGGTGGAGATGGAACCCAGAAGGGATCTCACGCCATTGCGGAAGAGGTGAAGCGCCGCCACCTTCCCATCTCCATTGTCGGAGTTCCCAAAACCATCGACAACGACATCCAATTCGTCGGCATGACGTTTGGCTATTTCAGCGCCATCGAATCCGCCCGTGCCATTCTGGATGGGGCGCACTGCGAATCAAAGGGCGCTCCCAACGGAATCGGGCTGGTCAAACTCATGGGGCGCGATTCCGGATTCATCACGGCCGGCGCAGCGGTGGCCTCCCAGGAGGTCAACTTTGTTCTCGTTCCCGAAGTCCCCATCCATCTGGATGGCCCCAAGGGATTCCTGGCCACCTTGCATCGGCGCATGACCGATCGGCACCATGCGGTGATCGTCGTGGCCGAGGGTGCAGGCCAGGAATTCATGAAGCAGGAAGACGAAATCGACAAGTCCGGAAACCGCAAAAAGGCGGACATTGGCCTTTTCCTCCGGGATCGCATTCTGGCCTATTTCAAAGAGAAGTCCACCGAGGTCAATCTCAAGTACATCGACCCGTCCTACATCATCCGTTCTGTCCCCGCCAATTCACAGGATGCCTGGCTGTGCGATGGCTTTGCCCGGAACGCCGTGCACGCGGCCATGGCCGGAAAAACCGATCTCATCATTGGCTATTGGCACGGCGTTTTCGTGCATGTCCCCATTCCCGCCGCCGTGTCCAGCCGCAAAAAGGTCAACCCGGAAAGCGAACTCTGGAAAGCCGTCATCTCGGCCACCGGACAGCCGCACCAATGGATTTGAGCCCCTCCGGGCGCTCAAAGCAAAAGAAAAATCCTACTCCGCCACCAGCGCGTCGGAGTAGCGGTCGGTGTCGGCCTGCAGGAACATGTTGTCCATCTTCAGGCAATTCTTGGGGCACACTTCCGTGCATTGGCCGCAGGCGATGCACTGGCCCCGGAACAGACGGATCTTCTTTTTTCCGGGAATCATCTCGATGGCATGCGCCGGACAAACCTTGATGCACATCTGGCAGCCGATGCAGGTCTCACGCTCGTAGACAATCCGATAGCGCGCCGTTTCCGGAACCGGAACCGGCGGATTCATCTGCACCTTGCCTTCGCCCACGGCTTTCAGGAAGTCCGTCATGGACTCCGGCAAGCGCTTCGCCGGAAAGGGATTCGTCGCGGGCTTGCAGACCAGAGACTTCAGCAGTTCGCCGACCATGGGAAAGTTCATCGCGTGCTCTCTTCTTTCTTAGATCCGGGCATCCAGCATCACCAGCAGCAACGCCGCCAGAGCGGCCAGGCCAATCCACTTCCAATAGGCTTCCACCACTTCGGTGATGCGCAGGCGCGCCACCGAGGCCCGGAGCAGGCTGACCCCGAAGAACATGAAAACGCCCGATTTCGCCACGAAAAACAGGAAATCGCCGATGGCGCCCAGAGGTCCGGGCAGCGCAATCCACTGGCTCAGGTTCCAGGGCGCAAACAACGCCACCATCAGCGCGCAAAACACCACGCTCTTCACCGCCAGCGCCAACTGGAACAATGCCAGGCTGCGGCCGGAATATTCCACCAGCAATCCGCCCGCCAATTCCGTTTCCGCTTCGGGCGAGTCGAAGGGAATGCGTCCCAATTCGCCCGGTGCCACCAGCAGCATCACGCCCAGCAGCAGAAAAACACCCAGTCCGCCCAGGGGCCCCACCGTGGTCCAAATCGGATTCGCCGCCATGGTCCCCAGCGAAAACGGCTGGTCGATGCCCAGCGAAGCCAGCTTCCAGGCAAACGTCAGCACCACGGTCGCCAGGGGCAGCTCGTAGGACAGCATCGTCACCATTTCGCGCTGGGCGCCGATCGAGGCGTAGGGACTGCCCGAGGCAAAGCCACCCACCACCATGGCCAGCCCCGGAACCAGCAGCAAATACAAAACTAGGATGGAATCGCCTCGCCCCTCGAAGACCGGAAGCGGGCCGAGTCCTCCCAAGGGAACGTAGAACAACAACGTAATCGCTCCCGCCAACGACAGCACCGGCGCAAAACGGAACACGCCCGCCACCGCGTTGCTCGGCACCATGTCCTGCTTCACCAGCAGCTTGAGGGTGTCCAGAAACGGCTGGATCAGCGGGGGCCCAATGCGCGACTGCATTCTTGCCACCAGAATCCGGTCCACGCCCGAAAAGAAGAGCCCCAGCACGATCCCGAAGACGGACAGTCCCGCCGTCCACAGCAGCGCATGAATCACGTTCCAAGCCATGGATCAGCCCTCGCCTTTCAGCTTTGCCTGAATCTCGCGCGTACGGGCCACCGACAGCCGCGTCAGGTCTTCCTTGGTCATCACGCGGCCGCCGCCATCGCCGGCCAGCATCACGCGGTCCGTGCAGGAAATGCACGGATCGATGGAGGCCGCGATGATCGGGATGTCCGCGACCTGTTCGCCCTCCAGCATGGGAACCCACGACATGTAGTTGCTGTAGGAGGAAGCCTTGACCTTCCACGAAACGGGCGCTTCCGCCCCGTCCATCCGCACGTAGTGGGCCACTTCGCCGCGCGGCGCCTCGTGCAATCCCACCGCCTCGCCCTTGGCCTTCTTGAGCTGGGCCAGCAGCACCATGATCTTGGGCACTGCTTCGGTCGGGCCTTCCGGCAACCGCACCAGGAATTCCCGGATCAGCACAATGGACTGGCGCAGCTCGAACACGCGCGTCACGATGCGGTCATACACGTCGCCGCGGGTTTCGCCCATGTAGTCGACGGGCAGCACCGCCTTCACCTTCACGTCCGAATACGCCGCATAGGGATGATCCTGGCGGACGTCGCCCGGCACGCCCGAGGCCCGCGCCGTCGGTCCGACCGCGCACAGTTCCAGCGCCTGCTTGGCCGTCAGCACGCCGACGTCCCGGCAACGGATCTTCACGCTGGAGTCTTCCAGAAACGCCTTGCGCAACTGGTCGAAGACGCTTTCGTAGAACGAGAGCGCCTCTTCGATCTTCGTGATCATGGCGGCATCCAGGTTGCGGCGGACGCCGCCGATCTGCACCACCGAATAGTGGACGCGGCTGCCCACGAAATCCTCCATCAGATCCATCACCCGCTCGCGGGCCCGCCAGGTCAGGTAGAACAGCGAATCGAATCCCAGCTCGTGCGCCGCCACGCCCGCCCACAGCAAATGCGAATGGATGCGCTCCAATTCGCAGGCGATCGACCGGATGTAGTGGGCGCGGGCGGGAACGCGGATCTGCGCGATCTGCTCCACGGCCCGCGAAAACGCCAGCGCATGGGTGATGCCGCAGATGCCGCAAATGCGCTCCGCCAAATACAGCACCTGAATGGGATTGCGGCGCATGCCCATCCATTCGATGCCGCGGTGCGCCTGTCCCGGCGCGAAATCCGCCTTCACGATGCGCTCGCCGCGCAAATCGAACGAAAGCTGCACGGGCTCCTTGAACGCCGGATGCGTCGGACCCACCGTGGTCTGGAAGGTGATCACCTTGCTCATGGCGCAGCTCCTTCGCTCCCGGCCGCCGGCGTGGCCGCAGCCACAGCAGCCTCGGCCGCCTGCTTCTCGGCCTCGGCCCGGGCCGTCGCCTTTGCATCGAATTCACCGCGTCCGGTGGCCCACAGGTTTTTCGTCATGTTCGGTGTCGGTCCCGTTTCATCCTTGCGCCACGGATAGACACCCTGCGGGAAGTCGTCAGGCAGGAACATCCGGCGGCCATCGGGAATATTGGCCACCCGCACGCCTATCATTTCCTGCTTTTCACGCTCGCTGAGCAGCACGCCGGGGATCAAATCGCTCAAGGTGTCGACCACGGGGTCGGCCTTGGGCAGCACCGCCGTCACCGTCACCAGAATTTCCTGACGGAGAACGCCCACGTAGATGCGGAACACATAGGGAAGCTCGATGGTCTCGCCCAGATCCGTCGCCGCAATCACCACGAAATGGGGATAATGGATTTCGGTCAGCCGCTTCGCCACGGCGCGCAAACCCTCGCGCCCAATGCGGATCCACACCTGGCGGTACGGGGCGCCCGAGTCGCCTTCCGTCCATTCTGCCGTGCGCCCATCCATGAAGTGCGATCCCGCCGCCGCCGTCAGCGTCTCCAGCACTTGCGCGGGAGTCATCAACTGCGCGGGGACGGCCAATCGCGGATCGTCCACCCATTTTTTACCGGTTTCGTTCATGCTTCGGACTTCTCCAGTTTTTCAAGCGCCTTGGCGATGCCGTGGACGATGGCTTCGGGACGGGGCGGACAACCGGGCACGTAGACATCCACCGGCACCACCTCGCCCACCGGTCCCGCCAGCGCATAGGAGTCGTAGAACGCGCCGCCGCTGACCCCGCAGGTGCCCACGCACACCACCAGGCGCGGCTCCGGCATCTGGTCATAGACCATCTTCAGGCGGGGCGCCATTTTCAGCGTCACCGGGCCCGACACCACCAGCACGTCCGCGTGCCGTGGCGACCCCACGAGCTTGATTCCAAACCGCTCCACGTCGTAGCGCGGCGTCACCAGCGCGACGTTTTCGATGTCGCACCCGTTGCAGGAGCCGGTGTTGCAAAAATAGACCCACAGGGACCGGCCCAGCGTCTTGGACAATTTCAACTTCATCATGCCCACCCTGCGGCCATCAGCACCGCCAATACGACCAAAAACCACATCACGTAGTCCGTCAGCACCCCGGAATGGAACTCCATCAGGCGGCTGTAATATCCGCGCAAGGCTTCCAAAAAGCCCCAATACATGTGCGAAGCGGCCACCCGCGCATCCTCGGGATTTGCCAAATCGTTTCCGGAAATGAACGGCTTCTGCGAATCGCCGCCCGTGCGCGTGTCGCCGCGACCGACCGAGCGGATCCAGAGGGCCACGCCCACGGATGCCACGAACACCAGTACCCACGGACGGGCGCTCCACCCGCCGTGGTTGGTTTGCAGCGTCGCCAGAAAAAGCATTGCGTTCACATCGCACCTCCCGGCGCCAGATACGCCGCCCGCTGGATCAAGGCATCCGCCGCCGGCAACAGCAGGCGGTCCATCGCCACCTCGGGATACACGCCGATCCAAATCGTCGCGAGGGCCAGCATCGCCATCGGCACCAGCAGGGTCCACGGCACTTCGCGCACCTCCGCGAACGCGGCGCGGCGCGGCCCCAGAAACATCGCCTGGAAAACCTTCACGAAGCTGGCCAGCGTCAGCAGGCTCACCACCATCGCCACGATGCTCAGGAACGGGCTGAACTTGAACACCGACTCATACAGCGCCAGCTTGGAGGCGAACCCGCTCATCGGCGGAATGCCCGCGATGGCCAGTGCGCCCACGCCGAAGCAGACCATCGTCCACGGCATGGCGTGGCCCAACCCTCCCATGTCGTTCAAGTCGCGCTTGCCGGTGCGATAGATCACCGCGCCCGCGCCCAGAAACAGCAGGCCGTTGTAGAGCGCATAGTTCACCATGTGGAACAGACTGCCCGCCAGCGCCACGCGCCCGAAGGAAGCCACCTTCGCCGGATCGCCCAGCACCGCCAGGCATACGCCCGCGCCCAGCAGCATGTAGCCGGTCTGCGAAACCGCGTGGTGCGAAATCAGCCGTTTCACGTCGTGCTGCGGAATGGCCATCGTCACGCCGATGAACATCGACAGCGTCGCCAGGATCACGATTCCCCATCCCACCGTGGCCCAATTCATCGAAAGGCCGAACAGCGTGAAGCACACCCGGAACAAGCCATACAGGCACGCCTGACTCGACACCAGCAGAAAGGCCGACACCGGCGACGGCGCGCGGGAATACGTGTCCGGCACCCAGTGGTGCATCGGCACCGCGCCGCACTTCATCGCCATCGGCACCGCCATCAGCGCCATGGCCACGGCATTCGCCCGCGTGAAGCCGCTGGCGTCGATGGCCTTCGCCAGTGCCGCCATGTTCAGGACGTTGTGCTGCGCCAGCAAAATGCCCACGCCCAGCAGGAACGACAACCCGCCCAGCGTGCTGATGGCCGCGTACTTCAGTCCCGCTTCCGCCGCCAGCCCCTTGTCGATGCGGTACGCCGTCAGCGCCGCCCCCGACAACGACGCGATTTCCAGGAACACAAAGAAGTTGAAGATGTCGCCCGTGGCCGCCATTCCGTAGACGCCCGCAACCAGCAGGAGGAACAAGGGAAAGAAGTAGTTCTGCCCCGTGGCCATCTCCTCGCTGCGCAGCGCATAGATGGATGCCGCCAGCGACGACAGCGCCGTCACCACCAGCATCATCGCGCCGATGGCATCAATGTGGAAAATAATCCGCACCGGAATCCCGCCGCTGTCCGGAGGAACGATTCCATCCAGCCGGGAAGCCACGCCGAACACATAGGACACCGGTCCCTCGCCCAGGACCCGCGCCGCCAGCGACAGTGCAAACAGCGCCGCCAGCGCCACGGCGCCGAAGAAGACGCCATCGCGGTGCTTCGCGCCCCAGGAGGACACCACCATCAGGAGAAACGCTCCCAGCAAGGGAACGGCCACGATCAACGCGGGCGAATGGAAAAACAGCGTACTCATTCCCTCAGCTTCCTCGCCTTGTTCACGTCCAGCGTGCCGTAATGCCGGTACATAATGATCACGAACGACAGCATCATCGCCGTTGTCGCCAGTCCGATCACGATCGCCGTCAGCGTCAGCGCCTGCACCGTCGGCAGCACCATCCGCACCCCTTCCTGCGCGTTCGTGTAGATGGGCGCGATTCCGCCGCTCCGGTATCCGCCGGACACCAGGAACAAATTAACCGCCGATTCCACCAGCGTCAGCCCCATCAGCATCTTGATGAGGTTCCGCCGCCTCAGCACCACCGACAGCCCGATCAGCAGGATCAGCGCCGACGCGAACAGCGGCGGATTGGAAAACAGGTTAGTCCACATGGGTGTTCTCCTTCATCGCCCGAATCATCTGGATCAGGATGATGGCAATGCCCCCCAGCACTTCCACGCCCACCGCCAGGTTCATCAGCGGCACCGTGCCGCCGGTGTTCAAGTTGCCCGGATTGGGTCCCTGCGCCACCGCGTCGCCAAACCAGCCGCCCGTCCCCGCCAGCCAGTTGTGGAAAAACGTCCCGCCATGGAAAAGGCCGCCGAACGCCAGCGCCGCGAACAGCAGCAGACCCGCCGCCTCGATCCATTTGTAGCGTTTGTATTTCCGCGCGCGGTCCTCTTCCGTGAACATTCCCGAGACGATCATCAGCGCCGCGCCCGTCGCCATGACCGCGCCGCCCTGGAATCCTCCGCCCGGGGTCAAATGCCCGTGCGCCACCACGTAGAGCCCGAAGACCAGGCAGAACGGATAGAACACGCAAGCGATGAAGCCGACGATCCTACTCATCTTCCATCTCCTCCCCCGCGCGCATCTTCCGCAAAACCATGCCCACCCCCAGCACCGCCGTGAACAAAACCGTCGCCTCGCCCAGCGTGTCGAATCCGCGGTAGTCGAACACAATGGCCGTCACCACGTTGTTCGATCCCGTATCCCGCTGCGAGTTCTTCAGGAAATATTCGTCCATCGCCGGATTCTTCGGCTCGCCATACGGCAAGTCTGCCGCCACGGAAAGCAATCCGGCGCCCAGCACCAGCAATGAAAGGGACTTCACGATTGTTTTCATTCGCCCCGGTCCTCCCGGCGACGCGTCGCGCGAATCGCCACCATGAAAATCGCCGTCGTCAGGCCCGCGCCGATTCCCGCCTCCGCAATCGCCACGTCCGGCGCCTGCAGCAGATAGTACTCCAGCGCCATCATCAGGCTGAAGGCCGCCAGCGCGATGGCCGCCACCATCAGGTCACGCACCCGCAGCACCAGGATCGACATCAGCACCATGCCCAGCAGCAGGGCCCCGTGCAAAACCGCCCACAAACCGCTCATGTCGGCTCCTCCTTGGGCGCAGGCTCCTCGGTCGCGGGCTGGGCCAATCGGTCCACCACCACCTGCGCCGGCTTGCATCCCATGTGGTACGCCGCACGCGCGATGGCATGGGCGCCCGTGGCATTGGTCAGCGCCAGCACCACCACCGCGAAAACCGTGTGCACCGCCAGGTTCACGTATTGGCCGTCGCCCGTCGCCGCCAGTGACCGCAGCGCCCAGATCACCACCGCCAGCGAGGTGAAAATGGTGCCAAAGGTCGTCGCCTTCGTATCCGCATGCAACCGGGTGTACACGTCGGGGAAGCGCAGGATGCCGATCACCCCCATCGTGTTGAAAAACAAGCCAATCAGCACCGAAACCGCCGTCAAGATGTTCAGCAACGTCACCATGCGCTCACCGGTATCCCTTTTCGATCGCCTTGGCGATATAGAGCGTGCCCACGTAGGACAGCAGCGCATACACGATCGCCACGTCCACGAAAATCGTCTGGTGCTTGATGGCGCTCAGCAGAATCATCGCCGCCACCACCAGCGTGTTGATCGCGTCCAGCGCCACCACGCGGTCGGGCTGCGTCGGCCCCCGGAACATCCGGACCAGCGCCGCCACCATCAGCACGCCCATCCAGGCCGTTGCAAACACCATCAAAGCGGTCATTCCTCAATCCTCCGGATCAGCGATGGACAATCAAACACGCCGAACAACTCCTTGGCCTCGATGGTTTGCCGACTCTCCATCCCCTCGGGCACCTGCAACATGTGGACAAACAAACGCCGCGTGGCGGTATCCACGTCCACCGTCAGCGTCCCCGGAGTCAGCGTGATGGAATTCGCCAGCATCACCAGCCCCCGGTCCGTCTTCATCCCCGTCTCGACTTCCACGATGCCCGTGCGGATGTCGCCCGTGATCACCCGTTTCGCCACGTCCACGTTCGCCTTCGCCATTTCCACGAAGAAAGCGCCACACGCATATCCCGCCAGCTTCAGCCAATGCAACGGATTCAGCGAACGGAACTGGACCTCGCGTCCGAAGTACGGAAACGACAGCAACGCCGCCAGCACTCCAATGCCGACGCCCAGCTTGATCTCGGCGCCTGCCCACAGCCCGAGAACATCACCCGAACCTGCGGTGAGCAACAAATACACAATAAATGCATAGATCCAAGTTGTCAGAAAAGCGGCCATTGAACCGTTTTACCTCCTCGCGTCCCGCCGAAGGAAAACCTTTTGGCGCGAAAGCGTTCAAAAACTACCACCACCCCGCTGAATCCGTCAAACATTTGATTTTTCGGCAACGGCGCCAAACAACCCAATTCCGGTTTTTCCACACTGTGGAAAAAAGTTTTCCACACTATGGAAAACTTTTTCCAGCAGTCTATGCCGCAATCAGATGCGTCACCGATTCTTGGCCGCCAATTGCTTTCGCGAAGCCGCCGGTCCCAAAGCGGGCGGCTCTTTTTCCTTCACCTGGACGCTTGCGCCTCCCACCATGCCCAGCAGCTCGTTCACAATGGTGTTCAGTTCAACGGCCTGGCTGGACAACTGCTCCGATGCGCTCGCGCTTTCCTCGGCATTGGCGGCATTTTGCTGCACCACCTTGTCCATCTCGGCCACGCCCGTATTGACCTGTTCAATGCCTTGCGCCTGCTCCTTCGACGCGGAGGCAATTTCGCTGATGAGCGTCGCCACCTTGCCTGAGCTTTCCTGTATGCCTTGGAAGGTATGGCTCAAGTGCTCCACCATGCCCACGCTGGTGTCGGCCTGCTTCTGGGAGGTTTCGATGAGTTCCGACGTGTTCTTCGCCGCATCCGCCGCACGCCGCGCCAGATTTCGGACCTCTTCGGCAACCACGGCAAACCCCTTGCCGGCTTCTCCCGCCCTCGCCGCCTCCACCGCCGCATTCAACGCCAGCAGATTCGTCTGGAAGGAAATCTCGTCGATCGTCTTGATGATCTTCGCCATTTCTCGTGCCGAATCCTTGATCTGCGTGATGGCCCCCGAAACCTGCTCCACCGCCCTGGCCCCTTCGTCCACCACCTTCTTGGTCTCGCCCATCAATGCATCCGCCGTGTTCGAGTGGTCGGCGTTTTGCCGGGTCATGGCGGCCATTTCCTGCAAGGCCGCGCTGCTCTCCTCCAGGCTCGAAGCCTGCTGGCTGGCCCCTTCCGCCAGTTGCTGGCTCGCGCTCGATACCTGCCCGGAAGCCGCTGTCACCTGCCGGGCACCAACGCCCAGCGCATCGGCCAACCGCTTCAAGGCGCGGTTCAACTGCGCACTGAACAAAACCGCCACCAGCGCCCCGATCACGCCCAGCACCACCACCGTCAGCACCAAGGTGATCTTCAGGGATCGAATGTCCTGGCTGGCCTTGGCATTCACCTCCCTCGCGATGGTCAGCACTTCATCCTTCGGAGCGACCGCCGCCATCACATATCGGTTTTCTCCCAGCACCAGCGGCGTATAGGCCACATAGCGCGCCACGCCTTCAAAGTCGTACGAGTCAAGCCCCTCCATGCCGTTCAGCATCTTGTTCTTGACCAGTTGCGCAAGGGCGCCGAATTTCGAATCGGTCGAATCAACGCCGTCCTTCAACGAAAACTTCGGATGGACCAAGACGATGCCCTTGTCGTTGAGAACATAGGCATAGCCCGTCTGGCCATAGGAGCTGTCCGAAAGCAAGTCCTTCACCAGATTCCAGTCGGCATTGATCACCACCACGCCGCGCAAGACCTCGTTCAAGAAGACCGGCGCACACAC
The DNA here is from genome assembly GCA_964397035.1 of uncultured Verrucomicrobiota bacterium. Lineage (GTDB taxonomy): Bacteria > Verrucomicrobiota > Kiritimatiellia > CAIQIC01 > Lenti-01 > Lenti-01. Next base: position 44,309 of record CAYNHA010000014.1, read on the forward strand.
CCGGATTTCCGGCAGTCCCGTGTTCCCCGCCAACTGCACCGGCGTGACGTACACCGAGCCGGGCGTCAACTTCAGCGCCGCCTGGAACCAATCCACGCCCTTGCGGCTTTGCAGTTCGCCATCGGCCCGGAGCTTTCCGCCAATGGCCGCCACCACCTCATTCCCGTCGGCATCAAGATAGCGCACCTGGGGATAGGCCGCCTTTTCGCCGGAGGGCGTCAGGACCTTGGCCATGCGGCTAAGGTGAAGCAGATCCCGTTGCAGCAGCGCCAACGTCGCATCCGCGCCGCGGGCCAATTCCGCAAAATCCCCGCTCGCGCAAAGGATCCAGTCCCACTGGGGGAAATAGGTATAGGCCATGAATTTCATCTGCCCATTCGGATGGCGATATTCCAGCCATCCGAATTCCCCCTCTTTCCGGCGATCCAAGGCTTCCTGAAAAACCGCAACCTTCAGATCAGCCAACACATTTTTCCCAACCCAGTCGGCCTTCGGGTGGACCAGGAGGTCGCTCTTGGAATTCATGACAAACGCATAGCCCGTCTGGCCGATTTTCGTATCCAGAATCGCCCGAATCAGCCGGGCGTTCAATTCGCTTTCCTTTAGCCCGACAAACAACATCCCACCGATGCTTCCATTCCCGTCCCGAACAGGCAAATAGGCGGTCAAATACCATTGATCCACCACATAGGCGCGCCCGACATAGGTTTCCCCTTTCAGCACTTCGGCCAGCACGGGGTTGGGCTTGCCATCCGGCTGGATCACCGGGATATAGGTTCCCACCGCACGCTTGCCATCGGCCCCCACCACGGTGGTGGCCACCCGCAGCATGTCGCCGGCTTCGTTCATCCGTTGGAAAAGCGTGGCCGCCCCCCCCGCCCGCCGGACAATCTCATCCACCAGAGGAGTCGGCTTCTCCACGTCCTCGTTCCGTGGAATCGCCGTGGAACCCAGTTGAACCGCGGGCAGGCTCACCACGCTGGACTCTTTCGAAAGCTGGTTGATGGCCTTCCATTCCACCTTCGATTCTTGCACATTCTGGAACTCTCCCAGCCCCTGCCGGGTCATGTCGGCCACCGACAGAGCCGCCTTGAGAGCCCTCTCGCTGGCCTCGTTCTGCACTTTGGCCAACCCCACAAAGCTGTTCAGCATCTCATTGCAGAATTCACGCGTGAAACGGTTCCAGATTTCGCTTTGTCCCGACACCGCCTCCAGATATGAAACCATCGTGCCGGAGTTGGCGATTTTCAACGCGTCCGATTCGATCATCCGGACAAATCCCGCCACCTCATCGCGATCCCGGCGCACCCCCGCCATCAGCATCCGCTCCGCATCCGCAGACAAACGGCTCCCCGTCATTTCCGTCACATCGCCACCAAAGGACACCAGGGATCGCAGGGAAAGCCCCCCCATCAAAAGGAGTGGAACCACCACCAGGCCAAGACAAATGCAAACCAGCTTCCTACCGAGAGTCCATGACGTCTTCATCGCACTCCTCCTGCTTTTCTCCAACCCGAACCCGCTCTTTCACCGACTCCGCGCAACCACGCACCACGGCCTGCATCTTGTGCCGATGCAGGCCATGGATATCCTGCTCAAGCCCAAAGCTAGAATTTGTTCAGTTCGTCATCATCCAGGGGAATCACTTCCTCCGGATGCGCCACCTTGGCCGGCGCCTTGGAGGCCAACTGTTTCGGGGCGGCCTTGGCAGAAGCCGGATGCACCGCAGGCGCGTGAGGGGCAGCCAATGTGGCATGCTTACGGGCCACTGGCCGAACCGATCCTTCCGCCGCCTTGGAGGCACTCCCTCCAACCAAAGCCATCAGCTCCTCCACCATCAGCTTGAGCTCAACCGCCTGGCTGGAAAGCTCTTCGGAAGCGCTGGCGCTTTCCTCGGCATTGGCCGCGTTCTGCTGCACCACCTTGTCCATCTCCGCCACGCCCGTGTTGACCTGCTCGATGCCCTGCGCCTGCTCCTTCGAAGCCGCCGCGATTTCGCTGACCAGCGTCGCCACCTTGCCCGAGCTTTCTTCGATCCCAACAAACGTCTTGGTCAAGTTCTCCACCATCGTCACACTCATGTCGGCGTTCTTCTGCGAGGTCTCGATCAGCTCCGACGTCGTCTTGGCCGCATCCGCCGCCCGCCGCGCCAGGTTGCGTACTTCTTCGGCCACCACCGCAAAGCCCTTGCCCGCTTCGCCCGCGCGTGCCGCTTCCACCGCGGCATTCAGCGCCAGCAGGTTCGTCTGGAACGCGATCTCATCGATGGTCTTGATGATCTTTGCCGTCTCGCGCGCCGAATTCTTGATCAAACCAATGGCTCCCGAAACCTGATCCACGGCTTTGGCCCCATCCCCCACCACCTTCTTGGTCGTGCCCATCAACACATCCGCCTTGCCCGCATTGTCGGCATTCTGGCGCGTCATCGAGGCCATTTCCTGCAACGCCGCGCTGCTCTCTTCCAGGCTCGACGCCTGCTCGCTGGCCCCCTGCGCCAACTGCTGGCTCGCGCACGACACCTGGCCCGAAGCCGAAGTCACTTGCTCCGCTCCACTACTCAACGCATCCGCCAGTTTCTTCAAGGCTTTATTGATGCTACGAGTAAGGAGGATGGCCACCAGAAACCCCAGAAGAGCGCCACTCGCCAGGCCGATCACTACCACATAGATCGCCCTCTGCAGGGAAGAGGCCGCCGCCGCCGCACCTGTCGTCGTCTCTTTCATGGCAACGCCTGCCGTCTCCTGTGCAGCTTCCGTCACCTTGACACCCAATTCGGCCCACTTCTTCAGCACGCTCTCCCGTTGATTCCACGCCACAAGAAAACGGTCCATATTGTCTGAATAGGCCTTACCAGCGGCGGCATTCTGGCGGATCAGCTCTTTGTCCTTGGAATCATCGGTCAGGGCACCCAAATCCGCCAAATGTTTTTCAACTGTCGCAAACCGTTTTTGAGTGGCCAGGAAATGTTCCGGATCGCGATTGGCAATGGCATACCATGTCCCAATGATGATGGCATTCCCCTCGTCAAGGATGTTGTTCACAATCTTGACTTGCTTGTTCAACTCAATCACGGCGCTAGCCTTGGCATCGGGATTCTTCCCCAATTCCTGAATCTGCTTTTCCTTGGCCTCGATATAGGTTGCACAAGCGTCCATGAAGGTTTTGGCATTGACCAGCGATGTGCTTTCCTCCTTGCGCATCGCCGCAATCGAGTCAACCATGACTTGGGACAACTGGTCGTATTCCGTGGCGGAACTCGTTGCGATTCTCGCATTGTCTCTTAGCCAGTCGATGTTTTCAGATTCGGCCAAACGGGTTGCGGACTTCAAATTTTCATGAACCGCGTCCATGTTTTTCCGATAAGCTCCCAGCTTCTCGTCCGTGCTAATGAACGTGTAGTACAAGGCGGAAAGACGAGTCGCCAACGCCATCCGTTCCACGCTGTTGGCCACCGTGGCGGCCGGCACATACTGTTTATCCATCACGTTGGCCACGCGAGCCACTCCGCTCATGCTGTAGACAGCAACGGCTCCGATGGCGATGGCAATCACAATGATGGTCAAAAATCCTGCAATCAGTTTCTTTCCAATGGTCCAATTCGAATTCATTTCAAATATCCCTTTACTATAATCGATCGTTTTGCTGCTCCAGAACCTGGGAAGAACATTCCCCCCCCACCTACCCCATCGTCGTGACGGTAGCCACCTCTTCGCCTGTCAGCACCTTGTCCACATCCATCAACGTCACTACACGGTCGCCCACCTTGCCCATGCCCAGGATGAACGAGGTGTCCACCGCGGTCCCGAACTCCGGCGCCGGCTCGATGCTCGCTCCCGCCACATCCAGCACCTCGGACACTTCGTCGACAATGATTCCCATGATGACAGACCCGCTTCCCCGGTGCACGGTGACTACAATGATGCAGGTCTTGTCCGTGCCCTCGCGCCGATCCATTTCGAACTTCAGGCGCAAATCCACCACCGGAATCACCTTCCCGCGCAGGTTGATGACCCCCCTCACAAATGCAGGCGTCCGTGGCACCCGCGTGATGTCCATCATCTTGATGATTTCTTGCACCTTCAGGATTTCAAGGCCGAATTCCTCGGCATCGAGCTTGAAGGTCAGATACTTTCCCGCCAGCGAGGACAACGCGCCCCCCCCGGTTTTCGTTGCCACATTCTTCTCCGATATAGACATGCCCTACCCTTTCTTGCCATTCCATTGAAGACCAACGTTCAGCCGACGGGTTTCAGGCTATCAAAAATTCACCCCGAATCAAATCAAAAGCATTTCACCAAGAAAAAACGCTTCACACCGAACGCTCCATGAGTTCGCCCCGGTCCTGCCTACGGACGGCTTTCCCATGCACCGGTGGTCATGTTCCGGAACCAGCGCGGGTTGGTCGATCCGTTGTACCACAGCCAGCCCGCCGGAGAACTTCGGTACAAGTACGGATAGGTCTCGCTGCTCGTCCACAGCCAGCCCATGTCCTGCGTGTAAAACCAGATGCTGCTTGGAATGGAATTCGCCGAAGCAAACCAGAACTTGTGCTTGTTGTGCCAAATCCACCCGGCGGAGCCCATCGGCACATAGTCACCAAGCCAGGACAGCCGCCTCCATCCGCTTCCAATATCCTGATAGCCCGAATCCCATGGGCTGAGCCACTTGGAAATCAACGGAAACGTGACACTGAATCGGCCGTAATCGTCGGTTCCCGATAGATCGTCGCAGGAAGAGCTTCCTCCCCAAAGTTGACCAATCACCTGCCGCGAAGAATTGAAGAGCGGGCTTCCGCTGCTCCCGGGCTCCGTGACGCCCGACGACCAGCGCATGGTCCAGTAATTGGCTGTTTCGCTTGTAAGCGCCCCATGGCTGATGCGCTTGTAGCTTCCATCCGGATGGTGGATTCCCTTCACCGCCGCCCCGCTACCCGGATGGCTCGCCGTCCAGCCCGAATAGGTGACCCCGCCGGGCGTTGCCTGGCGCAATTTCAAAAATGCAAAATCATTGGCTTGGAGTCGGGTCCGGCCTTGCAGATAATCCGCCCCCTGCCCCGTGCGGGAAACACTCGCGGGATTGGGCGGTGTGCCATTGCAGGTGGACGTTTGATAGAACCAGTAGTACTCCGTTGTCGACGCTTCGGTTTGATCTCCCACGCAATGGTTCGCTGTCAGGAAATAGTCGATGTGGTCCTGCGCCACGTCGTTCAACAACGTTCCCGTGCACCACAGCACGCCACTATCCCCGATGGTTCCAATGCCAGCCACGCTGTTTCCCGTGCTGCGCCAATTGGCATCCGCGCACGTGATATCGTTGTGGCAATTCCCTTCTTTGGCGACAACCAGGTTCTCGAAGGTGACATAGAGATGCGCAATCTTGGAAATGGAAAACGAAAAGACGGATTCATCCGCAAAGGCCGGAACCTGGCATTCCAACACCACCGCCTGGTCAAACACCGTCTCCGTCCACAACCGCTCACCCTCCACAAGCGCCTCACGGCCATACGGTCCAACCGTTTGATCCGGATGAAGGAAACTCGACACCCGGAGGGTTCCCCCTTCGGGAAGAACCACGCCATCCAGTCCCAGGCGAATCCCGGTGGCCGTCGGCGACTCGATGGCAAGGGCCCACACCTTGGTGCCATCCGGTGCAACGGACCATGCCGATTGTTTGGCCTTGCCAACTCCAAACGGCGTTGGCAACTCTCGAACCATGCCGATCGTCCGCACCCCCTTCGCCTGCCCTTCGCCATCCGCCGCCACATATTCGCCATCCGTTGGGGCATCCAACCGAACCCATTCCCCAATCTTCGCCTGCCCCGCCAACGCCAGCGATTTTGCCTTTGCCACCTCCAGTGCTTCCAGCGGCTTTGTGCTTGCCCCCATTGAGGGCTCCATGGAAACCGCTCCTAACGAAAACATCGGACACCCGGCAAGAAAACCCATCATCCATGCGACTTTCCGACTGATTCCGGTCATATCTGGTCCTGTCCGTTGAACTATTCTTTGAATTCGCTTTGGCCATCCTACCGAATACTCCCTTCCAAGACAAACGAGAAGAATTTCATCGAATCGGTATATTCTTGCCGCCTGCTTCGTATTGCGGTTTTAATCAAGCGAAACCAACTTTCATGGAGCAAGTCCCGACAATGTGGCGCCGAGGTGCCGCCGGCATGGCCGGCGGCTTGGCCGCCATTGTCGGCGCAGCCTATTCCGCGCTGGTGATGGCAGAGCTGGGCCTCTTCCGCTGGATCCCCTGCGTTATACTGGCCATCGTCTCCGGCATGGTCGCCGCGCGGTGGGTATATCGGCGGGCCCAACCGCCGGACAGGGCCGAGAAAGCCGCCTGGCTGGCCGCGATTCTCTTGGCGGGAAGTTCTCTGGCCATGACCCTGCCTCCGGGTGAAATGCTGCTGGGCGGATGGGATCCCGGCGTCTATCTGCACACCGCAGCAGCCATCGCCGACCATGGCTCGCTGCAAATTCCGGCCGAAGACATCGCCCAACTGCCCGCCGAATTGCGCCCCGATCTTGTCGTGGAAATCGCAGGCTGGAAGCATCCGTTTCCCGGCATGTTTCCCCTTCCAAACGAACGATTGTCGCCCCAGTTCATGCATCTATATCCATCGTTGATGGCTGTGGTCTATTCCATCGGCGGCATTCGGGGCGCCCTGCTGCTCAATCCACTCCTAAACGTGGTGACTATCCTGCTGATGTTCTGGTTTGCCTCCAAAATCCTCGGCCCCCGCTGGGGGCTTGCCGCCTCGCTGCTCCTGGCCGTCAATCCGGCCCAGGTGTGGCAGGCCAGATTTGGCACGGCCGAAATCCTTGGACAAATCCTCCTGCTGGCCGCTTCCGGCATCCTGATCCATTCCTTCCGGAATCCACGAAACCTGTTGCCCGCTGCGCTTTCCGGATTCCTCTTCGGATTGGCCTTCTTCACCCGCTACGATGCCGTTCTATTTCTGGCTCCCTTGATTCTTCTCGCGATCGCCCTGAATCCGGCGCGCGAAAACCGCCGTATGTTGACCGCTTTTCTTCTCGCCCTCGCCGCCGTTGGCATCCACGCCGCCGTTCACATGACGGTTGTGGCTCCCTGCTATCGCCCTCTGCCCGGCCTGGTCTTCCCGTTGCTGGCCATGGTGCTGGCACTCGGCGGGGTGGCGTGGGGAATGGCTTATCTGTTCCCTCGGCAACCCAAACCCTCGCTTGTATGGGCCATCCGCATCCTTCTTTCCGTTGCTCTCTTCGCCTTCGCACTCTTCGTCGGCTATCTGCGCCCGCGGTTGACGGTCGACGGCCACATTCAACACCTTGCGGAATTCGCCTTGCAGGCCATCCGGCACCCCCAATGGTTATCCCTTCTGGCCGGCCCCAACGCCTTCAATGGCGACTATTTGATGGCCATTTTCACCGGGCCTGGACTGTTCATGGCCCTGGCGGGGATAGCCGCCTTGATTGCACGCACCCGGGATCGGGGCATCGCGGCGTGGCTGCT
>CAYNHA010000015.1:0-20086 GCA_964397035.1 uncultured Verrucomicrobiota bacterium
AATTGTCTGTTGCGGATATCGTTGCGTTGGCCATGCGGATGCGCCCCCTCATAAAGGACACCATATGCACACGCGATGCAGACACATCCCGGTACAGGTGCCCGTAGTCTACCCGGACATGCATCAATTACGTCCCGCTGAAGTTTTGACAATTTTTGACAAAATGCCTTCCTTAATGTGCCCAAATGTGCACTTATCGGCAAAGGGATGCGGATTGCGAGGGGACCCGAAAAGTTAGGAAAATAAGGCGATTTCACCCAATAAAATCAGGGCAAAAAAATGGAGCGAGCGATGGGAGTTGAACCCACGACAGCCACCTTGGCAAGGTGGCGCTCTACCACTGAGCTACGCTCGCCCTTTTCACAGGACGGGGGGAATCTATCACATGCCCCGACCCGCGCAACCTTTTTTTCAGCCCATTTTTTCGAAGCCGACGGGGTCAGCAAAGGGGTCAATCCTATGAATTAATGTTTTCATCGCCACCGCCCTTCGCAAATATCCATTCCGAACACCATGGACACGCCCCTGTCCGCATGAGCAGAATGCGGAAGGTCAAGCCATGATCGCAAGAATTGATCAGACGGGCTGCGCATTCCACAGGGCGTTCAGGACCCCGCCATTTTCCGATCCATGTCCATCGGTGCGCATCCGTGGCTCACCGGATGGGTTGACTCCCGCCGACGCCTCGCGTAGTTTCCCGCGCCATGTCCACACCCCTGATTGAAGTACGAACCTCGCCCATCGAAGGAAAGGGCACCTTTGCCCTCCGCAAAATCCCCAAGGGAACCCGCCTCATCGAATACAAGGGCAAGCGCCGCAAGTGGTCCGAATTCGAAGGCCACGCCGACCACTATGCATTCCTGTTCGACGTGGGAAACGACAAGGTGATCGACCCCTTCACCGAAGGCAACGAGGCCCGCTTCATCAACCACTCCTGCGAGCCCAACAGCGAGGCCGTTCTGCAGCGCGGCCGAATCTACATTGAATCCATCCGCCCCATCGCCCCCGGCGAGGAAATCACCTACGACTATTCCCTCACGCTGGAGCGCCCCCCCACGGCCGCCGAGAAGCGCCGCCACCCCTGCCGCTGCCAAAGCCCCCACTGCCGCAAAACCCTGTTTGCGCTCTGGACCTCCCCTACTTGATCAGGTAGATCAGCTTCTTTTCCTCGCCGTTGCGTTCGACATCGATCACCACGGCCCCCAGGCGATTCTGGACAAATTCGCCGATGAAATATTCCGCGCGGCGCTGGCTGGTCATGCGCATGGAGTTCACCTTCCGCACCACATCGCCCTGCTGCAATCCCACCTGTGTATAGAATTCCTTTTCTCCCACGTCCATGTTCACCCGGTAGCCCGCCACCTTGCCGGCCTCGTCGCGGTCCGCCTCCATGGCCATGAAGAGCGAAGCCAGCCGCTCGGGGTTGTCCATCATCTCCTGATAATAATCCAGGATCGCCTGCCGGTTGAATTCCCAGCGCGTCTCGCCAATCCGGTTTCCAAACCGGTTGGTTTCCAGGATCTTCGCTTGTTCCACCGCGGGAGCCCCAGCCTCGGCTTTTTCCTGCCCCGGCAAGGTGCCGGCCGCCAGAAACACCATCTCCTCGTGCGATCCATCGGTGAGGACCACATGATCGTTCTCCACCCGCACCACGCGAACCTGCTCCATCCATTCCCCTTCGGACACCAAGTGCTGGGCCTTGGATTGCGTATCATCGAGAATAGCGCACCGGTGCTCGGAGCCGGAACGCCCCGCGTCCGACAGCATCAGGAACACGCCTGCCAGGCGATAGCGGGCCGCGAGCCCTCCTTCCGCCGATGGCACCGCCACTGGCTCGCCCGAACGGAACATCTTCCACACCGCCGCATCCGGCGGCAGCCAGCGGAACGGCGCTTCCGTTTCAACACTCCCGCCAACCGCCACGGCATCCGGCATCCCCGGCCCGCGCAGGTCCAGCGCCATGCGCAACGCCATGAACGCCGAAAGCGCCAGCAAAGCCAGCGCCATCCTCTTCCAAACCATTGTCCTGGTCATCGACATCTGCACCTGTTTCCAAACGGTTTTTGACAGCCGGAACTCCGGGCGTAATAAGCCGGATTCTGTCGCCCGCTTGCGCGGGTCCGATCATTTGTCTATGCGATCAACCCGGAACCGCCGCACGTTGCCGCGCCTCGGGACGGGCCGCCCCTGCAGTTCCCTATTTGATCTTGCTCCGGGTGGGGTTTGCCTTGCACGGAACCTCTCGATCCCGCACGGTGGTCTCTTGCACCGCCGTTTCACCCTTGCCCGTGCCCGCCTTGCGGCGCGCACGGGCGGTTTCGTTTCTGTGGCACTTTCCTTTTCCTTCGTTTGCCAAAGGAATTCCGCATCGTTGCCAACACGGACACCCTGCCCTGTGGAGTCCGGACTTTCCTCCGGCGGACGTGCTTGCGCACCCCGCCGGCGATCGGCGTCCGGAGCCCCGGCTGTCAAAGAACTTGAAATGGGGGCGGAATTCTCCGCCTTAAAGGTTAAGATACAGCATCCGTCCGCAAAAATCGCACAGCGTAAGCGTGTCGGCCTTTCGCGAATCCACGATCTGCGAAGGAGAAAGCTTCATGTGGCAACTGCCGCACGTGCCGTGTTCCACCAAGGCAATCGCCGCATCGCGTTGCTTGGCAAAAAGCCGCTCGTAGCGAGACAGCCACACCGGCTCCACCGCCGCCGCCAAGGCTTTCCGTTCCTCTTCCTTGACCGCCAACTCCCCGCCAATCCCCGTGCTGCGGTCCATGAACGCCTTGACTTCCTCCGCCACCCGCACCTGTTCCTTGGAGAGAGCTTCCCGGCGGACCGTCACTTCGGCGCGGGCCTTCTCGACGGCCTCCATCGCCTCCAGCTCCTGGTCTTCCAGCTTGCGGATGCCCGACTGGGCCATGGCCACTTCTTTTTCAAGGGCCTTGTAGCCATCGTTGCTCTTGATTTGGAGCTGCTGGTCCCGGAATTTCTTGATGTGCTGGCGGGCGGCCTCGATCTCGCCCTCCAGATGCTTGATGCGCGACTGCGCCTCCAGCAACGCGTGTTCCGCCTGGGTGAAACCCTCCTTGTGGGCGCTCAACCGCGACTCGATCTGCTGCTTCCGCAACGGAATGTCTTCCATTTCCCTACGCAAACGCCGGATCTCTTGGTCGCACGCCTGCAAGACCAATAATTGTTCGATCGCTTTCGCCACTCGTATCCCTCGCCTTTCTTCCAATCAAAAAAGAACTATTTCCCGACCCTTATACGCCTCTCCTCCCCCGCTGGCAAGAAGTCTCCCGCCCTCAATTCGTCATTGACTCTCCCCGCCGCCCACCCTATATTGCGCCGCTTTGATTCGTTCCCGGTCTATTTTTGGAGGCTCCACATGAACGCAACGTATTTGGAAAAAGCTAAAGAGCGGATGCCCAACATCCCGCTGCTGGTCAATGTGGTCTCGAAGCGCGTCCGCCAGCTCAATGCCGGCGCCCGCCCCCTCATCAAGCCCGACACCCCGGACATGGACCACATGGATCTGGCCCTCAAGGAAATCGCAAACGGCAAGCTCTCGGCCGAGCTGGGCGCCCTGCCGACCCCCAAGGCCGAAATCGGCCGCTCCTCCCTGCTGGCGCTCTAACCGCGCCCGCGCCCCATCGCCATGACCGCACGGGAAGAGGCCGGCAAGGGGACGCTGGCCACCAACCGCAAGGCCCGCCATGAATTCCACATCCTGGAATCCTGGGAAGCGGGCCTTTCCCTTACCGGCGGCGAAGTCAAAAGCTGCCGCGCCAGCCAGGTCAGCCTGAACGAGGCATATGCCTCCTTCGACAAAGGCGAACTGTTCATCTCCGGCATGCGCATCCAGCCCTACCTGGCCGCCAAGTCCGGCTTCACCACCCACGAGCCCGACCGCCCCAAGAAAGTGCTGATGCACCGGCGCGAGCTCGACCGCCTCCATGGCGTCCTCCAGGTCAAAGGCCACACCCTCATCCCCCTCAAGCTCTATCTCGCCCGCGGCAAAATCAAAATCGAACTCGGCCTCGGCAAAGGCAAACTCCTCTTCGACAAACGCGAAACCCTCCGACGCAAAACCGACGAACGCGAAGCCTCCCGAGAGATGAGGCAATAAGGTTCACGGTTCACGCTTGAAGAGGTTCACGGTTTCCCCGGCTGTTCACTTGAACATTGGATATTGATCATTGATTATTGGACATTGAAATCCCCCCCTATGAAACCTCCCCGAACTCCCCAGGAACTTACCGTCCGCACCGAAAAAATGGTCTACGGCGGCCAAGCCCTTGCCCGCGACGACCGTTTTGTCGTTTTTGTCGACGACGCCCTTCCCAACGAAACCGTCCGCGCCCGAATCTACAAAAAGAAAAAGAAATTCGCCTTCGGTCGCGCCATCGAAATCCTCGAAGCCTCCCCCGACCGCGTCCCCTCCGACTGCCCCTGGACCGGCGATTGCGGCGGTTGCACCTCCCGCCACTGCGCCTATCCCGCCCAACTTCGCTTCAAAAAAGAAGTCCTCATCGAAGCCCTCTACGGCATCCCCGGCGCCCAGGAACTCGTCCGCGACCTCGTCCCCGCCGAACAGACCACCGATTACCGCAACAAAATGGTCTTCACCTTCGGCTCCACCCTCGAAGGCGAACTGCGCCTTGGCCTCCACCGCCGCGGCAGCTTCATCCACATCGTCCCCGCCGATCAATGCCTCCTCCAGTCCGATGGATCCCGCGAAATCCTGCGCCGTGTTGCTTCCATCGCCCGCGAAATGGAAATCCCCGCCTTCCACGAAATCAAGAAAACCCCCGGTCTGCGCACCCTCACCATCCGCGAAGCCCGCAACACCCGCCAGCGCATGGTCGAACTCGTCACCACCACCCCCGATGAGGATTTCGCCGCCCGCCTCCTCGCCGATCTGAACGATCTGGCCGACACGATTTGCTACTCCATCGACACCAACATCTACGGCTCTCCCCGCCCCGAAAAACGCGCCCTCCTCAAAGGCCCCGGCTTCATCGAAGAAACCCTCAATGGCCTCCGCTTCCGTATCGGCCCCGACACCTTCTTCCAAAGCAACACCGCCCAGGCCGAAAAACTCTTCACCCGAGTACGCGAACTCGCCACCCTCCACGGACGCCCCCAAACCGCCCTCGACCTCTTTGCCGGCACCGGCCCCATCGCCCTTCACCTCGCCTCCATCGCCGACCGCGTCATCGGCGCCGAAAACTTCGTCCCTTCCGTCGAAGCCGCCAAGGAAAACCTCGCCCTCAACGGCATCACCAACGTCGACATGATCGCCGCCGACGTCAACGACGCCCTTCCCCCCGGCATCCCCGAAAAAGTCGATCTCGTCGTCGTCGACCCCCCGCGCCCCGGCCTCTCCCCCGACGCCATCGCCTGGATCACGAAACTCACCCCCGACACCATTCTCTACGTCTCCTGCAACCCCTCCACCCTCGCCCGCGACCTCAAGATTTTCCTCCAAACCGCCCCCTACACCCTCGAAGCCATCGAACCCTTCGACCTCTTCCCCCACACCTACCACATGGAAACTCTCGCCCTCCTCCGCCGGATTCCCTGATCCCCTCCGCGCTGGCCCGCCGCTCATCACCCCCCACCCCGAGCTATCACTTATAATTATAAGTGATAGTCGCGTTTTCCACACAATGGAAAACTTTTTCGCCATTTTTCCACACAATGGAAAGAATGTTTCCACACTGTGGAAAACTTCTCCCACCCCAAAAGAAAACCGGTGTGGAGCCCCTGCCCCGCCACCGGTCTTCGTGAGCCGAATCTTATTCCGTCTCGATGGGAATTGCTTTCCGCTTTTCCTTTTCCTCTTCGCGCTTGGGGGCCTTGAAGGTCAGAACCCCTTTCTTGAATTGGGCGGAAGCCTTCCCGGCGTCCACTCCGGCCGGCAATTCAATGGCGCGGTGGAACGAACCATAGGACTGCTCCCGGCGGAACCAGTTCTTGCCCTTTTCCTCCTGCTCGCTCTTCTTCTCCCCGCGGAGAACCAGAACGTTTTCCTGTAGCTCCACCGAGATGTCCTTCTCGTCCATTCCAGGCAGCTCGGCCGTGACCTTGACCTCCTGATCCGTCTCGGACACATCCACGCGCGGCATGAACGCAGACGTCTCCCACGCGGATTCGCGGCTCCGTTCGGCAAGCGGGAAATCACCGAAGAACTCTCCAAACAAGCGATTCATCTCGCGTTGGAAATCCCTCAGCGGATCGCTCTCCTCCCGGCGAACGGGAACTGAACCTCGACCCAACCAGGGAACCAGATTTCGCATGCTCATGTTGTTCACCTCCCTTTGGCCTGCACGGTTTCTATCCGGCAATCTGTATCTTGCGGGCCTTCACTTCTTCCTTCTTTGGAATGGTGACGGTCAGCACGCCGTTTTTCATGCGCGCCTGGATGCGCTCAGGATCGACCGCCTCCGGCAACGTGAAGTCGCGGCGGTACCTTCCCGTCCCGAATTCCTGCCCCAGCACTTCCAAGCCCTGCGGTTTCTCGCAACGCGCCCACCCTTCAATGGTCAGTACGCGTTTCTGGACGGTCGCCTCGACGGACTTCTCGTCCGCTCCCGGCAGGTCCGCCACCACCGTGAACCGCTCCGCATCTTCGCGGATATCCACGCGCGGGGCAAAAACCGCTTCGTTCTCCGGCGTCTGAGAGCCGGTCTGCTGTGTACTGTCTTTCACTTCGTTCATGGGTTGCACTCCTTTCTCTCGTCACGCCGTTTCGATGGCAATCTTGCGCGGTTTTTCCTCTTCCGACCGCGGAATGGAGATCCGGATGATTCCATTCTTGCACGTGGCCTTCACCCCTCCCGCATGCGCGCGGAAGGGCAGTTGCAAGGTCCTGGTGAATTCGCCGGATGGACGCTCGCGCCGCAGCAGCGCCTCGCCCGCCGGCAGATCCTGGACGTTCACCTTTCCCTTCAGGGTCAATTCGTCGCCAACCACGGAGACTTCCACCTCTCCCGGATCCACTCCAGGCATTTCGGCATCCACCGTCAGTCCTTCCGCCGATGACCACACGTTGAGCGGCGGATAGGCCGCTTTGGCCCGCCGGGCCAGCCGGGCCGCCTCCTGACCCGACAACATGCGGTTCATATCCGACTGGAGCGACTCGAGTTCATCGAAGATCGTCCACGGATTCCGAGGCCCAATACTCATGATTTCCAACATGGCTTCTGCTCTCCTTTCGTGACTTGCTTGATATGGCTTTCCATTTCCGCCATTCTTTCAGCAACCCACGTGCCAGTTTTTGGACCTTCAGAATATTGAAATCATAATATTATGATTATGAATAAGATGAGACAAATTATACTGAAATTATATCGCGGATAACTATGCAGAAAATGCGCCATTCTGGCATATCATAAAAAATAACGAGTGACAGAATGGCTCACTATGTCCCCTTTTTTTCCGGGAGCCCCCTCAGCCTACGATTTTTCCATCCACCAGCGTCAAGGTCCGGTCGCAGCGGGCCGCCAACGACAGATTGTGGGTCGTCAGGACCAACGCAACACCGTCCTCCCGAACCGCCTTTTGAAACAGATCGAAAATGGCCTCTCCCGTCTGCCGATCCAAATTCCCCGTCGGTTCGTCAGCCACCAAAATGCGTGGACGCACGATCAGCGCCCGCCCAATCGCCACGCGCTGCATTTGCCCGCCCGACAACTCCTTGGGCAGGTGCCGCGCGCGGTCGCTCAACCCAACCGCGTCGATCACCCGCGCCAACTCGCCGGGCTCCGCCTTGCGCCCCAGAAAGAGCAACGGCAGCGCAACGTTTTCCTCCACCGTCAGGGTGGGGATCAGATGGAACTGCTGAAACACATAACCCAGCAAACCGCGCCGAACCCCCACCAGTTCATGCTCGGACAATCCGTCCACCCGCCGCCCGCCCAGCATCAACGTCCCCGACGTCGGCGCATCCAGCGCCGAAAGCAAATGAACCAACGTGGTTTTTCCCGACCCCGAGGGTCCCAGGATGCAAACCGATTCTCCCGCTCGCACCTCCACATCCACTCCATCCAGCGCCCGTACCGTCTCGCTGCCTCGCAGATAATGACGCGCTAGGTTCCGGCCCGAAATGAGGATTTCCTGTGTCATGGCTACTCTCCGCTCCGAATGGCTTCCACGGGCCGCAACCCGGCCGCCCGCATTGCCGGCCCGACGCCCGCCACCAAACCCAGCCCCACCGCCCCCAGAATGGCCGTCACCAGCAATTCCGGCGTCATCCGCACAAGCGGCTGCGTCACCCCCAGGTTCAGCAGACTCCGCAGCGCGGCATCCGTCAGGTGGGCTCCGCCCGCGGCCAACAGACTGCCAGGAATGGCCCCCGCCAAACAAATTAACACCGTCTCCAGCCAAATCAGACGGAAAATCTGGCCCCGGCCCGCCCCCACCGCCTTCAAGATCCCCAGTTCGCCCCGGCGCTCATGTACGCTCATCAGGATGGAATTGATCACCCCCACCACGGCCACCAGAACGGCAATGAAGGCCACCGCCGCCACCAGGATCTGCGCCGTCCCCACCAGCGAAACCAACGCCCCCTTCACTTGCTCCAGGCTCACCACCTGCACCTCGGGTATGCTCATCCAGCGCCCTTCGAATTCGCGCATCCGGATCCCATTGAACTCCCGCAACTTGATCCCGATGATGGTCAGCTCGCCATCGCGCCCAAAGAATTGCTGCGCCGTTCGGAGAGGCAGGAAGACGGTTCCGTCATCCTGCGAACCCGTCCGCTCCAAGATCCCCACCACCGTGAATTCGTGGAATTCGGGATCTGTTTTTCCGTTGGGAATGATGGAGGCATAGAACGTGTCGCCCACCTTCCGCTGCTCGAACTCGGCCACCTCGAATCCCATCACCACCTCGTTGGTCGCGTCGGCCCCGAACCAGCGGCCACCTTCATACCCCGCCCCTTTCTTCATGGCGAGCCAGGGCTTCATGACTTGAAAACTTCCGGCCTCCACGCCAGACAGTATCGTGAACGAAGAAGGTGCCGGAGTTCCATCCAGCGAAAACCCCTCTTTTTCCGCAATCCCAATGAAAATCGGCGTGATGGACTCGATGTCGGGATCCGTTCGGATCTGCTCGTGGGCAGCCTCCGGTAGATACAGCAACCCGGTCCCCCCCTTCAGCATCATTGTTGCCGCCTCGTACGGACACCCCTTCGCCATGACCATCACCTGGAATCCAAGCTGCTCCATGCTTCCCGCAATCGCCCGCCGATATCCCAGATTGAACCCGCCCAGGCTGACCGCCACGGCCACGGCCAGCGCCACGCCTCCGGCCGTCAGGGCCGTGCGCACGGGGCGCCGCGTCAGGTTCTTCCACGCCAAACCCATAAAGGTCATGGTTTCCTCTCCTCTCCGGCGCTAAACGAAATCCGGGTTCCGATGAATTCGTGCCGAGTCCCTTTCGCAATCCACTCCCCCTCCACCTCCGCCATCCCGCCCACGCGCGACGGCAACTTGGGGAAATAGTCGCCCAGATCGACCCGGATGGACCTCCCCTCGCCATCGCGCAAAAACAGCCAGCAACCCGAGGCCGGACACTGCCGCTCGATCTCCCCCTTCACGCGAACCACCTGGCGCCGGAAAGCGTCTGGCGATTCCATCAATTGGGAAATGCGAACCTCCGGGGCATCCGTGAACGCCTCTCCAAAATGCTCGGCTTTGTTTTTGCCACAACCGGCCAGAAAGCCAATCGCCAAAAGAACTCCACATCCTACGATCCACTTTTGTTTCATGGCAGGGACTCCTTTTCTTTCCGAGCCTCTTCGGCTCGCTGGTAGAACGGCTCGTGGCGCTCATCGAACACAAACAGGTCCAGCAGAATCAAATTCTTGCGCACCCCGCGAAGCGTGGCCGCCCAATCCGGCTGCGCCGCCTCCGGCAAATTCGCGGGGGGAACCAACCGCCCCACCTTGTCGGCGCCGTTGCCTGGATCCGCCGCCGCGAAATAGTCATGCTTGTAGAAATCCGCAAGCGAAAGTCCCGCAAACTGCGACAGCGTCGCCGGATTCCTCAACAACGCGCCGCCGGGACTTTCCAGCCGCTGGTAGAACATCCGCTCTGTCGCCGCCGTCTCCGGATTCACCGCCAGAAAAATTTGCAGGACGCCTCCCCGACCCGGCACATTCACGCCATGCACATAGCCCATCCGGGTGTCGCCCTGGAAGACCGAATACAAGGTGTACGGCGTCTCGAACGCCTCATACACCGGGTCCAGGTCGCCTCCCACGCGGCCCCGCAACAGCTCATACGCCTCGCGACCGCGGGGCAGCCGCCCCATCTCCTTCACGTCCTCACGGTAGGACGTCATGGACGGATACAGCGCCCTCAAGTCGCGCGCCGGATTGCTCAACGTGCACCCGATGGCGCCATGGACCGCCGGCACCGCCAGCAGCACCCATCCAAGAGTGAAAAGACATGTCCCAATCTTGCTCATGTTCCACCTCACCAGTACCGGTAGTATTGAACGGTCCACATCGTGTCCTCGTCGCCCATCGGCACGCGGATTTGCTTTTCCACGCCCAGCGCCAGCCAATGCAGCGACGAATTCCCAACGTCGTTGCGGAAGTAGCGGGTCAGAACAAAACTGGCCCGCTCATCGATCGAATCCGAATCCTCGCCTTCCTGCTCGAAATAGAAATATTGCGCCGCCAAACCCCACCGCCGGCCGGGATGCAGCCAATCCGCCTGAACCAGCCCCGATCCCATCGGCTGGTGATCATCCTGCCCCACCGCCCCCTCTCCCGTGAACGTGAACGGCCCAAGGTCCGAGTCGATCCGCTTGCGGACATCCGCCCCGGCACGCCATGTTTCCACCACTTGCTCATGGCTGGAATGCGAGACCATCCTCTCTCCATAAGCTCCGCTCACCCCGCCCTCCAACCCATGCTCAAAGAGAACCGTGGAGCCAAGCCCGATCCTCACCACCGCCATCCCGGACTGCCCATGGAGATCCTGATGCGGACCGCTGCCGAGAACATATCCCGCCATGTAGTCCAGCAACTCCGCTGCATTTCCAAACGCCGTCAGTTGCCAATCGCGGTCGGTCCCGAAAACCCGTTCGTTGGAGAGTTGCAACAATGTCCCATGCGTGTCCGTTTGCGTGTTCAGCCCAAAGGGAAGATAGTATCGGCCTGCGCGCAGATTGAATTTCCCCGGTTCCCCGGCGAGCTGATAAAACTCCGCCACCGCATTGTGCGTCTCGTACTCCCATGAATCCGCATCCATTCCCATCGAGTCCGACGCCGTGTCCACCACATGGTCGCGGTAGACCAAGCGTCCCTGATAGTTGATCGACGCCACCGTTTTCGTGGCCGTGGCAAATCGCTTTTGAACCTCAAATCCTGCGGACAGGCGTGAATAGAGGCGTTCTGTTTCCTGAACGTCTTCCTCTCCCCCCGTCCACATCCAATCCCATTCTTTTCGGAACAGCAGATTTTCCTTCCACCATGGCAGTGCAACCGCCGTCTCTTGGGAAGATTGCGCCCGTACACCGGCAAACGGGTCCTCGGCAAAGACCACCGGGGACGCCGCCAGCCAAACCCAGATGACGGCGGTTCGATTCAATTCTCTTTCTGGGCATCCGGTGCCTGTTCCAGCTCCACACCTTCCGCCTTCATTTCCGCAATGAATTTTGCCGGATCGGCCGTCACCGCCTTGACGCACCCCCCGCAGCACACATAGATGCGATATCCCTCGACATCCACATAGCGGGAATCTTCATTGACCGGCTGATCCTTCATCACCGGGCAAAGCGTCTGCGATTTGCCCTCTGCAAAAACCACCGTCGCCGATACCATCAACGCCGCAATCATCAGGATTCTTTTCATGTTCTTTCCTTTTTGTGTTCAGTATTGATTCCGCATCACCTTCAACAGCTCTTCCATCTTCGCATCCGCTTCCTTCTGCGATCCCGAGGCAAAGGCATCGCTCACGCAATGCGCCATGTGCTTCCGGAGAATCTGCAACTCCACAGCCCGCAAAGCCGACCGCGCGGCCTGGATCTGCGTGATGATGTCGATGCAATATTCCTTTCCTTCGATCATCCTCCGAATGCCCTGCACCTGCCCCGCAATGCGCCTCATCCTCTTCAACGTTTCTTCATGTGTTGTGAAATGTGGTTTCTCTTTCATGAACCCAATATACCCCCAAGGGGTATATATACAAGTGAATGAATGGAAATTATAGTTATAAAACCAAAAAGGGGATCATGTTTTATAAAAATAGATCCAAATCTATCCTATTTCAGCAACAAATTACGTCGTAACAAATTTTCCATAAAAGAATTACTATAGAATATGTACTCTCCATCATGTCCTCGATTCTGCTTAAAAAAAGGGATACTATTTTATAAAATAGTATCCCTTTTGGCTCAAAATTACTTTCCGCATTCCCATACCCGCTTAGGATGAGAATACCGTCCCGCCTGTCCACTGCCGCACGAACTCAGTTCGCGCGGCTTCCCATCGGCACATAGGCGCGGCGCGGGGTCACCGCCTTGTAGGCAGGTCGGATGATTTTCCCGCCGTTGGCCAACTCTTCGATCCGGTGGGCACTCCAACCAGCAATGCGCGCCATGGCAAAAATCGGAGTGAACAACTCGATCGGAATGCCTAACAGGCGATAGAGAAATCCCGAATAAAAATCCACATTGGCGCTAACGCCCTTGTACATTTTCCGCTCATGGCCGATCAGTTCGGGGGCCAGGCGCTCCACTCGCTTGTAGAGCTCCATCTCTTCGACCACCCCTTTCTCTTCGGCCAGCTTCTCAATCTGTTCGCGCAAAATGATCGTGCGCGGATCGGATGTGGAATAAACCGCATGTCCAATGCCATAGACCAGCCCGGCCCGATCAAAGGCTTCCTTCTTCAACAGCCTGGCGAGATAGTCCTCAATCTGCTTGTCGCTGCTCCAATCCTTCACCTCGCGCTTGAGATCCTCGAACATCGCCACCACTTTGGCGTTGGCTCCGCCGTGGCGCGGTCCCTTCAAGGATCCCATCGCGGCGGCAATCGCCGAGTACGTGTCCGTGAGGCTCGATGTCACCACGTGCGTGGTAAACGACGAATTGTTGCCGCCTCCATGTTCCGCATGCAGCACCAGCGCCAAATCCAGTAACTTCGCCTCCAACGGGGTGTATCGGCTGTCGTTGCGCACCATGTGGAGAAAGTTTTCGGCCGTGGACAGTTCCGGTCTCGGCGCATGGATGACCAGACTCCCTTTTCCGTAATAGTACACATAGGCTTGGTAGCTGTAGGCCGCCAGCAACGGGAAGGACGCGATCAGCCGCAGACACTGTCTCAACACATTGGGGATGGAAACATCGTCCGCCCGCTCGTCCAGCACGTACATGGCCAGGATGCTTTGCGACATCGCATTCATCATGTCGCGGCTGGATAGCTTCAGCAGCGAGTCATGCACAAAATCGTCCGGCAGCGCACGGTATCCCCCCAGCAACTCGCTGAAATCGGCCAATGCCTCGCGGTTCGGCAATTCGCCGCTCAGCAGTAAATAACACGTCTCCTCGAAACCCGGACGTTCCTCCGGCAGAAACCCGGCCACAATGTCCTCAATGTCCATTCCCCGGTAGATCAAATGCCCGGGCCCCGTCACATCGCCTTCCGGGTGGGCCTGCACCTCGCCGATCTGCGTCAGCCCCGCCAGGACGCCTTTTCCGTTGATGTCGCGCAGGCCGCGCTTCACGTCATACTTCGCATAGAGGGAAGAATCCACCTGACTGCTGGCCGTGGCCATGGCGCTCAGTCGATCCATCCAATCGCGTTCGTTTCTTTTCATTTTCCTGTCTCCCTTCGGGTTGCGATTTCTGCCCGCTGCCAGAACCCCTCCCCGGATGTCCCCTCTGGCAATCTCACAAGGCGTAGTTTACCAACCAAATAGCGACCTGAAAACCCTCAAATCCCCCTTTTCGGAAAAAATGTTCTCACGCTCAAGGCGTCGATCGGATGCGGTAAAACTCTCGCACACGGTCCCGCGCCACCGGCACCATATTGGTGCCGCGCAGGCTAGCCAGCCCCGCCACGCGGTTCGTCCATGTGGCTGGCGCCATCAAATTCGTGGTGGCCACCAACTCGAACGGGAGAGATTCCGGCAGCCAGTAATCCATCCACGTCGCCGTCCCCGCCAGCCTCAACGCGCACCAAGGCTCCATGCCATCGGTCATCGCGGCAAAATGCATCCGGAACGCCTCGGCCATGAGGCGGCTCGGAAGGAACTGCACATTCTCATCGTTCGACGAAGTCAGCACCAGGGCCGATGCCGTCCAATTCGCCGATCCCTGGATCACCAGCGGACGGGCTCCCCGCGGATCGATCACCATGTACTTCGCGTGGACCAAATCGCGGTTGTTGTTGTCATAGCGCGTGCGAGCCGCATCGTAATACGCCTCATACATGCGCACGCGGTTGCGCGTCGTGTAGTTCGTGGAATTCAGCAGCGTCTGGTACACCTCGTAACTGTCCTGCCCCGGCAGGCTCCGGTCGCTTTTCGGAATCACGCCGTGAACCACCACCCCCCGGTTGCAGGCGCGGATCAGCGCATCCGCCACCTGCAGGCGCGACAGCTTGTTCAGGCCAAAGAAAATTTCCTCCTGCGCCGAGTCGATGGCGTTGGTGATGTCCGTCAGCGCGTTGGTGCCACCGTATTTCCCGTCGGGATACGGCGCAAATCGCACCCATCCATCGTTCGTCATGTCCGCCGCGAGGAACCGAGTTCCATCGTGCGCGTGCGATTTGTTCGTGTTGGAATGGAAACGGCCGGACAGCAGTTCGCGCATCTCGTTTGAATACGCGCCCCCCAACGCATTGTTTTGGATTTCCGTCAGGATGTTCCACTGCTGCGAACTGGCCCCGCCCGTGAAATTCCACGATCCCGCCATCACCCAAGCCTTCTGCGACGCCCGGTGCCAAAACAAGCCGACTTTGTCGTGCATGATGCCCGAATCCGCCGGTGCACGCGACAATTCCAACTTGTTGCCCGCACGTGTCGAGAGGCTGAGCAACGAGACGCCCGGCCAGAAATTCGACGTCACATCCACCCCGTTGTCCACCACGAACGCCATCCGGGCCCCGCGCGCCAACGCATTGCTCACCGCATTCAGGATCGGCCCCGCCGCCCCGCCCGCCGCCGAATTTCCAGAAAAGGTGAACGTCGCCAGGCAGCCCCAGTCATTGCTCGCCAGCGCATCGATGCGGGCCAGCAAGGCATTGCGGATCACGAATTCATCCGGCCCGATGCTCCCGGCGCTGGTCGTCTGGTCCGGCAAATTGAAATGCACCGCCCACGTCGCACCGGTATAGGAATCCCCCCGGGCCGCGCCACCCGCCGCCACGCCGCACAGCACACCCGCCATGAACCTCCGAAGCCACATGAGGGCGACAATAGCCTCCCGCCGCCTCCCGGACAAACCCATATTTTCCATCGCTCCGCTTCAACTATCACAGTTAATTAACTGTGATAGTCCGGGTTTTCCACCGTATGGAAAAAATGTTCCGGATTTTTCCACACAATGGAAAGAAATTTTCCACACGGTGGAAAACTTTTTCCGCGCCTCAGTCCATCTTCTGGATGCGATAGAATCCGCGCGCGCCGCTTCTTGGAATCAGCACCGAATTCGTGCCGCGCCCGGTGGGCAGAATGGTCACCACGGAGGTCCAGGAATTCGTGTTGAACAGGTTGGTGGTCGTGATCAGCGCATACCGGTTGGTATAGGGAAGCCAATAGGAGCACCGCGCCGTGGCGGTGGAACCCGTGCTGCGCAGATCACACCAGGGCACCACGCCGTCGGTCATGGCGTTGAACTGGGCCACGAAGGATCTTGCGATGGGTTCATGGACCAGAAACAGCAAGTTTTCATCGTTGGAGGAATCATCCACCAGCGCCGCCTCCGTCCAGTTCGGGGAGCCATGGATCACCAGCGCCTGCGGCCCGTACGGATCGATCACCATGTACTTGGTGTGCGTCAGGTCCGCTTGCCCCGCGTCATAGTTGGTCCAGGTTGTGGAGGAATACGCGTTGTACATCATCACCCGGTTGGCCGTGGCGTAATTCGTCGGCTGAATCAACATCTGGTACATCGCATAGCTGTCATCCGTGGCGAGAGAGCGGTCGCTCTTCGGAATGGTTCCATTCACCTTCACGCCGCGGTTGCAGGCCCGGATCAGCGCACTCACCACGTCGGGGCGCGTGAGCTTGTTCAAGGCAAACACAATCGTATTCGTAGCGGCATCGATCGCCGCCACCACGTCCGTCAGCGCGTTGGAGCCGCCGTAGGTCTTGTCGGGATACGGAGCAAAGCGAACCCAACTGTCGCGCCCCGAACCCGGCAGGCGGAAGCGTGTGCCGTCGTGCGCGTGCGACTTGGCCGCGCTCGCGTGGAAATATCCGTTCAGCATCTGGCGCATCTCGTTGGAATAGGCCGTGGCCAGGGCGTTGTTTTGAACCTCGGCCAGAATATTCCACTGCTGCGAGCTGGCACCGCCCGTGAAATTCCACGATCCCGTCAGCACCCATGCCTGCGTCTGCGCCCGATACCAGAACACACCCACCTTGTCGTGCATGATGCCCGAATCGTTCGGAGCCCGCCGCAGCTCCAGCTTGTTGCCCGCCCGCATCGACAGGCCCGTCAGGGAAATCCCCGGCCAATAGTTGGAGGCGATGTTGACCCCGTTGTCCGCCACGAACGCCAGTCTCGCGCCCCGCGACAATGCGTTGCTCATGGACAGCAACACCGGCCCCGCCGCCCCCGCACCCTCGGAATTTCCAGAAAAGGTAAAAGCCGTTAAACAGCCCCAGTCCTGGCTCTGCAAAGCATCGATCCGCGCCAAATACGCCTCGCGGATCACATACTCCTCCGGTCCAATGCCCGTCAGCGTGGTCGTCTGGTCGGGCCGGTTGAATCGAACCGCCCACGTCGTTCCACTGACCGAATCCGCCCGCGCCGGATCCGCCACGGCCGCGCAGCACAGAAAAAAAAGAAAACTTCGAATCCACATCCACATGCTCCCACCATATCCGCGCCCTCCGCACGGAACAAGCCTCTTGTCCCGCCGCCAGACGTCACTTTCGACTTCCATCATGCGGAAAAACTTCCCCGCGTCCCTCGATCGGACAAGGAACATCCTGCCTCTTTCCTGCACATTTTGCCGAACCATCTTCCCGCATCAGAACGGATTTCAGCTAGGACAGGGTGACGAAAAATCCGTTGCATGAAGAGTGCATTAACTTTCGCCACATTTTTCCAATCTGGCATGCCCCCAGCACTTGGGACTCGGGCAACGCATTTGCGGACCCATAACCGAAACAGAAAGAAGGCAGATATGGCAATAGAAAGCATTGGTTCATCCGGTGGTTTTGATCCCACGATCATGGCCAGGAAAATGGCCAAGAAAATGGTGACGGAGTTTGATGCCGACGCCAATGGCAGCATCGATAAGCAGGAGTTTGTGGCGGGACTCAAAACCAAGGGCATCAGCCAAACCGAAGCGGAGAAAATCTTCAATGCGATCGATGAACAGGGTACCGGCAAAATCACCCAGAGCGACATCGAAAATTCCATGAAGAAAATGGCCGCCTCCGGAAAGCCTCCCGAAGGCATGCCGCCCCCGCCGAAACCCGAGGGCGGTGGAGGAGCGCCGCCTCCCGACGGACCCAAGAAGTCCGAAGAATCCGAAGACAGCTCGGCCGTGGATTACACCGTCTACAAAAAGGCAGACAAAAACAAAGACGGCGAAGTCAGCGCGCAGGAGCAATTGGAATATCTTCTGACCCATCCCGAAGCCCAGTCCCAGGATCTTTCCGGCGCCACGGGTTCCGTGATCAACGTGACCGCCTAACGCCGTTTCCCCAACGGCCTGCCTTCTCACAGGGCAGGCCGGTTTTTCACTCCCGACCCCAATTGAAGCTATCACTTATAATTATAAGTGATAGCTTGTGGAAATTTTATCCGCGCCCGCCAACCAGCAGGAAATAGGTCACGTCGACCGTCGGCGGCCCGGCCAGAGGGATTTCCACTGGAGGAGCGCCAGGAGGATGACGCCGGCCGCGAGAAGCATCAGCAGGATGTCGGCGGCAATCAGCGGATATTTGCCGCCGGGAATATATTTGTCGACCAGCAGCCTCCACAGCGAAACCAGCGTGGTCGCCATCATGAAGAGGGCCGGCCACACGGCAAACCATGTGGGGCGCGAGCGGGAGGCCAGCCAGACGGAAACCACCACCATGGTGAGGGCGGCCATGAGCTGGTTGGCACTGCCAAAGATGGGCCAGATGTGCTTGAAGGTATTGGTGTAGCACAGGAAAAACATCAGGCCGGCCACCAGCGTGGCGTTGAAGAGATGGCTGCGCAGGAGGCGGGGCGTGGTCCGGAAAAGAACGCTCCAGAGTTCCTCCAGCAGATAGCGGTTGAGCCGCGAGGCGGTGTCGAGGGTGGTGACAATGAAACCTTCCACCATGAGCATGCCGAACACCGTGCCGTATTCCATGGGAATACCCATTCCCCGGTGAACAAGAGCACCCATGCCCAAGGCAAAGGCCAGCACCGGATTGCTGCCCATGCCGGGAGCAACGGGATAAACCAGATCCCGATACTGATCCAGCGTGAGCCCGGCGGCCACGGCAATGACGACCAGCACGGCGAGAACGGCTTCGAGCAGCATCCCGCCATAGCCCACGCCTCGGGCCGCCTGCTCGCTGTTCAACTGCTTGGCAGTGGTGCCGCCCGCCACCATGGCGTGGAATCCCGAAATGGCACCGCAGGCCACCGTGATGAAAAGAAAGGGCCAAACCAGCCCCAGCGACTGCTCCCCGCCAGCCAGATTGAACCGGGGCATGAGCATGGTTTGCCCGGCGGCGCCGCCCAGCACGGCTCCCATCGCCAACAGGATCATGCCGAAGTAGAGCAGGAACGAATTGATGAAATCCCGCGGCTGGAGAATCGCCCAGACCGGCAGGCCGGAGGCCAGGATCACGTAGACGGCCAGGACCGACATCCAGGCCACGGACGACAGGGACAGCGGCAACAGGATTCCTGCCCCAATGGAAAGGCCGCAGATGGCGATGGCCAGCGGCATCATCGAGCGCATGCACAGGCCGCGTTTGGCCACCAGCCAGCCCAGAAGAGGCGCGCAGAAGGTGATGATGATGAGCGAGGTGGAGGCGACCCCGCCGATCTTGGCCCTGGCCACGCCATCGGTTCCCGCGACCACATGCAGCAGCGTCCGGTCGGCATCGATGCGCAACTGGTCGAGGGGCACGAGGGAGGTCAGGGCCGTGGCCGAAAGTCCGAGAAAGGCGGAGGTGAGCAGCACGAGCATGAGAATGGAGAAAGCAACCACCAGAAAGAATCCAAACCGCCCCATGGTCCGGTGGGCCACCTGGGCCATGGACTGGCCGCGCTCGCGCATGCTGACGAAGAGGCTGGCGTAATCCTGAACCGCGCCAATGAACACCGCGCCCAGCAGGATCCAGAGCCAGACGGGAATGTAGCCGTAGATCAGCGCAACCGTGGGCCCCACGATGGGCCCGGCGCCGGCGATGGAGGCAAAGTGGTGGCTGAACACAACCGGGGTTTTGCTGGGAACGTAATCCTGGCCGTCCTGGAGGGCGATGGAAGGCGGTGTTTCCTCTCCGTTCCCGGTGAAAATCCGCTGAAGATATTTCGAATAGAATCGGTAGCCCAGAAAGAACACCGGAAGGGCAAGGCCCGCCAACCAAAGGATATTCATGATTTCAACCTCAGGCGCACCTTACAAAACGGGTGCGCACTCTTCAAGCCAACATGGCCTTTTCCACACTATGGAAAACTTTTTTCCACACGGTGGAAAACTATTCACCCGCCGGTTCCAGGTCGTGCAAAATCAGGTCGAGGCGTTCGGGCGACAGCTTGCGTTGTTCGATCAGCGGCGCGGCTTGCAAGCGAAGGGCCGACAGCGTGGATTCGACGGTTTTGCGATAGTCCTCTGGCGTGGTCTGGCCGTTTTCGAGCAGCAAACGGGCGCGCTTCAAAATCCGCGCGGAGTATTCACAGGCGGATTGCA
>CAYNHA010000016.1:0-9090 GCA_964397035.1 uncultured Verrucomicrobiota bacterium
TGCGCTCCGGTGCATCCCTCCCCAACGCTGGATACGCCCGATCGATGTACTGCCATCTCTCCATCATCGTGCGAACCCCCGTCGCCTCCTTGTAGTCCCGATAGATGTCCACCACGGATTCAAACGATTCGGGATAAATAATCAGCAAATCCTTCGCCTCCCCGCCTCTGGCGGAACCCGGATATCCTGCGCACAGGACCGCAACAAAGATCCACGCCGCCCCAACCATCGTTTTCCTGCTCATCATCTGGCCTCCTTCAACCCTCTTTGCACTCGCCCGGCTCCGCGTTCGCCGCGGCTCAATCCTTGCACCGCTCAAATTCCGCGCCTTGCCGTTCCTTTGCACAAACCATGCCAACCCACGTGCCGGAATCCGGATTCCCATCCCCTCGCCCCCGTCCCCCCCTTACCGCAACAAGCGAATTCCGCCCTTTTTGCCCACTTCATCCCCCACCCGATTTTTTTCCCGACGATCATCCCGACTATCGCCCTCCCCATTGCCCATTGGCCAATACTCGCCACAGCGTGGCCAATACTCGCCACGCACCCCCGTCTTTCCAAGTGCCGGCAAACCGGGTTTCTTCACTCGGTGCCCCCCCATTTTCCACCGGTGGAAAAAAGTTTTCCACAGTGTGGAAAAACAGCTGCCCGTTTTTCCACACTGTGGAAAATCCAAATCTCGAATGGAAACTCCGGTCCCTTTTCGCCCGCTATTCCACGGAGGGAACCGGTGGCGGCTCGGGCGTTTCCACAGGTGCCGGTTCCGGCGACTGCTGGATCAGATCGCTCCGTTTCAGCGTCAGGGAATCCGCCTGATAGACCGGGATCAGGAATGTCCGGCCACTGGATTTTTTCGCGGCGGCGGCCGCGACGGCCTGCTGCTCCGGAGTAGCGCCGGACGCAACCTCGATTTCAATCCGGATGGGCCGCCCTTCTCCCTTGTCCGGCGAAGCCTTGCCCAGTTGAATGCGATAGGTGGCGCCTTCCACGTCGGCCTGCACGGTGGCCGCATTTGCGAAGGCGTCGCCCCATTCCGTCGCCGCGGGCATCCGTTTTTCCGCCCTCAAGCTTCGCAAGGCCCCGAGCAGGCGGTTGGCCGCCTCCATGTGGGTGGATTCCCCGTCCCCGAGTCCTGCCAGCGAAACCACGCCGTTGGTCTGGCGTTCCAACACATAGGACTCCGCCTCGGCTTGAACCGCCATTTTCCGGATCGATTCCGGCTCCAGCGCAATCAGGGATCGATCCCACCACAAATCGGAACCTGCCTGGGCCATGCGGACATCTTCCTTGAGCAAAAGGACCGGCCCTCCATCCACCCGCGCATAGCGGCCACCCGGAGGCCCCCAATAGTTGTCATTCCTCTGCGACTCCCGCATCTTGCCCAAACTCAGGACCGTCGTCCCGTTGCCATGCTTCAGGGTGATCTTCAACGGAGCGGCGTCTCCGCCGTCGGCCAATCCATACTCCGCCAAATGCGCATCGCCAGCCTCCGCCACCTGTCCGCGCTTCATCTCATCCAGCGAGCGCATCATGTCGCGCAAGCGGTTGATGTCGGCCGGGGCGTTTTCCTGTTCCGCCACGCACCACCCTCCCTCCGCTTTTTCCAAATGCGTGGTGGAGGAACCCTCCTGAATCTCGATCCGCGAGAGCGTGCCCATATCCACCCCGCTCAGCAACGGCTGGCGATCCCCCTCGCGCCCCGCCGTCGGCCGGGTGGCCGTCTTCCCGGATTTCCACAGGGCCGCCGCCAACACCACGGCCAGCACCGCCAATACCATCAACGTCTTCTTCGACATGATTGTTCTCCTTTCCCGATCAGGCTGCCGAGCGGGTCCGCCGCCGCCATCCAAACGCAATTCCGAATACCGCCACCAGCAGGGGCACGGCCGCCATGTTGATCCCTTTCAGCACAAGCCCCAGGCTCTCGATGCTGTGCCGCAGATTCTTGCGGACCTCCTTCAACTGCCGCTGGGTTTCAAAGCGCTCCTGGCGGAATTTCTCCACCTCGGCCTTTTGCTCCGGACTCAACACCAGTTGCTCGTCCTGGCTCTTGGCCGACTGCAATTCATTCAGCCGCTGCTGGGCGGAGGCCAGCTTCTGCTGAAGCTTCTCCTCCTCCTCCTGCCAGCGTTCCTGGGCCGTGCGCTCCATCGCCAGCACGCGCTCGAATGGATGGTCGAACTTTCCGCGGCCGCGCAGGCTGATCAGCGCCGGATTGCCCGACAGTTGCTCCGCCATGTTCAAGGCGAAATTCAAGTTGTCGTTGAAGGGCTGGTACAGGGTTTGCCCGAAGATCCGGACAGCCCGCGCCGAATAATCGTTGAACAGCAAGTCGGCATCGGCCACCAGAATCACGGCGCCTTCCTTCTCGCTGGCCTTCAGCCAGTCGCCCGAGGCGGCGTCCGTCTCGTTGGTGGCGCCCTCCGCCTTCGGCTGGCCTTCGGAAAAAGCCGTCTTGAACGTACCCGACAGGCGGACAGCCAGCACGGCCCCCGCCGCAGCGGTACCCGAGCGGGTATTGAAATCCGCCGCATTGCGCGCCATGTACGAATTCATCGTCACAGCATCGCTCGATGCAAAAACCAGCTTTTTCATCGCCAGTCCTTCGGCAGGCTCGCCCTGGATCGCGCCAGCAAAGGGCATCATCAGGCTTTCGAGGGTGCCGGTCACAATCTCTTCCCGGTCGAGGTTTTCGCCCGCCCGCAGCGTCAGCCAGGCCGGCAGGCGCTCGGCGCGGCCATCGCCAATGTTGATCGGCGTCGCCGCCGCCAGGTCCGCCACCACTTGCGCAGGATCCACCGTCACGCCCCACGCCTTGGACAGGCGGTTGATGTCCGACGACACCTTGGGCATCCCCATCGTCTCCGGCGATTGTTCATCGCTCAGGCACATCGGATCCACAAAGGCCACCAAGCGCCCGCCCTTCAGCACAAACTGGTCGATGCCAAACAGGGTACGCTCCGTGATTTCCTTCGGATGAACCAGCATCAGCGTGTCGATTCCCTCCGGAATCTGTTCAGCCTCCATCGGCACCGGCACGACATCATAGGACTTCTTCAATTCCGTCACGAACAGCCAATCCGAACCGCGACGCGACGCGGGCATGAACGGCGAGGACGGCTCTGCCAGCACCGGCAGGGAACTCATGATTCCGATCCGCGGACGTTTGCTTTGCGTCACTTCCTGCACCAGCCGCGCCACCAGGTATTCCAACTGCGGCTCCGCGCCCGGATCCAGGAAGGGAATCGCCGCCTCGCGGGTCCCGGCCACGGCCACAAGGCCCAGGTACAGGTTCGGCTGCAAGCCCAGCCCGCCGGTGGACTGCGGCGTCAGCCCGTACCGCTGCGCCCACTCTTCGGCATCGGAATCCGGCTGCGGATCCCACGTTTCGAGCACAACGTTGCCACCGCTGCGTTCCGATAGCTCGCGCAGGAAATCCATCGTGCGCTGCACATAGTTTTTCAAGGGCACGGGAATGTCGGGATTGCCCTTGGTGAAATAGAACTTCAGCGTCACCGGGCGCTCCAGGCCTTTCATCATCTCCACCGTGCCCGGCGACAGGGTATAGAGCTGCTCGGCCGTCAAATCCTTGCGCAGCCGCACTCCTGAAAACAGCACGTTCACGGCAATCAGGATGCCCAGCACCATCATCCCCCCGGCCACTCCAGCAAACAGTTTGGTCGTCGTCTTTTTCATTTGAACCACCTTGTTACACACCATCGGAAAGGAACGTTCACCGCCCGGACCGGTTGCCCAGCACCAGATGGGTCAGGAACAGCATGAATCCGGTCACACTGGCGAAATACAGGAAGTCGCGCACATCCAGCACGCCCCGCTGCATGGCTTCGTAGTGCGGCATGAAACCAAACGCCGCCACGCCATCCACCAGCCATTCCGGCGCCCATTGCGAAAGCAGATCCGTCACCGGCTGGAAGCCCGCCAGAATCAAGAACAGGCCCGTCACCACCGCCAGGATGAAGCTGATGACCTGGTTGCGGGTCAGTGCCGACGTGAACATGCCCACGGAGAGATAGGCGCCCGCCAGCAACAGGCTGGCCACATAGCCCGAAAGCACCACGCCCCAGTCCGGCTTGCCCAGCCACGCCGCCGTCAGCGGAACCGGAAAGGTTAGCGCAAGCGCCAAGGCCAAGAACGCCCAGGCCGCCACCATCTTCCCGGCAATCGCCTGCCCCGGCGTGACCGCCGTTGTGAACAGCAATTCCATTGTTCCTTGGCGCCGCTCCTCCGCCCAGAGGCGCATGGCCACCGCCGGCACCAGGATCAGGTAGAGCCACGGATGCCAAAAGAAGAAGCTTCGCAGGTCGGCCTGCCCCGCCTCGTAGAAGCCGCTGACCGAAAACGTGAAGAATCCCGCCAGCACGAGAAAAATCACAATGAAGATGTAGGCCACCGGCGAATTGAAATAGGCACTCCATTCGCGCTTGGCAATTGCCCGGCTATGAATCAACAGGTCCATGACAGTTTTCTCCTTTCCCGTCCTATGCCGATTTCCGAACCACGTCGGCCGTCGTCGTGACCTGACGGAACACATCGTCCAGGCGTCCCGGATCGGACCGCATCTCCATCACCAGCCATTTCCGGCGGGCCGCCACCTCGATGGCGCTGACCGCCAGCGACTGCTTGTCCCTCGGGACCAGCCGAAGCACATGCTTCTCGCCCTGGGTCGACACGTGAACCACCTCCGCCACATCGGGAATGGAGCCGAAAGCCTGCAAGGCCTGGTCCAGCGGCGCCAGCAATTCCACCGTGAGCGTGTTGTAGCTTCCTCCCCGCTTCTTCAAATCGGCCGGAGTTCCGTCCACCTTCAGGCGCCCTTCGCTGATGATCATGACCCGCGAACAAAGCGCCTCCACCTCTTCGAGAACATGCGTCGACAGCAGGATGATCTTGTCCTTGGACATTTCTCCGATCATGTCGCGAACCACCTGTTTTTGATTGGGATCCAGCCCTTCCGTGGGCTCGTCCAGCAAGAGGACCGCGGGATCATGCAGCAGCGTCTGCGCCAGCGAGGTTCTCCGGCGGTATCCTTTCGACAACGTGTCGATGGTCTGATGCCGCACCGAGGACAGCATGCACTTCTCGAGGATGGCCCCGACCCGAACCTCCTTTTCCTTTCCCGAAAACCCCCGGATTTCCGCCAGAAAGGAAAGAAACGATCCCACCGTCATCTCGTCATACAGCGGCGTGTTCTCCGGCATGTATCCGATCTGCTTCTGCGCCAGAACCGGATTCTCCCCCACGTCGATGCCGTTCACTTCAATCGAGCCCGAGGTCGGCGGCAAATACCCCGCAATCATCCGGATGGTCGTCGTCTTTCCTGCCCCGTTCGGCCCCAGAAAACCCAGCACGGTTCCTTTTTCCACGCTGAACGAAACATCATCCACCGCCGTTCGCAAACCAAATTTCCTGACCAGTTTTTCCACTTTGATCATGCCCACTCCTTGCTCCTCCGGAATCATCCGCAGGCTCGTTTTTTCATTGGGCCTGCACCAGCAGAGAGCATGCCATTTTTGGTGCAGAATTCAGGAACAGCAGAATTTTTCGGCCCTTTTATGGATCATTTTCCGTTTTTCTTCTCCTCTTTGCATCGTCCTTTCCGACGCGCTGCGACAAAAATTCGCACTCCGCCTGCGACAATTTGTCATTCCTGTCGCAGAGAAGCTTGCCGGTCGAAATGGGCTTTGTTAGTAAGGGGGGCCTCAGACCGAAAACCGCTTTCATGACACCAAGGAGTTCATTTTGCCCGATTCCGTAAAACCCATGCCAAGGCATCTCAACATCCCCCTCCGGCGGAAATTCTCCCTGGTGGGCTCCTATGCCAAGGAACGCCTGTTGAGGCAGGCCCATGCGGTGGCCTTCATCAC
The DNA here is from genome assembly GCA_964397035.1 of uncultured Verrucomicrobiota bacterium. Classification (GTDB taxonomy): domain Bacteria; phylum Verrucomicrobiota; class Kiritimatiellia; order CAIQIC01; family Lenti-01; genus Lenti-01. Next base: position 5,886 of record CAYNHA010000016.1, read on the forward strand.
GGGATATCTGGCCCTGTTCCAGTTGTTCATTCTTCGCGCGCCCATCCTGGAATTCACCCAGATCGCACTGGGCATCATCGCGGTCGTGGTGGGCCTGGCGTTCTTCATGGAGGGCCTGTTTCTCGCCATCATGCCGCTGGGCGAACGCTGCGGCCTGCGCCTTCCCGCCCGCGCGGGAATGGGATTGCTGATCATCTTCGCCGCCGTGCTGGGCATCACCGCCACCTATGCCGAGCCGGCCATCGGCTTCCTCAAGGCGCAAGGCAGCGCCACTCTTCCGTGGCGCGCACCGCTGCTCTATTACCTTCTCAACCAAGGTGCCTCCCTCACCGTGGGCGCGGTGGCCTCCGGCGTCGGCATCGCGGTGGTCCTGGGCATGTTCCGCTCCTTGCGGGCATGGAGCATCAAGCCCTTCCTGTTCGCAGCCATTCCGCTGCTCCTTGTCCTCTCGTACTGGGTTTCGCGCGACCCCCGCACCGCCTCCATCATCGGGCTGGCGTGGGATTCCGGCGGCGTGACCACCGGCCCCGTGACCGTGCCGCTCGTCATCGCCCTCGGCATCGGCGTCTCCCGCATCGCGGGGCGGGGCGATGAACCCTCCGGCGGCCTCGGCGTGGTGACCTTTGCCTCGGCCCTCCCCGTCATCCTCGTCCTCCTGCTGGGCCTTGTTCTGGCTCCCCGCTTCCCCATGCCCGGAGAGGCCGAAGAGTTTTTCTCGCCCGAACGCCACGAACAATCTGTTCGGATGGTGGGTGGCGAAGCCCAGCTCCGCAAACTAGCCGCCGAGGAACTCTCCCCCGATCAGCTTTCCGAACGCTTCGGCCCCGCGCCGGAAGAAGCCTCCCCCAAGGCAAGCCCCCGCCGCTTCTTCCCCCGGTCCGAGCTTCGCACACACGTGATCACCACGTTGAAGGCCATTCTGCCGCTGGCGTTTGTTCTGCTGTTGGCCCTGCTGGCGGTGGTGAGGGAACGCCTTCCCCACCCCGACGAAGTGGCGCTGGGCCTGGCCTTCAGCCTGATCGGCATGCTCCTGTTCAGCTATGGCATGGAGCGCGGCCTCTCCAGCCTCGGCAACCAGGCCGGCCGCGCCTTGCCCCGCGCCTGGGAAACCACCGAGCGCCCCGACAAGGCTGTGGTGTACTCCCACATCGACGAGAATCTATTGATCCGTGCCGCCAATCCAGATGGCACCGTGACGGAATATCTGCCCACGGCCGACAAGCACAGCCCCAAATTCGTTCCCTTTCTCCGCGAACGGTTCGATGCCGAAAAGGCCGAATACCAATGGATCCCCGAAGAGCGCCCCGTCGCCGGCGACGAAGCCTTCTGGGGCTATGCCCTCGTGCTCGTGTTCGTTTTCGTGATGGGTGTGTTCGCCACCGTGGCGGAGCCTTCCCTCAACGCCCTCGGCGTCACGCTGGAAGAACTCACCACCGGCACCTACAAGAGAACCCTCCTCCTCCTCACCGTGGCCCTTGGCGTCGGCACCGGCATGGCCGTGGGCTTCGGCCGCATCCTCTTCGACTGGCCCCTGATCCCCCTCTTGGCGGGCACCTATGTCCTGGCCCTGGCGCTCACCTTTTTCTCTTCGGAAGAAATCACCTGCATCGCGTGGGATTGCGCCGGCGTCACCACCGGCCCCATCACGGTCCCCCTCGTCATCGCCGCCGGACTCGGCATCGGCCAGCGCGCTGGCGCCGCCGAAGCCTTCGGTGTCGTGACCATGGCCTCCGTCTTCACCATCCTTGCCGTTCTCCTGTCCGGTTTCGTGGTGGCCGCGCGCCGCAACAACCTGAATGGGCAGGACCATCCCGCGCCCGCCTCCCCGCCTCCCGCACGGAGGGCCAAGCCATGAACCGCCTCGAAGTCTCCAAGATCACCTGCGTCGCCGATGTCCGCCTCACCGCGCGCATCGAAGCCGAAGCCGACCGCATGGGCCTCCTCGAAACCTATACGGAGCGCGCCAAGCAGGTCGCGCTGAAACCCCGCTCCATCTGGCTTCCCCTGAGTCGGCACTCCTCCATGGCGGAATCTCCCTCCGACATCATCCGCCTCTACGTCCCGCGCTCCAAGGAACGGGCCGCCATGGCCCGCCTCGCCACCGCCGCCGACCTTTTTCTCCCCGGACGCGGCAGCATCTTTGCCGAAGACTCCATCCTCATCGGCAACGAGTTCCACCTCTGGGAGGAGTCCCGGCTCTGCGCCGATCCTCCAAGCTGGTCCGCCGAAAACCGCATGGAGCCCTCCCCCTACGACCTCATTTTCTGCATCCTGCCCCGCGGCCGCGGTGCCGAGCTGGCCCGCTCCATTCTCGAAATGGGCCTGTGCGTCCCCATCGTCAGCTATGGCGAAGGCATGGGCATGCGCGACCGACTCGGTCTCCTGCGCATCACCATCCCGCAGGAAAAGGAAATCCTCGGTTTCCTCGTTCCTCCCGGCGATTCCGATTTCGTCGTCGACGTTGCCGTTCGCAAGGCCGGCCTGCACGAACCCGGACGCGGCTTCCTCGGCCGCATCCCCGTACGCGCCCTCGCCATCAACGCCCGGATGAATCTTGCCCCGCGCCGCCATGTCGCCACCATGGAGCAAGTCATCAGCACCCTCGATCAATTACGTGGCTCCACCGATTGGCGCCGCCTCTCGGCGGCCGCACGCCACCACCGCGCGCCCGAAATCACACCCACCCCGGACGAACGCGTGCGCCTCACCCTGATTTGCGAGGAAGGCACCTCCTCCGTTCCCATACGCGCCGCGCTCGATGCCGGCGCGGGCGGCGCCACCCTCTCCCGCCTTTCGCGCCGCGCCCCCATCCCCCGCGAAGGCGAAGAAGAAGTGGCCACTGTTTCCCATGCCCGCGAATTATGCGATTTGGTCGTCCGGCGTTCCGTGCTCGACCGCATCGAAGACGCCGTCATTCAAAGCGGCCTGATGGAAGAACCCACCAACGGCTTCATCGAGATCGGCCCCATCCACGACACCATCTCGTACACAAACGGGTAAAGATTTCGCCATCCGCAAAATCAGAATCGGCACAACGCGACCCGATGGCTCGTCGTGGCCCCCCCCAACGTTTTCCATTCGTGTCTATCCGTGTTCATCCGTGGCTGAGACTCTCCCTCTCATTAACTGCTCACGTCTCACCAGCTACTTCCTGCTTTCCATATACACCTTGTGATGTGTATAGTTATGTGTATGAGAACGAATA
>CAYNHA010000017.1:0-8085 GCA_964397035.1 uncultured Verrucomicrobiota bacterium
GGATTTGGTGGAGGGTAGGAGGTTCGAACTCCCGACCTCCTGAATGCCATTCAGGCGCTCTACCAAACTGAGCTAACCCCCCAAATCCTCAGACGATGCGGGACGTTGTATCACGCTCCCGCCGCGGCGTCAACCTGTCCTGCAAAAAAAACTTTCTGGAACGCGGGATTGACACCGGGGGGTGGTTTGCGTATTTTGCGCACCGATTTGTCGAATTGGACCGGTGTAGTTCCGGTCCGGAAACAGAGGATTCAGATGGAAGCGTATGCCGTAATCGAGACCGGTGGCAAGCAGTACCGGGTTCAAAAAGATGATGTGTTGTCGGTCGAGTTGCTGGACAACGTGGAAGCGGGCCAGAAGATTGAGCTGGGCCGTGTGTTGGCGCTGAACGATGGTTCGGGCCTGAAGATCGGTTCGCCCGTGTTGGCGGATGTCAAGGTGACGGCCGAGGTGGTGGCGGAATTCCGCGCCCCGAAGGTGGTCGCGTTCAAAAAGAAACGCCGCAAGGGCTATCATCGCAAGGTCGGTCACCGTCAGAATCTTCTGAAGGTCAAGATCGCGTCCATCGCGTAGGTTAAGGAGTCGGACAATGGCACATAAAAAAGCAGGTGGCAGTTCCCGCAACGGTCGTGACAGCAATGGTCAGCGGCGGGGCATCAAGCGCTTTGGCGGAGAAACCGTCACGGCGGGCAGCATTCTCGTTCGCCAGGTGGGCACCAAGAAGGAGCCCGGTCTCAACGTCGGCATGGGCAAGGATTACACCTTGTTCGCGCTGGCCGATGGCGTGGTCTCGTTCGACCGCGACGGCAAGCGAGTGAACGTGCAGAAGCTCGTCCAGGCCTAAAGCCTGCGGACGCGCATTTCTGGGACGGCAGAGGGCGGACCGCGAGGTGCCGCCCTTTTTGTATTTCGGAACCGAAAGCGTAAAACATGAAACCCACCACATTTGTTGATCAGGTCCGCATTCAGGTGTTCGCCGGCAACGGCGGCCATGGTGCGGCCACCTTTCGCCGTGAAAAATACATTCCGCATGGCGGCCCTGATGGCGGCGACGGCGGCGATGGAGGCAGCGTGTGGCTCCGGGCTTCGAAGGACGCGGCCTCGCTGCTGGATCTGCACTTTGCTCCCATCGTGCGGGCCGAGCACGGCGAAAAGGGCCGCAGCAAGCAGCAGTATGGCCACGGCGGGGAAGACAAATACGTTGCCGTTCCCGTGGGGACCGAGGTCCGTGATTTCGAGACAGGCGACTTTCTGGGCGAAGTGCTTTCCGATGGCGACTGCCTGAAGGTGGCGCAGGGAGGCAAGGGCGGCCTGGGCAACATGCACTTTCAAACGAGCACTCATCAGGCTCCCACGGAATTCACCGAAGGCGTTCCGGGCGAGATCAAGACCCTGAAGCTCACGATGAAGACGGTGGCCGAAGTGGGCCTGGTGGGATATCCCAACGCCGGAAAATCCACCTTGCTGAGCCAACTGAGCGCGGCGCGCCCGAAAGTGGCGGCCTATCCCTTCACCACCTTGCATCCGCAGGTGGGAACCGTGGTGTTCGATGCCACGCACAACCTCCGCGTGGCGGATGTGCCCGGCCTGTTGAAGGACGCGCACAAAGGCGTTGGCCTCGGCCATGATTTTTTGCGCCACATCGAACGCACGCACTTCCTGTTGTTTGTGATCGACATGGCGGGCATCGACGGGCGCAAGCCCGCCGAGGATTTCTTGAACTTGCGGGAAGAATTGAAACTTTATAATCCGGAACTGGCCGACCGCCCCTATTGGGTTCTGGCCAACAAAATGGATGAGCCCGTGGCCAAGAAAAATCTGGCCGCCTTCAAGCGCAGGACCAAGGAAAAGCCTTTGGAAATGTCCGCCGCGCTGGGCGAAGGGGTGGAGGAGCTCATGACCAAACTGTTCAAGCGGTTCTTTCCGGGAGAAAAGCGGCTCAAATTCTGATCCCGCCGGGTTTCTCTTTCCGCTTGCTTTATGAAGGGCGTTCCCGCAGGGTGTGCCGCCTATGGAAACACCCCCACCTTCTGATTCTTTCAACGAATTCGGCTACCGCAAGAAGAAGCCGGCCCGGCCGGCTGCCGATTCCGGCTCCTCCTCCCGTCCCGTGCGTCGGCCCTATGGTTCCGGCGGGGGTGCAGGTGGCTATCCCCGGCAAGACCGTCCTCGCTCCGAGGGCGAAGGGGACGGCGGTGGCTATCGTCGTCCGTATGCCCCGCGCGGCGAGGGCGAAGGCGGCGGCTTCCGCAAACCCTACGGGCCGCGCAAGCCATACGGTCCGCCGCGCGGCGAGGGCGAGGGGAGCGGAGAATATCGTCGTCCCTATGCGCCGCGTTCGGAAGGCGAAGGCGGCGGTTTTCGCAAGCCATATGGTCCTCGCAAGCCGTATGGCCCGCCCCGTGGTGAAGGCGAAGGCGGCGGTGGAAACTACCGTCGTCCGTATGCCCCGCGCGGTGAGGGCGAAGGCGGGGGCTTCCGCAAACCGTATGGTCCGCGCAAGCCTTACGGTCCGCCGCGTTCGGAAGGAGAAGGTGGGGGTGGAGGCTATCGCCGTCCGTATGCTCCCCGCTCCGAAGGCGAGGGTGGAGGATTTCGCAAGCCGTATGGTCCGCGCAAGCCCTATGGTCCGCCCCGTGGCGAAGGCGAAGGCGGCGGCTATCGTCGTCCGTATGCTCCCCGTTCCGAGGGAGAGGGTGGAGGCTTCCGCAAACCGTATGGGCCGCGCAAGCCGTACGGTCCGCCTCGTTCAGAGGGAGAAGGGGGTGGCGGTGGATATCGTCGTCCCTATGCGCCGCGTCCGGAAGGCGAAGGCGGCGGCTATCGCAAGCCGTATGGTCCGCGCAAGCCCTATGGTCCGCCCCGTGGTGAAGGCGAAGGCGGCGGTGGAAACTACAGCCGTCCGTATGCCCCGCGCGGCGAAGGCGAGGGTGGCGGCTTCCGCAAGCCCTTCGGTCCACGCAAGCCTTATGGCGGCGGTGGCGGCGGCGGCAAGCCTTATCATTCCCGCAAGCCTTTCCATAAAGGCCCCGGCGGACCGCGCAAACCCTACGGCGATGGAAACCGCCCCGTCTGGAAGAAAAAAGAATCCAGCGATGGCGGCGGCGCGCCGCAGGAATGACGCAGGGCCAACGGCTGTTGGCTCCGATGAAACCCATTGACCGCGCGACAGCGGCATTTTAGACTGCCCCCGATTTTTGTGACCCAACCTCAGGAGTGAAGATGACAACGGTGAAAAAAGAAGAACAGGCCGAAGGAGCTTCGTCGAGAAGCGCGTTTATTTTCGAGATGGACAACGTGGCGCTTGGCGCCCGGCGCATCCGGTATGAAGTGCTGTCCGGCATTTTGAAGGAGCAGCGCATCGATTTTTCACCCGTTCTGTTTTCGCGCTACTGCCTGCATCCGGCCCCGTCCGTCTACATGCCCTCGTTCCTGGCGGCCATGAAGTACACGGCGGCCACGCCCGATCAGGTGGTCGAGCGCCTCATCAATGAAACCACCTCCCGCCTCATGCAGAAGACCACGGTGATCAGCGATGGATTGCTGAAGTGGATGGAAGCCGCCCAGGCCCGCGGCGCGGCCATTGCGTGCATTTCGATGCTGCCGCTGGCCTCCGCCGAAGGTGTGGCTGCGCATCTGGGTTTTGAACGCTGGGGCGTCAAGGTGTTCTCGGGTGCGGGCGACAAGGGTTTTCCCCATGCCGAAAACTGGATCCGCATGGCCAAGACCGTTGGGCGAAATCCCAAGCGCTGCCTGGCCGTGGTGAGCAGCATGGCCGCCACCAAGACCGCCTTGGCCGCGATGATGCACGTGGCCGTGGTGACGGACGAATTCACGGAATATCAGGATTTCTGTGGCGCCAACCTCGTTTGCTCCGACCTGAAGGAAGTGAAGCCCGATGCGTTCTTCGAAGAAATCAGCTTCTAGGTCCGCACCGAAAAAGGCCGCTTCCCGGCCCGCTCCCAGGAAAAAGCCCGCCGCGAGGAAGGCGGCGGCGAAAAAGCCCTTGCCCGCTTCCCTGAAAAAGGGGACGGACCAGGTGGCGCGCCTGCTGGAGATCATGGCGCGCCTGCGCCGCCCCAAGGATGGCTGCCCGTGGGATTTGGAGCAGACGCTCGACACCATCAAGCCGCACCTCATCGAAGAAGCCTACGAGGCGCTGGATGCGATGGAAAGCGGCAACCGCGAGCATCTCGCCGAGGAGTTGGGAGACCTGCTTCTCCAGATTGTGTTCCAGTCGCAGATTGCCTCCGAAGAAGGCTCTTTCAACTTCGCCGACGTGGCCCAGGGCATTTCCGACAAGCTGATCCGCCGCCATCCGCACATTTTTGGCGATGTGAAGGTGGCCGACTCCAAGGAAGTCCTGCGCAACTGGGATGCCATCAAGAAGACGGAAAACAAGGCCCGCGAATCCGCCCTCGACGGCGTTCCCAAGCACACGCCGCCCCTGCACCGCGCCTACCAGCTTCAAAAGCGCGCCGCCCGCGTGGGCTTCGACTGGAGCGACATCCAGGATGTCTTTGCCAAGCTGGAGGAGGAAATCGTGGAGCTGAAGGAGGCCGTTGCCGCCCAGGACCGCAAGCATGTCCTCGAAGAACTGGGCGACGTTCTCTTTTCCGTGGTCAACATCGCCCGTTTCGTGAAGGTCGATCCGGCCTACGCCCTCGAACTGACCAACGCCAAGTTCTCCCGCCGCTTTCGCATTGTGGAAAACGAAATCGTGTCCAGCGGCCGCAAAATGAAGGATTGCACGCTCGCCCAGATGGACGAGATCTGGAACCGCCTCCGCGCCGAAGACAAGGCGTAGGGAAGGGAACATTCGCCCCCTTTCGTTTCAGGGGCGGCTTGCGGACGGGAGAAAAGTTTTCCACACTGTGGAAAACTTTTTTCCATGGTGTGGAAAACTTTTCCACAGTGTGGAAAAATTCCGAAAGGAGAGCCTGTCATGCCGGTGCCCGTCACGATCGAGAACCTGACCAAGCGGTTCGGGGACCACACGGTGCTGAACCGCATCGATGTGGAAATTGCCGCTGGCGAAATCTTCTTTCTGCTGGGCCCCTCGGGATGCGGCAAGACCACGCTGCTGCGCGCCGTGGCTGGATTGAACGAGCCCGACGAGGGCCGCATCCTGGCGGGCGAGCGCGATGTGACGCACCTGCCACCGCACCGGCGCGACATGGGCATGGTGTTCCAAAGCTATGCCCTGTGGCCGCACATGACCCTCCGCGAGAATGTCGCCTTCGGCCTCGAAATGCGGGGCATCGGGAAAAAGGAAGCCGGGCCGCGTGTTCTGCGCGCGCTGGAGATGGTCAAGCTGGCAGACCGCGCCGACTCCAAGCCCAACGAGCTGTCGGGCGGCCAGCAGCAGCGCGTGGCGCTGGCCCGTGCGCTGGTCATCGAGCCGCAGTGTTTGCTGCTGGATGAACCGCTTTCCAACCTCGACGCCAAGCTGCGCCTCGAAATGCGCACCGAAATCCGGCGCATCTGCAAAGAGGCGGGGCTGACGGCGATTTATGTGACGCACGACCAGAAGGAGGCGCTGTCCATCGCCGACCGCCTGGCGATTCTGGATCAGGGGCGCCTGCTCCAGGTGGGGGCGCCGCAGGAGGTGTACACGCGGCCAAGGAACCGCTTTGTGGCGCAATTCATCGGCGAGACGACCTTTGTGGAGGCGCGTGTGCGCGTGGTGCGCGAGGGCGTGGCGGACGTGGAGACGGCGTCGGGTGCCTGGGCGGCGGTCGTGCAGGAACCCGTCGAGGCGGGCCAGGCCGTTTGGCTGTCCATCCGGCCCGAGGCGGTTCAACTGCATACGGGTCGTGCGGAGGGGCCCAATGTGTTCGCGGCGCATTTGCACGGGACGGTGTATCTGGGCGAGGTGGCGCAGCACCAGGTCGAGCTGGCCGGCGGGGTTTCGCTCAAGGCCCTCGAGACGCGTCCCAAGCGGGTGGCGCGGGACGGGGAGCGGGCCGCGACGCGCCTGTATGTGGACCCCGCAGACGTGCAGATATTGAAGGAATGAAGAAGGTGGAGTTTAGACAGGATTCACAGGATTTACAGGATGAAAGAGGAAGAGCTTACGGGCAAGATCATCGGGTGCGCCATGAAGGTGCATCGGACATTGGGGAGCGGATTTTTGGAATCCGTATATCAAAATGCCTTGGCGCATGAGCTGAAAATGGCGGGGGTGGATGTGGAGTGCGAAGTGCCGTTGCGCGTTGTCTACGATGGCGTAGTCGTGGGGGAATTTGCCGCCGACCTGTTCGTGAATGGGAATGTAATCGTTGAAAACAAAGCCGTTCAAAATCTTTGTTCTTCCCATGAAGTCCAGTTGGTGAATTATCTGACGGCAACCGGCATCGACGGGGGACTGTTGTTGAATTTCGGTTCTTCAGAACTGGAGTTCAAAAGAAAATTTCGGCTGTATAATAAGTCACCCTCTCCCCATCCTGTAAATTCTGTGAATCCTGTCAAAAAATGATTCGAAATCTGTCCATTCTGCTGGTCTTGGTCTTCGTGGTGGGGTTGCCGTTTGTTTTTAGGCAGGAGTCGGGGGTGCGGGAGTGGAAAGAGGGCGATCCGGTTCTGGTGGTCATTACGCCTATGAACGAGGCCATCCGGCACGAGTATGCTCTGGGGTTTTCGGGCTGGCATGTCCGGAAATACGGGACGCCGGTGAAGGTGGATTGGCGGAACATCGGTGGTTCGACGGAAATCGCGCGCTATTTGACGAGTGAATTCATTGCGAGTTTCCGCGCCTGGTGGACGGGGGACGGGCGGCCGTGGCGCAGCGATGGCGGGGCCATCATTCTGAACCGTTCGTTTAATCCAGAGGCCAAGCCCGAGGGCGTGGACGAGGCGGATTGGCGGGCGCAGTGCGAGATGTTTGCGGCCTTCCGCGGCACCGACGATCCCAAGAAATTTTCGAGCCAGATCGATCTGTATTTTGGGGGAGGGGCATTCGATGGCGACCAGTTCACTCGGCAGGGGCTTTTGGTTCCGGCGTGGGGACCGGACGAAATTCCGCCGGGCCTGATTGCGACGGAATCGGGCGAGGAGCTGATTCCGGCGGGCAAGAGCGGGGAATCGTGGCGGACGCGGTGCTACTACGGGACGACGTTGAGCACGTTTGGCATGTGCTACAACCGCGACCGGATGCGGGCATTGGAAATCGAACGGGAGCCCGAGCGGTGGCAGGATTTGGGCGATCCCCGCTGGCGCGGCACGCTGGGACTGGCGGACCCCACCAAGAGCGGAAGCATTGCCAAGGCGTTTGAAACGATTCTGCAAGTGCAATGCCGCCTTGCGGTGGAGGCGGCTGGATTCGGATCACAGGTGGAGGAATTCGAAAGGAAGATTGCCGCCGCCCAGTGGCCGCCCGGCCAATTGCCCGAAGGGGTGCCGACGGCGTACCAGCGGGCCATGGAAAACGGTTGGGCGAATGGAGTGCGGCTGATCCAGCGGATTGGCGCCAATGCGCGCTACTTCACGGACAGCGCAAGCAAGGTGCCGCTGGATGTGGGGATGGGGAACGCGGCGGCGGGGCTGTGCATCGATTTCTACGGCCGGTTCGAAGCGGAGGTCAGCAATGGCGAGCGCGCGGAAAAGTCCATGGCCTATGTGACGCCGCGGGGGGAGTCGGGCGTGAGCGCGGACCCCATTTCGCTCCTTCGCGGGGCGCCCCATCGCGAAACCGCCAAGAGGTTCATGGAGTATTTGCTGAGCGAGGAGGGCCAGCAGTTGTGGTGCTATCGCGTGGGCGAGCCGGGCGGCCCGCAGAAGTACGCGTTGCAGCGGTTTCCGATCCGGCGAGATTTCTATCCCTCGGACAATCCGGCTTTCCAGGCGGCCTACGAGCGGCACCGGGCGCACACTACGGAGGATTTGGGAACACCCACGCTGAATGCCTACCGGCTGGCGGACGAGTATGTGTACCATCCGCGGTGGACGGCGGGATATTTCGGGTTGCTGCGCGATCTGGTGCGGGCGATGTGCATGGATTCGGGCGTGGAGCTGCGCGCGGCGTGGAAGGCTATTTGCGAGGCGGGAGGTCCCGAAGCCTGTCCGCGCGCGATGGAGGCGCTGACC
>CAYNHA010000018.1:0-4155 GCA_964397035.1 uncultured Verrucomicrobiota bacterium
TTGCGTCCAGCCACCGGCGGCAAGGGTGGCCAGATGAAGGTGCAAGGGACTCGACGGAATCTTCATTTCCACTCTCAGGGTTGCTGCGGTGCAGGGAGAGGCGCACAACCGCTTGGCGATGGCGATTCTTCGCGGATGGGACAGGCCGGCGGCAATGGAGGTCAGGATTTCATCTTGTTCGGGTGGCAAGGAGTCAAAAGCCTTGTTGATCGCTTTGAGCAGGGGTGCCGCCGAGGGAACCTGGGGATCTGCTCCCATGTGATAGATGAGGCAAGATCCCTTGCGTTCGGCCTGCAAGAGTCCCCGGGATTGAATGCGGCGCAGGTCCTGGCTGGCGGCGGAAATTCCGATTTGCACGATTTCAGCAAGGTCGGAAACCGGTTGCCCCGGATGATCGTGGAGTTGGCGCAGAAGCAGGATGCGGGTGGAGCCTGTCAGGACCCGGCAGGTTCTCCAGAGGGTGGGGTTCAATTGCCTCATGCGAAGTACTCCTTGAAAAATCCAGTCTTTATAAAAACTAGATCTATCCAGAGTTTATAAAGACTGGATAGAGATGCAAGGGCAAAATGGGATTGGAAACACTGAACATGCGGGGAGCGAAGAAGGCGATCAGCTTGGAGGAAAGCGGCGACTCCAGCGCCCGTGGAGAGGGAGGAGAGGGAGGAGGAGAAGGCCAACCAGATTGGCGGGGAAGCGGTGGAGGGCGCTCAGGCACAGCACGGCTTGCAGGGGGATCAGCATGCGCAGGAGAAGGCCGATGTGGTGGGGTTGTATTTTGGCGCCGGGACGGGCTTCGTTGCGGGCCAGGAACGAAACAGCGGCAATGTACAGCCCAAGCACGGCGGCAGCGGCAAGGGGGCCGGGGGTGAGGAAGAATTCTTCCGAGGCGGCGGCGGCTCCCAGCAGCAGGTTGGCGGCGCGGCAGGTGCCCATGAGCAGGGGGCCGAGAAGCCAATGCCGCTTGATGCCCACGTTGTAGAGGATGATGCACAGGATCAGGGGGATGGCGACGGGGAGGGCGTCGAAGAAGGCGGCCAGGAAAGCGGCGACCCACAGGAAAATCAGGGAAAAGGCAGCGGTTTCCTCGCGCGAGATTTTACCGGAGGGCAGGGGGCGTTCGGGGCGGTCGCGGAGATCCTCCTTGTAGTCGAAAAGATCGTTGAGGCAGAGGCCGGCGGCATAGAGGAGGAGGCCGGCGGGAATGGCAAGGAGGAGTTCGGCCCAGTCGCGGGACGCGGCGGAGGGGGCGAGGAGGAAGCCGGCGAGGATGTCGCCGGGAACGGTCAGCAAATTGGGGAGGCGCAGGAGGCGGAGCCAGGCTTCGCCATGGTTGAAGCGGGGCAGGACGTTTTCCACCGTGTGGAAAACGTGGGCCAGAGTTTTCCACAGTGTGGAAAACTTTTTTCCATGGTGTGGAAAACCGTTATCGCTGGTAGGTGGCGGGGTCAATGTAGGGGAGGTTGAGCTGGGGTTTGAACTTGGGGGTTTGGGAGTAGAAGGCCATGGGGTTGTCGAACATGATTTTTTGAATTTGCGTTTCCGTGAAGCCTTGCTGGGCCATGAAGGTGGCGGTCTTGGGGAGGGAACAGGGGTCGGAGACGCCCCAGTCGGCGGAGGAGTTGACGGTGACGCGTTCGAGGCCCCAGCGGCGGAGAATGTCGACGACGCGGCGGGGGTTGAGCTTGGAGTAGGGATAGACGGTGAGCCCGGCCCAGTAGTCGGTCTTGCGGGTCAGGGGCATGGTGTCTTCGGTGTTGTGGTCGACGACGACGAGGGAGGGGTCGTAGGAAAATTCGCGAAGGATGTCGAGGATGCGGGCGGTGCCGTCTTTTTTGCTGGTTTGAGGAGTGTCGTGGGGGGTGTGGACGAGGACAGGGAGGGCGTGGGCCTTGGCCATCTCGAGCTGGAGCTGGAAGACTTCCTCTTCGTTGGGGGTGATGCGGTTGAAGCCGATTTCGCCGACGCAGACGCAGCGGGGATGGTCGAGATATTTCCCCATGCCGGCGAGGGTTTCGCGGGCGAGGGGGAGATCCTCGGCCTCCTTGGGGTTGACGGAGATGCAGGAGTAGTGGTCGATGCCGTAGCGGAGGGCGCGGGTGTGTTCGAAGTCGAGGGAGAGGGCGAAGTAATCGAAAAAGGTGCCGGGATGGCGTCGGTTGGAGCCTTGCCAGAAGGAGGGTTCGACGACGCAACGGATGCCGGCGTTGTACATGGCGGTGTAGTCGTCGGTGGTGCGCGAGAGCATGTGGATGTGGGGTTCGATGATCGTCATGGCATTTCTCCGGAGCGGAAGGAGGGCTTTTTCGGTGTCAGCGTTCGGGGACCTTCCAAGGTTCAGTGGGCGGCGATGGCGGAGATTTCGACGAGGCCGTTTTTGGGAAGGCGGGCGGCCTGGATGACTTCGCGCGCGGGGAAGGGGGGCTGGAAGATTTCGGCATAGAGCTGGTTGACGAGGGAGAAGTCGTCCATGTTGGCGACATAGAGGGTGGCCTTGAGAACGTTGGCGGGGCCGAGGTTGGCGGCGGCGAGAATGGCGAGGAGGTTTTGGAGGGCGCGGCGGGTCTGGGCTTCGGTGCCTTCGGGGAGCGTTCCGGTGGCGGGGTCTAGGCCGAGCTGGCCGGAGATGAAGAGGAGGCCGTTGTGCGAAACGGCCTGGGAATAGGGACCGATGGCGGCGTGGGCTTGGCTGGTTTGGATGGGTTTCATCTGGGGTCTCCTCGGTGGAATCAGTGGGCGGCATCATAGTTCGCGCGCGTGCCGGGGACAAGTTGGATTCCTGCCGGAAGAAGGTTAGGCGATGAACTCCACGAAGAGGCGCAGGAGCATGTAGGTCAGCACGGAGACGGCGGGGGCGCCGTAGAGGAAGAGGCGCGGCATTTGGAGCAGGCGGTGGGCGGCAAAGGCGATGGGCAGACTGGCCATCCAAATCCAGCAGCGGGTGGTTTCCAGTTTGAGGCATCGGGGGCCGAAGAGAAGCGGGAGGGCGAAGAGGACGAGGGCGAGGGCCAGATAGAGAATGCGCGGATCCGTGAGATGGTGTTTCCGGAAGCGGACGATCGTGGCGAGGAAGGCGGAGCAGGTGAGGCTGCCGAGCATCAGGAGCCAATCGATTTGTCCGCCGACGAGGGCCATGATCCACCGATAGGGGGTGTTGAGGCGCGCATAGCAGCCGGATACATATTCGTTGGAGTAGCGGTAGATGGCCCAGTAGTCCAGATGGTAGGTGAGGAGGAGCAGGACGGTCAGCAGCGTCATGAGGGCCAGGGGCCAGCAGGCGCGAAGGGTGGTTTCCCGGAACGTCCAAGGGGTGCGCAGGCGGGCGGCCAGGAGGAACAGGACGAACAGAGTGGTCATGAGGCACCAGCTGTAGTTCATCATGACCATCATGAAGAAGTTGGCGCCGAGCAGGGTTCCCCAGCGGAGGGAGGAGGAAAGGCATTCGGCCCGGACGGTGTGCCAGATGAGGAAAAACGCCAGATTGAAGAAGAGGGCGTAGACGGAATCCTGCGCAAAGGTGATGTAGGCGGAGACGGAGGGAGCGGTGGCCCAGAGGGTGGCGGCCAGGAATCCGGTTTGGGCGTTGAACAGGCTGCGGCCGATCAGGAAAATCACAAACACGTTCAAGGCACCGGTGGCGGTCAGGCCCAGGGCATAGCGCAGGCGGACGCCGGGGAGGCGGATGTCCTTTCCCTTCACTCCCACAACCTTGCCGATCCAGAAGAGCGAGAGGGAGGCGGCGGGCGGATGGGAAAGGCCATGGACGGTCATTTTGAGGCTGGGCTGGATGTGTTCGAAACGTTCAAGATAATCGCGGGTGCTTTGGATGCGGGGCATGGCGTAGAGCATGGTGGATCCGGCGTCGTTCCAGGGGACGAGCAGGGAGCCGCCGGGGCCGTCTTTGTTCCAGGCTCCGTCGGGCAGGCTGGCGAGGGAGAGCGGAAGGGCGACGGCCAGGACATAGAGGCCGAAGAGAGCGGGCCAGATCCGGGTGGAGGGGCGGAGGAGGGTCCAGGCGAGAAGAAGAAGGATGGCCACCAACAGGGCGGGAACCACCCATCCCCAGATGGGCAGTCCGGGGGAATGTGCGATCCGGAGGAGTGCATCATGGAAGGATTCGTCTTGGATCCAGGGGTTCGCAAAGAAAGGAAAGGTCCG
>CAYNHA010000019.1:0-2836 GCA_964397035.1 uncultured Verrucomicrobiota bacterium
ACCCGGGCCATGAAGCCCGGGTTCAGTTTGTTGGGTACGTCACTTGCGGATGCATTAGTACCCCTGTTACTGTCCGACCATGCCGACGATCAGCGCCTCAGTTGCGCAGCACCTCAACTACCGACTCGCCGTTGGGCTGTCCAAGGGGACGGTCCTCAACAACCAAGTGGCCCTCAACAGCTTCGTCGCCGTGGTCGGCGACATGCAGTGCAAGTCACTCAAGCCCGAGCACTTCGACAAGTGGTTCGCTACCAGACTCGCCCAGGTGTCGCCCGCAACGACGAATCAGAACTTCGCGTCGATCAAGGTGTGGGTGCAGTGGGCGCAGCGGTACGGGCACCTCAGCGCGACCGTCCCGTACACCGCCGGAGTCCGGCGGTGCACGAGCCCGCGCGCGACCCGCTCCGCGTTCCCGTCGACCAGTTCCCGCACTTGCTCGACTCCGCGCCCGACCCCCTGGCTCGGATGCTCGTCGCTACCGGCCTGTACTTGTTCGTCCGCCAGAGCGAGGCCATGACGATCCGGCACTGCGATGTCGACCTCAACGGAGGATCGATCCACGTGCGGGTCTGGAAGACCCGCCAGGTGGACGACATGCCGATCTGCTCCGAGCTCGACGATGAGCTGCGTCGGTACCTGCGCTGGTACTCACAGCAGGTCCCGGTGAAACCGGGCAACCCGCTCATGCCCCGCCGTGGCGGGGGCCACTGGGTGACCGGGGCGCATCAGCGCCATGCACCGATGGTTCTCCAGCCGGAGAAGCCGCTCCTGCACCCACACATCATCGTCCAGCGCACGCTTCGCGCAGCCGGAATCGAGATCGGCAAGGGCGAGGGCTGCCACACCCTTCGGCGCTCCGGCGCCAGGGCGCTCTATGACGCCCTGTGCGGGCAGGGCCACGACCGGTCTATCCGTTACGTTCAGAGGATGCTCCACCACGCGAGCATCGCCATGACCGAGCGGTACATCGGGCTCACTGCCGATGTTGCTGCGAGCAACAAGGCGCTCCGGGGCAAGCCGATGTTCGCCTACTCGGCGAGTAACGTTGTCTCGATCAACAGGCCGCAAGGGGATGAGGAGGCATGGCCCGTCGCACTGTGACCGAGACAAGCTGTGACCACTGCCGCCGGCAGGGTCGTGCTCAAGCCGTCGACCCCGGAAGAGATCGAAGCCGCCAGGAGGGCCTACAGGCTGACGAACAGGCCGAGTAAGGCAACCACACCAACCAAGGGCCGTTAGGCCGTCAGATTGGCCTACAGGGCCTATTCGAGCCACTTCCCAGGGGGAAGCAGAGTTGTACGAGAACAACGTGCTCGCCTGCCGTAGCGAGCGGAACGACGCCTACAGCGCAACGGCGGACAGCCTCGGGCTTGTCCATGTCCGGTCGTACAACGCCGGAGCAACCGTCGACATCGACCTGTTGCGCAGGGTCGTTGCCGAGTGGGACGCCTGGTTTGACACGGCCGGGGGCCGGTGTTAGTGTCTTACCTGTCAGCAAGGAGCTGACATAAACCAGCCGCTCCCGATGCGGACCGGGGCGGACGGCGATGAGTGAAGTTCAGTCTGATGTTCGTGCGGTAGCAATATCCCCGGCTGGCTGGTCCCCGGCCGGGGCAAGTCCTCGATGGTGTAGGTGGAAACACACCCATGAGCGCAGCGTAAGCCGGAACTGGTAGCCATCCTCCACAACCAACCGGCACCCCTGTCCCTCCATCCAGGGGTGGTCCAGCGCTTCGCAGCTCAGGGAGTATCCCTGGTTCGATTCCAGGTGAGGACACGCTGAATGCAGGTCCGGCAGCCGCACGACTGCCGGATGGCCTGCGTTCAGGTACCCAATGGTTAGGCTTCCATTGGGTGCTGGCCGAGCTGGTGCAGCCAGCAGTATACCGCCCTGTTCCTTCGTGTTCAGGGTTTTGTTCCCGGTGATCCTCCGGGGGATTCTCCGGGTGCTTTACCAGGCCCGTCATGGCCCAGAGGGAGACGGGCTCCCTCTAGCTGAAACACACCATACCTGGCCGGGTATGGTGCCCCAGGTAGCTCACATTCGGATAGAGCGCAACGACGGTTGAGGCGAGCGGTTCAAATCCCTCCCTGGGGTCGGCAGGCGTGGACAGCCACGTAACAACACTGGATAAGGGAACGGGCTGGTTGGTTCCCGGGGCCTCCTCGCATAGAGGCCCGCAATGGTGTCCCGTGTGGCCTGACCCGAAACACGTCGAGAGCGCAGCTCGTACCGGTTAACGCTGAACTCTCGGCAATAAGACCGGTTCCGTTCGACAGAGCCCAGGGCCGGTCATCAGTCCCCGGCACCGGGGAGAGCGACGAGGTGTCGTCGTTGCAGGACCATCGCAAGATGGTGGCATCCAGGGTAGTTCAGGTCAGGCATTAGAACACCGCCGATGCGGAGAAGCCGCGGTTCGATTCCGGCCCCTGGAACTATACTCAAAGGCTGTCTGCGCGTGAGAGTGAGCCGCTGCTGCCAGCGGCACCCGTTAGGTCGGTCCACCTCGCGGCAAACAACGAAAGGCCCCCACCCTTGCGGGTGGAGGCTTCTTCGTTCACTCGCCCAGAAGGCGAGCATCTTCCTCGGTGATCACTCCTGTCGTCGGCAGCCCAACCTCTGACTGCCACTGCCTGACTGCCTGCTCCAGCCTTTCTGGCTGGACGCCAAGACGCCTTGCTGTCGCTTCGTCGTCGCCGAACCATGAAGGGGTGCAGCCATAAGCCGCGTCCTCCCCAAGCGCCTCGGCGATCTCTCGGCCTAGGATGCCACCAAACGGAATCCCCCGTGACTCGCACCATCCGGCCAGCTTCGCATGCATGCTCCAGTCGAACG
>CAYNHA010000020.1:0-3241 GCA_964397035.1 uncultured Verrucomicrobiota bacterium
GAGGGAGTTGGACACAACGACATCCCCCTTTTCAAAGATGCCGTCGCCGCGGAAGGGGGAGGGGATGCGGCCCATGGATTCGTGGGCCATCGCGGTTAAGTAGGGACGGAGTTCGACGTCGCCTCCGAGGGCGGCGCGGGCCTGGGCAAAGGCGTCTTTCAGGGCGGCGAGAAGGGATTCGAGGGAAACACCGAGGCGTTCAAGGGTGCGGCGGTCGTCGGCGATGATTTCGTCCACGGGGCGGTGGTCGGTGCCGAGAAAACCTTCGCCCGAGAATTTGGAGGCGCCGAGGCGTTCCTCGAGGGCTTTGTCTTGGGGTGTTTCTTTCATTTCAAATCCTCAATATCAATATTCAATATCCAACACCCAATATCCAATAAGGTACGGAAGCATCAGGAGAATTTGTCATAGAAGACATTTTGTTCGGGCATGCCGTTTTGGGTGAGGGTTTTGACGGAGGCATCGATCATGCCGGGGGAGCCGCAGAGATAGGCTTCGTGTTTGGAGGTGTCGGGGAAGTGCTTGGAGACCACGGCGGTGATGAGGCCGCGTTCCCCGGTCCAGCCGGAATTGTCAGGTTCCTTGGAGAGGGCGGGGACGAACTTGAACCAGGGGCATTCCTGTTCGAGCTTCTTGAATTCGTCCATGAAGAAGAGGTCGCGCTGGGTGAGGGCTCCAAAGAAATAGGTGGTGGGGCGGGCGATGCCCTTTTCCTTCATGTCGCGGACGATGGACCAGATGGGGGCCATGCCGCTGCCGCCGGCGATGCAGATGAGGGGGGCCTGAGTGTCGGAGAGGTGGAAGTGGCCGTAGGGGCCGGAAAGGGTGATGGGGTCGCCGGCCTTCAGGTGCTCGAAAACCCAGGTGGTGCAGATGCCGTTGGGCACAAGGCGGACGATCAGCTCCACGTGGCGGGTGTCGGAGGGGACGGACGAAATGGAATACGCGCGCATGACCGATTCATGGCCTTTGTAGGCGGGGGATTCGATCTGCACATATTGGCCGGCCTCGAAGGAAATGGCGTTGGGTTCGAGCAATTCCATTCGCAGTTCGACGATGTCGTGGGTGAGGGGTTTCTTGTGCTCGACGCGGGCGCGGAATCGGCGGACGGAGAAAAGGTCTTCGGGAATTTCGACGCGCAGATCCTTGCGCACCTTGACCTGGCAGGCGAGTCGGACGTTGTTTTTGCGCTCTTCGGGGGAGAGATAAGGCTCCTCGACGGGGCTGATCATGCCGCCGCCTTCGGCGACCTTGAGCTTGCAGTAGGCGCAGCTTCCGCGTCCGCCACAGGCGGAGGGAATGAAGATTTCCTTTTCGGCCAGGGAGGAGAGGAGGGAGGAGCCACCATCCACGTCGAGCCCTTTTTTGCCCGCGTTGATGTCGATGTGACAGGAGCCGTAGTTGAGAATTTTTTTCTCGGCAAGGATCAGCAGGCCGGAGAGGACGAGCCCGCAGGCGAGAAGGAAACCGACGGAGATGAGGATTTGGATGATCATGGAGAACTGTCTCTCACAGAGCACCACGGAGGACCACAGAGTGGAAGAACCGCATTACCTGTGACCCTCTGCGAGTCTCTGTGAGAATCAATGGCTGTTGGGGTTTGAGGATGCATCTTCAGATTTTGATCATGCCGGAGAAGCCGACGAAGGCGAGGGCCATGA
The DNA here is from genome assembly GCA_964397035.1 of uncultured Verrucomicrobiota bacterium. Lineage (GTDB taxonomy): Bacteria > Verrucomicrobiota > Kiritimatiellia > CAIQIC01 > Lenti-01 > Lenti-01. The sequence continues at coordinate 1,662 of CAYNHA010000020.1, forward strand.
TGCCGATGATGATGAGGGTGATGCCGGGGCCTTCGAGGCCCTTGGGGAGGGAGGCTTCGTTGATTTTTTCGCGGATGCCGCCGATGAGCGTGATGGCGAGGAACCAGCCAAAGCCGCCGCCGAGTCCGAAGGCGAAGGCTTGGAGGAAGCTGTAGGGTTTGTTGACCATGAAGAGCGAGATGCCGAGGATGGCGCAGTTGACGGTGATGAGCGGCAGGAAAATGCCGAGGGCGTTGTAGAGTTTTTCCGACACACGCTCGACGATCATTTCAACGAGCTGGGTGAAGGCGGCGATGACGACGATGAAGACGATGAGCTTGAGATATTCCAGGTGGAGGGGCACGAGCATGTACTGGTAGACCAGGTAGTTCAGGCCGGCGGTGATGGCGGTGACCACGGCCACGGCTGCGCCGAGTCCGAGACTGGTGTCCACTTTCTTGGAGACGCCGAGGCAGGAGCACATGCCCAGGAAGCGCGCGAGCAGAATGTTGTCCGTGAAGGCCGCGGAGATGAAAATGATGAGGAACGAGGCGAAGGGAGATAGTTCGGCCAATTGCATTATTTCTTCTCCTCCTTGACGAGGCGGGCGCGCGCAATCCACGTCAGAATGGCCAGCATGAAGAAGGCGCCGGGAGGCATGACCATGATGGTCCATTGGTGCCACCAGAGGTCGCGGAAGGGGAGGACGAAGCCCATGACGGTGCCAAAGCCCATGATTTCGCGAATGACGGCGATGGCGACGAGGACGGAGGTGTAGCCGAGGCCGCAGGCGATGCCATCCATGAAGGCGGGGATGGGCTTGTTCTGGCTGGCGAAGGCTTCGGCGCGGCCCATGATGATGCAGTTGGTGATGATGAGGCCGACATAGGGGCCGATGAAGCGGTGGATGTCGGGGGCCACGGCCTTGATGAGGATTTCAATCATCATGACGTAGCAGGCGATGATGATGACCTGCACGATCATGCGGATGCGGGTGGGGATGTAGTCGCGCAGGAGCGAAATGGTGAAGCTGGTCAGAGCGGTGGCCAATGTGACGCCAAAGCCCATGAAGAAGGTGTTGACCACCAGATTGGTCACCGCGAGGGCAGAACAGATTCCAAGCACTTGGCGGAAAATGGGGTTTTCGCCGACGAGGCCGTTCTTGAGGATTTTGAGGGTGCTGGAGGCCATGGGGTTAAGGGGTGGCGGGTTCGGGGTTGGGGGCGAAGAGGGAGCGGGCGAGGTCGAGTTCCTCGTTCAGAAAGCGCATGAGGGACATGGAGGTTTGGGTGGCGCCGGTGATGGCGTCGACTTCGTTGGGGGCGTTGTCGGAGGGGGAGGTGCCGATCAGGATGCGGTTTTCCTTGGGGGCATTCCAGGCAATCTGGAGTCCCTTGAATTGCTGGGTGAACCACGGTTCTTCGATGCGGGCCCCGAGGCCGGGGGTTTCTTTTTGGTCAAGGACCTGGATATTGAGCACTTGGTTCAGGTCGGGCGAGAGAACGACGACGCATTCGATGCGGTCCCAGAAGCCCATGCCACCGGCAACAAAGCCGACGCCTTCCTTGCCGGGGGCAGTGCAGGTGTAGAAGAGGTGTCCG
>CAYNHA010000021.1:0-32259 GCA_964397035.1 uncultured Verrucomicrobiota bacterium
GCGTTCACCTTGCAGAACCAGGGCGGCGACGATGCGCTCGACAGCGACGCGGACCGGACAACGGGCTTCACCGTTCCGACGACGCTGATCTCGGGAGAGAACGATCCGACGTGGGACGCGGGCCTGTACGTGCCGGCGTCGCTGGGGAACTACGTGTGGAATGATCTGAATGCCAACGGCGTGCAGGACGGCGGCGAGACGGGCATCGTGGGCGTGGCGGTGACGCTGTACGACGCGACGAACGGCGTGATGGGCGTGGCGACGACGGACGTGGCGGGCGCGTATGCGTTCACGAACCTGATTCCGGCGGACTACCACGTGGGCGTGGCGGTGCCGGGCGGCTGGTACGTGAGTCCGTTGAATCAGGGCGGCGACGCGGCGCTCGACAGCGACGCCGACGTGGCGACGGGCCAGATGGCGGCGACGACGCTGGTGTCGGGCGAGAACGACACGACATGGGATGCGGGCCTGTACGTGCCGGGGTCGCTGGGAAATTTTGTTTGGGATGATCTGAACGGCAACGGAATCCAAGATCCGAACGAGCCGGGAATTCCGAGCGTGACGGTTCGTTTGTACGATGCCGCAACAAATCTGGTGGCTACGCGGCTGACGGATACGAATGGCTTGTATTTGTTCGAAAGCCTGATTCCGGCTGAGTACACGGTGCTGTTTGTACGACCGTCTGGTTACCAGTTTACTCTTCAGAACCAGGGAGGTGACGACGCCTTGGACAGCGATGCCGACCCGATCACGGGTCGCGCGGCTTCAACGGTGCTGGCGACGGGCGACAGCAATCTGAGCTGGGATGCGGGCATGTACAAGCCGGCTTCCGTTGGCGACTTTGTGTGGCTGGATGAAAACTGGGACGGCATTCAGGATCCCGGCGAAGCGGGTATTGCCAACGTGCGGATAGAATTGCTGGATGGAGCTTCGAACGTGGTGGCCTCGACGCTGACGGACCTCAACGGGTTCTATCTGTTCTCCGGCTTGCCGCCGGGTGACTATACGGTGCGCGTGGATGTCTCCACCTTGGCGCCGGAGCTGGCAGCGAATCCGACGTTCGATTTGGATGGGACGATGGATGGTACAACGTCGGTGACGCTGATTTCCGGCGACGCGATTCGAAACGTCGATTTCGGCTACAACTGGAATCCGGATGTCGATCTGCTGGGGTCGATCGGCGACCGGATCTGGGTGGATGCGAATGCGAACGGCAGCCAGGATCCGGACGAACCGGGCATTCCCGGCGTGACGGTGAGCCTGTTTGTTGATTCGACAGGCAATGGAAACTACACAACCGCGGTGGCTACGGCCACGACCGATGCCTCGGGTCTTTATCTGTTCCCGGGCCTTGGCGCCGGCGCCTACGTGGCGAGGGTGGATACGAACACGCTTCCGGCCCATTTCATCCAGACGGGCGATCCGGATACCTTTGGCACCTCGATGCCGGCGGGGACGGGCGACCACCAAACCACGTCGCCGATCGTATTGTCGCCGGGCGACGTGTTCGTGAACGCCGATTTCGGCTACTGGTTCCCGAACGCCAGCAACCTGGGCGACCTGATCTATCTGGACCTGAACGCGAATGGATCGCATGATCCCGGCGAACCGGGCATCGCGGGCGTGACGGTGGTGTTGCTGAACAACGCCGGACAAGTGATTGCCAGCACCCTGACGGATGAGAACGGCAACTATCTATTCACCGGATTGCCTGCGGGAACCTATACGGTGTGGGTCAACGATGCGGCCGGCATCCTGATTGGGCTGGACCAGACGGGCGATCCGGATGGCGGGCTCGACAGCCGCAGCACCACGACGCTGGATGGCGTGCACGACGACTTGGACCAGGACCACGGCTACGTGCCCGATGGACATGGCGCGGGTTTGGGCCTGATTGGCGACACGGTTTTCCTCGACCGAAACGGCAATGGACAGCCGGACGCGGGCGAAGGCATCCAGGGCGTGACGGTCCATCTGTACGATGCGACGGGCACGAACCTGCTGGCGACCACGGCAACCGACGCCAACGGCAACTATTACTTCGGCGGTTTGGATGCGGGCACCTATGTCGTGCAGGTGGATGGCGGCACGCTGCCCAACGCGGGAGGTGGACTGGTCAACACGGTGGACCCGGACACGGCGAATCCCGGAGACAGCCGATCGACCGTGGTTCTTCCGTCCGGCGGGATGGATCTCGACCAGGACTTCGGCTACGTGCCGGCGGTTCCGAACACAATCGGCGGCACGCTTTGGAGGGATTGCAATGCCAATGGCGCGTTGGAACCGGACGAGACTCCGCGCTGGGAAGGCGTGAAGATCGTGCTTCGCGACGAGGGCGGGCGGACCGTGGGCACGACGTTCACGGATGCGGACGGAACCTATGCATTCACGGAACTGCCGGACGGAGTCTATACCGTCGACGTGGTGGACGTGGCCAACGTGCTCAACGGCTTCTGGCACAGTCTCGGACCGAATCCGGGCGCCGAGGGCAACAGCCAAAGCGATCCGTTTGTTGTTATGGTTTCCGGCGGAGAAACGAACAACCTCGCCAATTTCGGATACTACCTGGTGGTGACGGAACTGGGAGACTACGTGTGGTATGACATCAACGGGAACGGGATCCAGGACGGTGGCGAGCCGGGATTGGCTGGCGTTCAGGTGACGTTAACGATTGCCTATCCCAGCGGCAACGAGATCGTCATGAAGACCCTGACCGACGAGCGCGGCCACTACTTGTTTGCCAATCTGCTGTTGGATGAGCGCTATGGAGAAAGTACGTTGGGCGATCCGGCGGTGGTGGGATTGCCGCGCTTCCAGATTTCCGTGGTGTCGAGCCAGCGGGTGCTGACGGCGGATGGATATGTGGCAACGCTCGTTGATGCGGGCAATGGGTCCAACGATTCCCGCGAACATGCGGGTACGTTCGCCCTGCTCAACAAGTGTGGACGTCCGGTCCGCTACGACTTCGGCTATCGCGGAGGCCCGCTTCTTGCCGTGATGGGCAAGGTGGAAGCATTTGTGCGCGATGGACAAACCGTTGTACGTTGGGAAATCCTTGAATCGTGGGATACCGCCGGGTTCTGGCTTGAGCGAAAAGAGGGAACGGACTGGGTACGCATCAGTTCCAAGCTGATTCCCTATCCGATGCTTGGACCTTCGCCGGTCGTCTTTGAAGAAATCGATCCTGGTGCGGTGGGAGGATCGACCTACACCTATCGACTGGTGGAGTTGGAAAACGGCGGTGATCTTTTCGTCTACGGTCCGTATGAGCTGAAGGTGGATGGTCCGAATCCTCCCGTCTCCGCGTGGGACGAGGGGTATCTCAGCCTGGGCGCGGGCTGGCGCCGTCTGGATTGGTTTGGCGATTATACGACCATGGGAGTGGAGGGCTGGATCTGGCACAACAAGCATGGGTTCTTCTATGTGGCGAGCGACAGCACGGCGCAAGGGCTTTGGCTGTTTGCTCCCGACATGGGATGGCTGTGGACGGCGAACACGGTTTATCCGTTCCTATACCGCGCGGAAGACAACGCCTGGCTATGGTTCAACGGATCGAGCGAGCCACGCTGGTTCTTCAACCTGACCCAAAACCGGTGGGAGAATCGGCCGTAGACAAAATCCAGAGGGAGGAGCTTGAACCGGAGCTTGGCTATGGCTATGCTCCGGGCATGCAACTGAATCTGACGGCATTGGAAGCGCGCATTCTCGGCGCGCTGATCGAAAAGGAAATCACCACGCCGGAATACTATCCGTTGACGCTCAACGGACTGGTGGCGGCGTGCAACCAGAAGAACAACCGCGAGCCGGTGATGCAGCTCTCCGGCGATGACGTGGCGCGCGGGCTGGCCTCCCTGCAATATGACAAAAAGCTGGTGGCCACCTATGCCGGCGCGGGCTCCAGGGCGGTCAAGTATTCCCATCGCCTGACCGAGACGCTGGGGCTGGAGTCACCGGAGCTGGCGATTGTGTGCGAGCTGTTGCTTCGCGGTCCGCAGACGCCGGGCGAATTGCGTGGCCGGGCCTCCCGGATGCATGCCTTTGCTTCTCCAGCCGAAGTGAAGCTTGCCTTGGATGCGCTGGCCGCGCGCCAACCGGATCCCTACGCCGTGGAACTGCCGCGCGCGCCGGGTTGCAAGGAAAACCGATTTGCCCACACCCTGGGCGATGTGCCGATGGAAACCCTGCTGGCCTCGCCGGCGGCATCTGCGGCTTGCGTTTCCGCGGCGGTTTCGTCGCCTGCCGTTGAAATGGCGTTGCGCGACGAGCAGCGGATCCGCGCTCTGGAGGACCGTCTTGCCGCCCTCGAAGAACAGGTGGCGGAATTGCTGACGCGGCCCGGATAGCCGAATGCCCCCGGGGGGATTGGGAAAAATGGAACCATCTGCATCCAGTGTGGCCGATGCCAAGAAACGCGCCGCGTTTCTGCGCGAGGAAATCGAGCGGCACACGCGTCTCTATTACATCGAGGCGGCGCCCGAAATCTCGGATCGAGAATTCGATCGGCTGATGCGTGAGTTGCAGGATCTGGAAACGGCGCACCCGGAACTCGTCACGCCGGACTCCCCGACGCAGCGGGTGGGCGGCGAACCGCTGGGATCGTTTGCGCCGGTGGTTCATGCGGTGCCGATGATGTCGCTCGACAACACCTACAGCGTGGAGGAAATGCGCGAGTTCGATGCGCGGATCCGCAAGGCGCTGGGCGTCGAAAGCGTGGACTATGTGATTGAGCCCAAGGTGGACGGAGTGTCCATCAGCCTGCGCTATGAGCAGGGTGTTCTGAAGGTGGCGGCAACGCGCGGCGACGGCAAGACAGGCGACGACATCACGGCCAATGCCAAGACCATTCGGACGATTCCTCTACGGATTTCCTCGGAGGCGCCCGTGCTGGAAGTGCGTGGGGAGGTCTTTCTCGGCAAGGAGGCGTTTGCCCGATTGAACGAGGATCGGGCACGGGCGGGGGAGACGCTGTTTGCAAATCCGCGCAACGCGACGGCGGGATCCCTCAAACAGCTCGATCCGAAGGTGGTGGCCTCGCGTCCGCTTTCGGCCGTGCTGTATGCCACCGGCGCAATGGAGGGTGTGGAATTTGTAACGCAGGCCGATCTGTTGCGAGGGTTGAAGGCGCTGGGATTTCCGGTGGCCAAGCTGTGGTGGGAATGCCACGGCATTGAAGAAGTCATTGCGCGCGCGGAAGAATTGCAGCAGCGCGAGGGCGAACTGGAATACGAGATGGACGGAGCCGTGGTCAAGGTGAACCGCCTAGCGCTGTGGCGGCAACTGGGCACGACCGCCAAGGCGCCGCGCTTCGCCATGGCCTACAAGTATTCGCACGAGCAGGCTCAAACTCTGTTGAAGGCCATCACGCTTCAGGTGGGCCGCACGGGCGTGCTGACGCCCGTGGCGGAGCTGGAGCCCGTGGAGCTGGCGGGCTCAACGATTTCCCGCGCCACGTTGCACAACGAGGACGAGATTCGGCGCAAGGACATCCGCGTGGGCGACACGGTGATCATCGAAAAAGCGGGCGAGGTGATTCCGGCCGTGGTTTCCGTGGCGCCGGGGAATCGGCCGGACCATTCGCAGCCGTTCGACTTGTTCCAGCATGCGGGCGGTATCTGTCCCGTGTGCGGGGGCTCGATTGCCCGCGATGCGGAAGCGGCGGCGTGGCGATGTTCCAACGCGGAGTGTCCGGCGCGGATTCGCGGAAGCCTGGAACATTTCGTGTCGCGCAAGGCCATGAACATCGACGGGTTCGGTGAGGCCATCATCGAGGCTCTCACGATGCCGCAAACGGTTCAGGAAAGGGTGGACGACGGGTTGTTTGGCGCGCGCACGGAGGAAAAGGTTCTGCCCCCGGCCGTGCGCGATGTAGCGGACCTGTATGCGTTGACGCCGGAGGCCATCGAGCTGCGGAGGCCCAACCGGGTGGCTGATGCCAAAAAGCAATCGATGGTACTGGCCCGCAAGCTGTGCGTCGCCATCGAAGCGAGCAAGAACAACGAGCTGTGGCGCCTGATCCACGGGCTGGGAATTCCAAACGTGGGGGAGGGATTGGCGCGGGCGTTGGCGGAAGAGCTTGGCTCGCTGGATGCGTTGCGGATGGCGGATGCCGGGACGCTGGAGAAAGTGCGCGACGTGGGCGGTGTGGTGGTGCAGAGCGTGCAGGATTTTTTTGCCCAGCCGAGGAATGCGGATGTGGTTGAAAAACTGCGGAAGGCGGGACTGCGGTTTGATCGCGTGGAGCGGGTGGCCGAACAGGCGAACCGCGACGGATTTTTCTTCGGCAAGCGCGTGGTGCTGACGGGGACGCTGGAAAAGTTCACCCGCGAAGAGGCGCAGGAAGCCTTGCGCCAGCGCGGGGCAACGCTATCCGGGACCGTGGGCAAAACCACGCATCTGGTCATTGCGGGTGCGGACGCCGGCAGCAAGCTGGAAAAGGCCCTGAAAATGGGCATTTCTGTGTTGAACGAGGCGGAGTTCCTGCGGAAGCTGGAAGTGGCGTCCGAGCCATAAAGCCGTTTTCCACCGTGTGGAAACATTTTGGCTGCAGGCCACGTTTGGCCCTCGTCCCGTTGAGACTTGCCTTGCGGCAATCCGTGCGCGGAGAGCGCGCTTTCCATTGTGTGAGAAAACGGCAAAAAAGTTTTCCATTGCGCGGAAAATCGCGACTATCACTTATAATTATAAGTGATAGTCAGGAGGAACTGTCACAGTGAATTGACTGTGATGGTCTGGCGAGGTGGATCGGGGCTAGAATCCGAAGTCGGAGCCAGCAAAGAAGACCAGGACGGCGGCCACGGCGTTTCGGCTTCTTTCGTCGGGGCAGCAGGCGTCGGCGCTTCCCCAGATCGAGCCGTTGTTGCGGATGGTGCCATCGGTTTCCACGCTGCCCACGATGCTTCCGTTGGCGCGCAGGGTTCCGTCGGAGTCGATGGAGCCCACGATGGAGCCGCTTTTGCGAATGGTTCCATCGGAGGAAATTTCACCGGAATTCATGCCACTGACGCGGACGTTTCCGCTGTCTTCGACTTCCCCCTCGATGCTGCCGTTCACGCGAATGGTGCCGTCGGGGGAAACCGTGGCCCAGATGGAGCCGCCCTTGCGGATGGTGATCTCTTGGGGTTCATCATCGGCAACGGTTTCATCGGAAGAATCGCCGGTTGCGGTTTCTTCGTCCGAAATGGTTTCCTCGCCATCGGTGGTGCTGCTTTCCGCAGCGGTTTCCGGGACGCGCAGGCGTTCGCTTTCCACCCATTCATCCCAGGAGGAATCGTAGTCGTCGTACGAGATGAAGAACTGGCCGGCTTTGGCTTCCTTCACGTTGCCGGGATACCAGGCTCCGCCGTATTCGATTTCAACCTTGTCGCCGGCCTGGAAGGCGGCGGCGATGCCGGACGTGAGAAACGTGGCCAGAATGGCCAGGGCGATTGTCATCCAGAGCTTGAAACGGGACTTCATGGAACCTCCTTTGATGGCCGGGTTCTGTTCCCGACCGACGGGCCCTCATTAGACGCCTGCCGTTTTGAAATCTCAAGTGTTTTCAGGGGTTGCGATAAGTCGGGAGAATCTCTGTTTCTTGGACCTGCGTCGGCTTTGTACCGTCATCGACGCCATGGGAAGGGAAGCATCGCGCCGATGAACCACGGATGAAAACCGTTGGACACGGAGTTCAAAAGGGGACTGTGTGAGTTCCTTGCGGCTCTGTTTCAGAATTTCGAAAGAAAACCGCAAATACAGGAGAAGAAATTTTGACTAGTTATTATAATAACTAGTTAATTTCAAGTGGGCATCCTCGTTGCATGGGACCCCTATTCATACCGTCTATTTTCAAGCGGAATGGGATTGCCACCGAGAGTGCGGAGGGGGAAGAGGGGGCGAACGGAAATTGGCTACGCGCCCGGCAGCTGCGCCCTATCCAGAATCATGAAAGTGAGATAGCAGGCCAGTGAAACGAGGATGCGTTCCGATAAGTCTTGACCGTGTGAAACGGGAGGGGCATAAGCTGGAATCCGTTGATTGGCGGGCGATGAAATGCGGCCAATCTCAAACCAGAAGGAATTGTTCATCTATGCAAAAACGTGTTGCGATTGGATTCGTGGCCAGTTGTGTGGCTTTGTTCATGACCCTGAATCTTGGAGCTCTGCCTCCCCCCTCGGACTACAACAAGAACAATGCGGTGTTCAAGGCGGGCAAGCTGGCGGATGAGGCCCAGCCCCTGTTTGACCAGTATGATCGCTTCCGGGATTCCAACCGTTTGGATGAGCCAGGATCAATGGGATTCAGCCGTGGAGTCGAGTTGAGCCAGCAAATGCGCCGCCTGTTGTCCGACGTGGTGGAAGATTATCTGGAAGCCCTTCAGGACGGATGGGAGGAAGGTGACGAGGAACTGAAAAAGGTTCGCCAGTCGGTTGAAGATATGCGGGTCAAGATGGAGCCTTGCGGGCTGTGGATGTCCTTCCGGTTTGGCGAGCCGTACCTGCGCTCAGGGGATTATCAGGTGTTCGACAGCGCCTATGACGCGGCCAGAAGCGGGGCCCTCCTGGTTGGCAAGGGCGAGCTGGATGAAGGGGCGAGGCAGACGGAGGAGGCGGACGAGCGGTTGATCCGCCTGAAGAAGCAGATTGAACAGGCTCTGGACAACGGCGAAAAGGGTGTGCCCTCGAACATGGAGCAGCATCCTGCCTATTTGCGCACCGTCGCGGAAATCCAGACATTCCGGAATCAACTCAATGCGGTGTTTGCCAGGGCGCAGGAGGCGCGCGGGGTCGTGGCGAAGGATGTCGAGGCGTTTCTGGCGGTTGCCAAGAAGTGCACGGAACCGCTGAAGAAGATCGCGGATGGAAGCACCAGTTTCAGCGGCACGATCGAGGAGATCAACCAGCAATGGGATTCCCTGATTTCCGAGCTGATTCCCGCCCAGCAAAATTTGCTCCCCGAGGCCGAAAAGGCTCTGGCCTCGTTCCGCAAGCAGTTTGGCGATGGGGAATCCTCCCAGGCGAGCATCAACATCGCCAACAACATTCAGCGCCTGATGCAGGGAAAGATGGAGCTTTCGGCGGATCCGGGCAATGCCTACACGTGGCTGGAGGATGCAGTGGTCCGCTTCAAGGAAAAGCAGGCGTCCATCCTGGAGGACATCGCGGCCGACATTGAAAATCTTTTTTCCAATCCGGGGGGATACCGCGAGGAGAGCGTGGTCCAGACGTATGATTCGATGAAGGCCCGGCTCCAGTTGGCGGCAAAGATGGATCCGGAAAATGCCAAGGTGAAGGAATTGCTGGGTCAGTTCGATGCGCGGAAGGCCCAGGCGGTGGAGGCGGTGAACAAGGAGATTGATGCCCGCGTGTGGAATCCGGACTCGGAGGCATTCCAAGGGCCCGGCGATCCCGCCGAGTTGATCGAGGCCGCCCGCGAATTTCTGATTCGCGAGGGCTGGTGCGAGAAACCCAAGAGCGTTATTCTCGCCGCGCGAATCGACGGAGATTGGCGCACGGGGGATCTGAACCTGCTGGGGCAGCCTCTCAACTGGCAACTGGGCATGGAAGTGGCCTTCCAGTCGGAGGAAAACAAAGCCAAGGGGCTGGCCCAAATCTTTTATCTTTCCTTCTATACGCGGGATGCGGACAAGAAGCTGCCGTGGGGCAAAACCGCGGTGGGCGACAATTACCTGATTCGCGCGTCCAAAATCAAAAGCGGCGCGGGCTGCGGGTCCGGCTCCTGCCATTCGGGTTTTGCAGGTCGCCTGTTTTGGCTGGCCTTGGTTGCGGGAAACATACTGGTCGGCATTCTTGCGGCGGCACCGCTGCTGATGGCCCGGATTCCCGCCTCGAAGAAAATCGTGGATGCGTTGTCGCCGTGGCGTCAGGGGATTGGCCTGGCCGCGCTAGTCATCGGCCTGGTTTCCTTCCTGAGGGCGCTGGTATTCCATTTTGCACCGATGGCCGACCTGCTGCCGCAGGTGTCGGCCATTCTGGCGGGCCTGTTGCTGGGCAAGGAACTCCTGCTCAAAAAACGGGCCACGGCGGTTGCGGTGGAACAGAAGGCGCAGGAATTGCTGGTCCGGAACCAGGCGATTTTGGAGAAACTGCAACAGAAACAGGTGCCGCTCGGGGTGGCCTGTCTTGCGCTGGGGCTTTTGCATCTGCTGATGGGTGGCGTGACGTTATTCTAGTTTAGGAGAATTCACGGGCGCCCTTCGTCGTCGGAGGGCGCTTTTCCGTTTATGGAGCCGGAGTACAGACCTAGTAGTGGGCTTTGCCGGGGATGACGGCGCGGATGCCGCCGCGGGGGGCGGGGTGGTCGCCGGTGCGGCGGGGGATGAGATGGAGATGGCAGTGGAAGATGGTTTGGCCAGCGGCTTCGCCATCATTGGCGCCGAAGTTGAAGCCGGTGATGGTGGGATCGGTGGCGTGGAGGTCGGCGGCGAGTGTTTGGGCCAGGCGGTGGGCGGCGGCCCATTCGCCGGGGGAAAGTTCACGGAAGGAGGGCACGTGCCGCCGGGGGATGATGAGGGTGTGGCCGGGACTGACGGGGAATTCATCGCGGAAGGCGATGCAGGGGCCGTCGGCGGCGAGGAGGCGTTCGGGAGGGAGATGGCAGAAGGGACAAGGATTTTTCATGGGGAGCTTCCTGAAGCCAAGGTTGACAGGGGGGAGGGGAAGCGGGTATATACGCGGGACACTTCAGGTGGCGAGATAGCTCAGTTGGTAGAGCAATGGACTGAAAATCCATGTGTCATCGGTTCGATCCCGATTCTCGCCACCACTTTTTTTGCCCAGGGGTTATTCCTGAATGCGGAGGGTGAGGGAGAAGGTCTGGTCGGAGGGGGTGGTTTCCCACGAGCGGCGGTAGAGGAGCGTGAGGGGCGTGGTGCCGGGCTGGAGGGTCTCGAAGCGGAAGGTGTAGAGGCCGCCGGAACCGATGGCGGAAGAGTCGGGGGCATAGGTGGATTCGACGAGGCGCAGGAAGGCGGGATCGGCCTGGGAGACGGTCCATTCGTAGCCGGTGGTGGGATTGCCGGCCAGTTGGATGGCGAAGGTGGCGCGGTTGGCGATTTCGATGGTTTCGCCGTTGCGGTCCTGCGTGAGGACAATGTCGTCGCCCGAGCTGCCGTTGCAACTGGTGAGCAAGCAGGTGGCGAGCAAAAGTGCGATCCGGGTCCAGCATTTCATGGGGAGCCTCCGTTGGGTTTGACGGGGACAGTATGGGCGTTCCGCAGGCCGATTTCAGCAACATTCGCGAAATTTTCTTTCCGGTGGGGAGACATCGCGATACTGTCAGACAAAATTGTCACGTGGGCAGGAGACGGAACGATATGAATGAAATCATCGCCAAGGAACAGCTTTCGCAGGATGTGTACCGCATGCGGGTGAAGGCTCCGCTGATCGCGGAGGAGCGCCAGCCGGGGCAATTCATTATTTTGCAGTTGGATACGGAATTCGGGGAGCGCATTCCGCTGACGATTGCGGATGCGGATGTGGCGGAGGGGAGCATCACGATCATTTTCCAGGCGGTAGGGAAGAGCACGAAGCTGCTGGCGCAGATGAAGGAGGGGGAGGAGATTCCGAATCTGGTGGGGCCGCTGGGGCGTCCGACGCACATCGAGAAGTTCGGCACGGTGGTGTGCGTGGGCGGCGGAATCGGGGTGGCGCCGATGTATCCGATTGCGCAGGGGATGAAAAAGGCGGGAAACAAGCTGATCGTGATCATCGGGGCGCGCACGAAGGAACTGGTGATTTTGGAAAAGGAAATGCGGGCGATTGCGGACGAGGTGATCGTTTGCACCGACGATGGAAGCTATGGGCGGAAGTGCCTCGTGACGGAACCTCTGAAGGAGTTGTGCGCGCAGGCCCCAAAGCCGGATCTGGCGGTGGCGATCGGGCCGCCGGTGATGATGAAGTTCTGTTCGCTGACGACGAAGCCCTTCGCGGTGCCGACGGTGGTGAGCCTGAACACGATCATGATCGATGGCACAGGCATGTGCGGCGGCTGCCGGGTGACGGTGGGCGGCCAGACGAAATTTGTGTGCGTGGATGGTCCGGAGTTCGACGGGCATTTGGTGGAATTCGACCAGATGATCCAGCGGCTGGGATCGTACCGCGAGCAGGAGAAACTGGCCGCGGCGGGATGCAGCCTGCACGACGAGGCCGTGAAAAAAGGATTGAAATAGCATGAGCTTCCAGACCCCCGAATCGTTGCAAGAGGCCGCGCGTGCCGAATGGGCGCGGATCCAGTCGCTGCCGCAGCCGCTGAAGGCGAAGGACCGCCTTTCGGTTCCGGCGCAGGAAATGCCGACGCAGGAGCCGCTGGTTCGCGCGCGGAACATGCGGGAAGTGGCCATGGGATATTTCGAGGAGCAGGCGCGGGTGGAAGCCTCGCGCTGCCTGCAGTGCAAGAATGCGCCGTGCGTGGCGGGATGTCCGGTGAAGATCCAGATTCCGCAGTTCATCGCGGCGCTGGCGGCGGGCGATCCGGCGAAGGCCATTGGCATCATCAAGCAGCAGAGTCTGCTGCCGGCGGTGTGCGGGCGGGTGTGCCCGCAGGAAACGCAGTGCCAGGAGCCGTGCACGGTGGGCAAGAGCCTGAAATCGGTGGACAAGGCGGTGGCGATTGGCCGGTTGGAGCGCTATGCGGCCGATTGGGAGCGCGAGGCCGGCGCGGTGGCCAAGCCGGTGGTGGCGTCGCCAACCGGCAAAAAAGTGGCGGTGGTGGGCAGCGGACCGGCGGGGATCACGGTGGCGGCGGATGTGCGGCGGGCGGGGCACGAGGTGGTGCTGTTCGAGGCGTTCCACAAGGCGGGCGGGGTGCTGGTGTATGGCATTCCGGAGTTCCGCCTGCCGAAGGCGATTGTCCGCGCGGAGCTGGACACGCTGAAGCAAATGGGCGTGGAAATCCGCACGAACTTCGTGGTGGGACGCACGCGCAAGGTGACGGATTTGATCGAGAAGGATGGATTCGACGCGGTCTTCATCGGTTCGGGGGCGGGGCTGCCGAAATTCATGAACATCGAGGGCGAAAACCTGGTGGGCGTGTATTCGGCGAACGAATACCTGACGCGCTCCAACCTGATGAAGGCGTACGACGTGGAGCATGCGGCCACGCCGATCCATGCGGCGCAGCGGGTGGCGGTGCTGGGTGGTGGAAACGTGGCGATGGATGCGGCGCGCACGGCGATGCGGCTGGGCGCGAAGGAAGTCCATTTGATCTATCGCCGCACGGAAGTCGAAATGCCCGCGCGCGTCGAGGAGGTGGCCCACGCCAAGGAAGAGGGCGTGCAATTCCACATGCTCCAGAATGCGAAGCGCATCCTGGGTGAGAACGGCAAGGTGACGGGCCTCGAATGCCTGCGCTACGAGCTGGGCGAGCCGGATGCGAGCGGGCGGCGGCGTCCGGTGGAAATGAAGGGCAGCGAATTCCAGATGGGGATGGATGCGGTGATCGTGGCGATTGGCAATGAGTCGAATCCGCTGATCGAGCAGACGACGCCGGGACTGACCGTGGACAAGTGGGGGCACATCGTGACCGACGAAAACGGCAAGACGAGCCTCCCGAAGGTGTTTGCGGGCGGCGACATCGTGCTGGGCGCGGCTACCGTGATCCTCGCGATGGGCGAGGGACGCAAGGCGGCGGCGGCCATCAACGAGTTGCTACAGGGATAGTACGTTCACCCCTGTTTTGGCTGGATTGGGTGTTCCCAATCCGGCTACGCATGGGCGGAGCGGTTGCGGATATCGGGGTCCAAAAAAATGATACGGACACCTTTCTGATCCTTTTCGATCGTGCGTGCCAGTTGGAAGACCGCCCGCCCCAAAACAATCCAGAGTTTATAAAGACTGGATTTTTTTGGAAAGGTGCCAGCTTCATTTTTCCATTCGTCGAATGGCTCGAAGTTTTCCATGCAATGGAAAACAATTCCGGGATTTTTCCACACAATGGAAAGCGCGCGCTCCGCGCACGGATTGCCGCAAGGCAAGTCCCAACGGGACGAGGGCCAAACGTGGCCCGAAGCCAACATGTTTCCACACAGTGGAATACTCTTGAGCCGCGAGTGCCTGCATGGGGGAGGCGAACAGGCCGCTTTCGAGCACGGTATGGAGCTTGGCGGACATGTCTTACTATTCTGAACTTACCGACCGATGAACCACGGATGAACACCGAGAAACGAGGGTGGATTCATGCATTCTTCATCCGGGGGTGGTTAAAAGGGTGCGGAGGGTGTAACCTTCCGCCCGTTCGCGTCGACTGAACGGGCGAGGCAGCCGGAGATCATGATGCAGAAAACGAAGAGCAAACAGTGGATGGGGTGGGTGTTGGCGCTGGCCGTACTGGCGGGCGGGGGATGGTGGTGGAAGATTCATCGCGAGGGAAGCGGAAACGGTGCGATCTCGTACAAGACGGTGGCGCTGGAGCGGGGGGAGATTGTCCAGTCGGTGACGGCGAACGGGGCGCTGGGCGCGGTGCAGACGGTGGCGGTGGGCAGCGAGGTCTCGGGGAAGATCGTCGAGCTGTTTGCGGACTATAATTCATCGGTGACGAACGGGCAGGTGCTGGCGCGGCTGGATGCCTCGACCTATGAGCGGCAGATGGACCAGGCGCAGGCGGAGCTGCTGAGCGCGAAGGCTTCGCTCAAGCTGGCGCAGGCGAATTTCAGGCGGGCGGAGGAATTGCGTGGGCTGGAACTGGTGAGCCAGTCCGACTACGATCAGGCGGAGGCGACGCTGGCGCAGGCACAGGCTTCGCTGCAGGTGCGCGAGGCAAACTTGAGCAAGGTGCAGGTGGATTTGGAGAAGACGACGATTTTTTCGCCGATGGATGGCGTGGTGATTTCGCGCGCGGTGGACGTGGGGCAGACGGTGGCAGCGAGCCTGAACGCGCCGACGTTGTTCTCTCTGGCGCAGGATCTGCGAAAGATGCGCATCGAGGCGCAGATTTCGGAGGCGGATGTGGGGGATGTGGAGGAGGGGCAGACGGTGAAATTCACGGTGGATGCCTATCCGTCGCGCTCGTTCACAGGCTTGGTGAGCCAGGTTCGTTTCGAGCCGGTGACGAACCAGGGCGTGGTGAACTATGTGGCGATTGTGGACGTGGAAAACGGCGATTTGAAATTGCGACCGGGCATGACGGCCAATGCCACGGTGGTGACGGCGCGCCGCGAGAACGTGCTGCGCCTGCCGAATGCGGCCTTGCGGTTCCGTCCGCCGGAGGGTGCGGCGGTGGCGGAGCCGGAACCGCCCGTCGGGAAGCGGGAGCCTCCGGACGGGGCGCCCCGGGACCATGGGGACTGGAAAAACCGGCGGATGCACGAGGATTCGGGGGGCGGCGATGGTTCCCGGAAAATGATCTACGTGCTGGACGAGAAAGGTGGCTTGGCCTTGCAGCCGGTGAGGCTGGGAATCACGGACGGGACTTGGACGGAGGTGCTGGGGGAAAGGCTGGCAGAGGGGACCGCAATCGTGACGGGAACCCAGACGGCGGCGGAAAAGGCGTCCGCGTCCGGCGCGGGAAAAAGCTCTCCCTTCATGCCGGGTCGGCCGAAGGGGGCCTCCGGGCCGCCGCCGCCCCCGATGTAAGGCGGAGAAGGATCATGGAAACCCAACCGGTGATCCGGCTCGAGAAGCTGGAGAAAATCTATCAGACGGGGGAAGTGCCCGTGAAGGCCGTGCGCAGCGTTTCGCTGACCGTGAGCCGGGGTGAATTCGTGGCGGTGATGGGGGCGAGCGGATCGGGGAAATCCACGTTGATGAATCTGATTGGTTGCCTGGACCGGCCGACCTCCGGCGGCTATTGGCTGGATGGGGAGGATGTGGGGAACCTTTCGAAGAGCGATCTGTCGCGGGTGCGGAACCAGCGGCTGGGATTCGTGTTCCAGGGGTTCAATCTGCTCTCGCGCACGTCGGCGCTGGAAAACGTGGAATTGCCGCTGTTGTATTCGCCGCAGGGACACGGGCGGCGCGAATTGCGGAAGAGATCGCTGGCGGCGCTGGAGCAGGTGGGGTTGGCGGAGCGGGCGGGGCACCATCCGAGCCAGCTTTCGGGCGGGCAGCAGCAACGCGTGGCGATTGCGCGGGCGCTGGTGAATTCGCCCTCGCTGCTGCTGGCCGACGAGCCGACGGGCAACCTGGACACACGGACCAGCCTCGAAATCATGAGCATTTTCCAGGCGCTGAACCGGAGCGGCATGACGATCCTGATGGTGACGCATGAGCCGGACATTGCCCGCTATTGCCTGCGCGAAATCACAATGAGGGATGGCCGGATCGTGGGCGACCGGCCGGTGGAGGGGCGGCTGGATGCGGCGACGGAGCTGGCGAAGGCGCGCGGAGCGGCGGAGGGATCCCTATGAAATTTTCCGCGACGTGGATGATTGCGCTGCGGGCCCTGCGGAGAAATCCGATGCGCTCGGGCCTGACAATGCTGGGCATCATCATCGGCGTGGCGGCCGTGATTGCGATGGTGGCGATTGGCAACGGCGCGAGGGAGCAGGTGGCGTCGAGCATTGCGCAGATCGGGCAGAACACGGTGCTGGTGATGTCGGGTGCGGGGTCGCGCGGGGGTGTGCGGGGGGGCTGGGGCAGCGCGCCGACGCTGACGAAGGGGGACTACGAGGCGATCCGGAAGGAGATTCCCGGCGTGATCCGGGCCACGCCCGACGTGCGCAAGAATGCGCAGGTGATGGCCGGGAACCAGAACGTGAACACGACCATCAATGGGGCGGGAGAGGACTATGTGGAACTGCGCTCGTGGGAATTCCTCGAGGGAGGAAACATCACGGCGTCCGACGTGAGGGGCTCGGCCAAGGTGGCGATTCTGGGGCAGACGGTGGCCACTAATTTGTTTGGCGACGCCAGTCCGGTGGGACAGGTGGTGCGCATTCAGAATGCGCCGTACACGGTGGTGGGGTTGCTGAAACCCAAGGGCATGAGCATGATGGGGTCGGACCAGGACGATGTGGTGCTGGTGCCGTGGTCGAGCGCGATGGTGCGGTTGACGGGCGCGACGACGTTCCGGTCGATCACAGTCCAGGCGGAGAGTGCGGAGCAGGTGCAAACGGTGATGGAGGAGGTGGCCGCCCTGCTGCGCCAGCGGCACAAAATCCGGGAGGGGCAGGAGGACGATTTCCAGGTGCGCAGCCAGCAGGAGATCATGGAGATGGCGACATCGACGGCCAAGACCATGACGATTCTGCTGGCGGCGATTGCGGGGGTTTCGCTGCTGGTGGGGGGGATTGGCATCATGAACATCATGCTGGTGAGCGTGACGGAACGGACGCGCGAGATCGGGGTTCGCATGGCTGTGGGGGCGCGGGGCGTGGATATCCTGCTCCAGTTTCTGGTGGAGTCGGTGGTGTTGAGCGTGGGGGGCGGGGTGCTGGGCATTGGATTGGGCATGGGGATTGCCAAGATCGTCTCGGCCAAGGTGGGCTGGAACACGCTGGTTTCGCTGGAATCGGTGGCGCTGGCCTTTGTGTTCAGCGCGGCGATCGGAATCTTTTTTGGTTTTTATCCGGCACGGAAGGCGGCGGGACTGGATCCGATCGAGGCTCTGAGATATGAATGAGAAGAGAAAAAGAATGTTCAATATTCAATATTCAATATCCAATCCTCAATTTCGGAGGTGGGTGGTTGCGGGGATGGTGGCGGCGTGGGCGGCCGGGGGATGGGCGGAAGAAAAGCCGGTGCGGGAGCTGACGTTGAAGGAATGCGTGGGATTGGCGCTGGAAAACAACTTGGATTTTCAAATCGAACGGATCACGCGGGAGATGGTGGCCTTGGATGGGCGGGCGGCGCGGGGGGGGTATGATCCGAACGTGTCGGTTTCCGCCAAGCGTTCGCACGAGGAAACGGAGGGAGAGAGCGCAGGCACGGCGTCGGGCGTGCTGGATGTGGCGGGTTCGGAGACGGATAGCGATTCCTGGAATGCCTCGCTGGGGGGGGCGACGGGGCTGGGCGGGTTGAGCTACGAAGTGGGGGCCCGTCTGGGGGATTCGAGCGGGACTCGGAGTGGCAACCCGTTCGACACGAGCACGGGCAGCGCGGGCGTCACGCTGACGCAGCCGTTGCTGAAGGGGTTCAAGACGGATGACGTCCGGTACCGGGTGATTCAGGCCGACAAGCAATCGGCGGAGGCGGCGGTGCAACTGGAAGACCGGTTGCAGCAGATCCTCTCGCAGGTGGAGACGGCGTGGTACGGGCTGATTCAGGCGCGCGAGAGCATCCGCGTGCAGGAGGACGCCGTGCGGTTGGCCACGCAACTGTTCGAGGACAACCGGCGCAAGGTGCAGATTGGCGCGATGTCCATTCTGGATGAAAAGCAGGCGGAGAGCCAGGCGGCATCGGCGCGTGCCGAGCTTAGCGTGGCGCGGCGGTCGCATGCGGAGGCGCAGAACAAGCTGAAAGCGCTTGTTTTTGCCGACCAGCGTGGTTTCCGGGAGATGGAAATCGTGGCGGCCGGGGAATTGACGGCCGAGCCGGTGGCGACGGATTCGGTGGCCAGCGGCGCGGTGGCCCTGGAAAGGCGGCCCGATTTGCGGCAGGCGAGGATGGCTCTGGAGCGCCAGGGGCTCACGGTGGCCTACCAGCGCAACCAGACGCTGCCTTCGTTGGACTTGGTGGGGGGGTATGGAGTTGCGGCCAGCGGGGAAGACAGCTATGGAAACGTGATGGACCAGATCGGCTCGGCGGATGAGCCCTATTGGACGGCGGGAGTCACGCTTTCCTTCCCGCTGGGAAACCGCGCGGCGAAAGCGCGCCACGACCAGAGCCTGGCCACGGCCGAAAAAATGCGGCTTCAACTGAGGCAGCTTGAGGAGGAGGCGCTGGTGGAGGTGGACAACGCCTCGCTTTCGATTGCCTCGGGATGGGAGCAGGTGCAGGCCAGCGAGGAGGCGCGGAACTACGCCGAGCAGGCGCTGGAAGCGGAACAACGCAAGCTGGCGAGCGGGAAAAGCACGAGTTTCGTGGTGCTGCAATTGCAGCGGAACCTGACGCAGGCGCGGAAGGCGGAGATCCAGGCCCGGGCCGACTACAACCTGCAGCGGTCCTCCCTGGCACTGGCCGAGGGGACGATGCTCCAGCGGCACCAGGTGGAACTGGCCTCGGAATAGGTGACGAAGGGGAGGCGCATTCCGTTTCGCCGACCCGGGTAGGGTTCGACCGCTGGGCGAGCCGTCTCTTCCGAATGGCCCTCTCATTATTTAGCCGGATTTGAAGAAAATCCCTCTCACAGAGCTCACGGAGTATACACAGAGGAAACCTGTTATTCTCCGTGAACCTCTGTGCTCTCTGTGAGAAACGGATCAGCTTATTCCCGCTTGGAGGAGAGGAGGGAGCTCCCCCGAAGGGGAAGCGGTTCCGAAAGGGGGTTGACGGGGTGGAGAATGTTCCACATAGTTGGAAAAGAACAAAGATATTCAACCGAACTATCCCGGAGGCCCCTCATGAAAAAGTGGATCTTGGTTTTGTGCCTGTGCCTGTTGTCCGTTCCTGTCATGGCCCAATTTGCTGGCTTGCCGATCGCCAACAGTGCGGCGGCGCCGGTGGCCGGGGAAACGCGGGTGACGGCCGGGATCGTCACGAGCGATGATTACAACCAGTATGGAGGCCGTCTTTCGTTTGCGCCCATCGGCCGGCTGACGCTGTTTGGCGACTTTGGCGCACTGGATCCGGATGGCGGGGATGTGGGGCCGTCGGGGCAGGTGGGGATTCAGTTCACATTGCCGCTTGCCGAGGAAAGTCTCATTGACTTGGCGTTGCGCGCGACGGGGGGCATGGCGAGCTTCGATTTCGATGGCGGCGATCTCTCGATGAGTGGGTTCACGGTGGGGGGGCTGGTGAGCCGGGATGTGAAGATTCTTTCGCCCTATGTTTTCCTGGGCATGAGTTTTGTGAACACCGAGGTGGAAGCGCATGGGATGAGCGAGTCGGAGGACGAAACCGATCTGGCCTTTGCCGCGGGCATGCTGTTGAACCTGACGGATGCGTTTTCCCTGTATGGCGAATATGCGCATGTGGATGAATCCTTCCTGAACGCGGGCGTCCGCTGGACGTTTTAGAAACCGTTCGTTCTGTTCCGCATGAAGTCATTGGGCGCCTGCCTGTTCCTGTCTGCCCTTCTGTGTGTGTGGGGGGCCGTGGCGCAGGAGGGACCGGCGGTTTCCCCGACCAACCTGCCGACGGTCGAGGCATTGCAGGATTTGGTTTCCCAGCTGGACCAGTCGACGAATCTGTCCGGCGAGGAAAGGGCCGAATGGGTGGCCCATTTGCAGGCGGCGATCGCGTTTGCCAAGCAGGCATCCAAAAACGAGGACTCGGCTCGTTTGCTGCTGGAGCAGGCCCAGTTGGCCGCGGATACGCTGGCGCAACTGAAGGAGGAGGCGTCGGCGGTGCCGGATTCCGGGGCGGTGGAGCTTCCGGAGGAGACGGCGGAGTTGGAGGCTTGGATTGCCCGGCAGCAGATCGAGCTGAAAATCGCGCAGGACCGCCTGGATGCCGCCGACAGGGAGCTGGAACGGTTGCGTACGCGGCCGGATGCGATCCGCCAGGAACTGGACCGGGTGGCGCGGGGGCAGGAGGCGCTGGCTTCCCCGGCTCCGGCGACGGCTACCAACGAAGTGTCCGCCTCCGCGGCGGGGGTTCGGCGTCGGTGGGAATCGGCCGCCCTGGCGAGCCAGTCCCGCCTGCTTCGGGTGGACCTCGACACGCTGGATGCGCGCACGCAGGTGGCTCTGGCCGAAAGCCGGGTGGCGGGGGAGAAGGAGGACCGTCTTCAAAAGCAGGTGGAGGAGGCTCGTGCCAGGCTGGGGCGCCTGCGGATGGTCCAGACTTCGCAGGTTTCCACGGATGCGCGCGAGGCTCGGCGCCTGCTGGAAAAGGCATCCACGCCGCTGAAGGAGGTGGCCAGCCGGAACGTGGCGCTGGCGGAGGCGGTGGCTCTGGATGTATCGGACACGTATCAGATCAATCAACTGCTGGCGATGCGCCAAGGCGAGCTGGAAACGCTCCGCCATGCGTCCGAGCGCGTCACCCAGATCCTCGAGGTCGACAATCTGCCTTCTTCCTATTCCGACCAACTGCGGGAGGAGAGGGAGAAGCTGGCATGGATCCGCACGCTGGAAAGAGGGGGGAAGGATCGCCGGGACCAGGTGGCCTTCAAGCGGATTGCCCAGATCGAGACGGTGCAGGCAATGCAGGACTGGACCGTGGCGGATTCGCGCGCGCAGAAAGGGGTGTATGGCCTCACGACCCTTTCGGAGGAGGAAGCCGAATCGCTCCGCATGCTGTTGAAGACCCAGCGGGAGCTGCTGGAAACACGCGAGCGGACGCTGGACGAATACCTGAGGGCGCTGGGTATGCTGGAGCAGACGGAGCTTCAGCTCCTGAAGGACGGGAGGGCCATGCGCCAGATGCTGGACCAGCAACTGATTTGGACGCGCAGCCTGCCGCCGACGGGACCGGAATGGTTCCGGGAGCACCGGGCGGCCGTGCTGCGTGCGCTGAAGGATCCGACGCGCTACCTGGGGACGCGACAGGATTTCCTCCACCTGCTGTGGGAACACCAGATTTCCTTTGCGGCGGCGGTGCTGGCGCTTGTGCTGGGAACCCCCATGGCCTCCCGCATGAGGCGGAGGATTCAGGAACTGGCCCTCCGCACGGACCACGTGTTGACGGACCGTTTCGCCTATACGGTGGAGACGCTGCTGTGGTCGGTGGTGCTGGCTTCCGTGGGGCCGCTGCTCATGCTGTTCGCGGGCTGGACCTTGATGGATGCCCCGAGCGGGGAGCTGGTCCAGGGCGCGGGCTATGGATTGATGCATGCGGCCGGCGTGGCGTTTGCCTGCACGTTTGTGCGGTCGATTTGCCGGCCGAAGGGCCTGGCCGAAGTTCATTTCCAGTGGCCGGTGTCGGCCCACCGGACCCTGCACCGTTCGGCGCGGGTGGCGGCCTGGACCTATCCGGCTCTGGTTGCCGTGACCATGCTGTGCTTCTGGAGCGGTGAGGAATGGTTGCGGAACGGACCGGCCCGGATCTCCTTTGCGCTTCTGCTGGTGTTGCTGGCGTGGCGGGTGCACCGTTTGTTCCGCTCGAAAACGGGGATTCTGCAGGAGTGGCAGGCGGCGGCTTCGCCCTGGATCCAGCGCCTCATTCCGTTCTGCCGGTTCGTGTGGGTGGGGCTTCTGCTCTCGCTGCTGGTGGGCCTGCTGCGCGGATATTTCTACACGGCGCGCGTAGTCCTGCTGCAACTCTCCTACATGGTGCTGGTGGTGTTCAATGCGGTGCTGGTGTACAACCTGGCCCTGCGCTGGCTGCGGGTGGCGCGCCGCCGCTATGCGGTGGCGCAGATCCGCAAGCGCCGCCGCGAGGACAAGCCGGGCGAGGCCGGCGTGCAGGGAGGGGAAGGGGCGGGCATCCAGCTCAAGGATCTGGAGCCCTATGACCTGGACGCGATCAACGAGCAGACCCATGCGCTGGTCCGGTTGATCCTGGTGGTGACGACCTGCATCCTGTTCCTGAGCCTGCTGCAGCCGCTGCTGCCGGCCCTGGGCGTGTTCAACCAAATCATTTTGTGGCAGGGCGCGGAGGGGGACGCGGTGACGCTGCAAAGCCTGTTTGTGTCGATGATCGCCGCCTTCCTGACCTTTGCGGCGGCGCGGAACATTCCGGGCCTTCTGGAGATGATGGTGCTGCCGTACCTGCCGATCCAGGACAGCAGCCGTTTCGCGGTGGCCTCGCTGATCCGCTATGTGATCGTGATTGCCGGGCTCCTGATCGTGTTCGGGGCGGTGGGCCTGAGCTGGGGCCGGGTGCAGTGGCTGGTGGCGGCGGTGACCGTGGGGCTGGGGTTTGGGTTGCAGGAGATTTTCGCGAATTTCGTGTCGGGCATCATCCTGCTTTTCGAGCAGCCCATCCGCGTGGGCGACATTGTCACGGTGGATGGCACCACGGGTGTGGTGTCGCGCATCCAGATGCGCGCGACCACCATCACGGACTGGGACCGCAAGGAGCTGGTGGTGCCCAACAAGGAATTCGTGACGGGGCGGCTGCTGAACTGGACGCTGTCGGACAGCATGACGCGCGTGCAGATCGTGGTGGGGGTGGCCTATGGGTCGGACGTGCGCCGAGCGCTGGAATTGCTGATCCAGGCGGCCGATTCCAATGCCCGCGTCTTGAAGGAGCCCAAGCCCATCGTGGCGTTCGAGGGGTTTGAGGCCAGCTCGCTGAAGCTGTCGCTGAGGGCCTATCTGCCAAGCCTGGAAAACCGCCTGGACACGGTCACGGAGCTCAATCTGGCCATTGACGAATCTTTCCGTGCGGCCGGCATTGAAATTGCGTTTCCACAGCAGGATTTGCACCTGCGCAGCGTGGATCCCGAGGCCGCGCGCCGGCTGGTGCCGATTCCATAGCCGACACCAGCTTGCGGCATCTCAAAAGGGGGGGAGGCAAGGAAGCGGAGTAAAAAAACCGTCTCTTTTTCCTATTTTTGTGTTCAAGATCTGAAAATTTGCTGAAAAATCATCAAATTTATACATTTTTCACTCGAATTTTTGAAATTTGTCAAAAAGTTAAACAATTTTTCATAATTTTGTTGCATAAAGAAAAAATTATGCGATTTTTACATCAAATGAATGGCAATTTTCATTTTGGAGGTAAAAAATGAGCGAAAATCAGATGAATGGCGCCGAAGCACTGATCCTGAGCCTGGAAAAGATTGGAATCGAAGTCATGTTTGGATTGCCGGGTGGTTCGGCGATTCCGTTGTTCGATGCCCTGTACAAGGTGAGGAAGAACATGAAGTTCGTGCTGGTGAGGCACGAGCAGGGCGCGGCGCACGAGGCCGATGGCTATGCGCGGGCGACCGGCAAGCCGGCGGCGGTTCTGGTGACGAGCGGTCCGGGTGCGGCCAACACGGTGACGGGCATCATGACGGCGCACATGGACTCGGTGCCGATGATCGTGGTGACCGGACAGAGCGTGCGGGGCATGCTGGGCAAGGATGCCTTCCAGGAGGCGGACATGTTCAACCTGACGATGCCGATCGTGAAGCACAGCTATTTGCTCAAGAGCGCCAACGACATTCCGCGGGTGGTGAAGGAGGCGTACCACATCGCCACGTCGGGCCGTCCGGGGCCCGTGCTCATCGACGTGCCCAAGGATGTGGGCACGGAAGCTTGCACGGTGGGTCTGGAGGCGGAGATGAACCTGCCCGGCTACAATCCGGAGCTGAGGGGATATGGCCCCGAGACGATCCAGAAGATCGCCGATGCGCTGTCGAAGAGCCAGCGGCCGGTGATCGTGGCGGGCCATGGCGCGGTGATGTCGCGCGCGGAAAGCGAGCTGCTGGAACTGGCCGAGAAGATGGGCATTCCCGTGACCACGACGCTGCTGGGCAAGGGGGTGTTCCCGGATTCGCATCCGCTGAGCCTCGAAGGGCTGGGCATGCACGGGACGGCCTATGCCAACCGGGCGATCGTGGAATGCGACCTGATGATGGCCGTGGGGGCGCGTCTCGACGACCGAATTCTGGGCGTGCCGAGCCACTTCTGCAAGAACGCGGTGAAGATCCACATCGACATCGACGGGGCCGAGTTCGGCAAGCTGGTGAAGCCGGATATCCGGTGCCGCGGCGACGCCAAGACCGTGCTGAAGGATTTGCTGCCGCTGGTGAAGCGCGGAGACACCACCGAGTGGGTCGCGCGCCTGGCGGGATACAAGAAAAAATGGCCCCTGACCTTCTCCAAGAAGGGCGGGCTCCACCCGCCGCAAATCATCGATGCGCTGAGCAAGCTGACCGGCGGCAAGGCGATCATGACGACCGACGTGGGACAGCACCAGATGTGGGCCTGGCAGTTTTTCAAGTGCGACAAGCCGTGGCAATTCATCACCTCCGGCGGCGCGGGCACCATGGGCTTCGGATTGCCCTCGGCCATTGGTGCGCAATTCGGGCGCCCCGGCGAGACGGTGCTGTGCGTTGCGGGCGACGGCGGGTTCCAGATGACGATGTCGGAACTGGCCACGGCGGGCATCCACAAGCTGCCGATCAAGATCATCATCATGAACAACCACTATCTGGGCATGGTGCGACAGTGGCAGGACATGTTCTACGACGAGCGCTATAGCGGCGTGGATCTGGAGGGCAACCCGGATTTCGTGGAGCTGGCGAAAGCCTATGGCATTCTGGCCATGAACCTGAAGCGCGCGGCCGACATTCAGAAGGTGCTGAAGAAGGCGCTGGCGCATCCCGGCCCCGTTCTGGTGAACGTGGAAGTGGTGAAGCACGAAGAGGTGTACCCGATGGTGCCTCCCGGAAAGACGCTGGAGGAGACCGTGATGGAGCATCCCCGGCGCAAGCCCGGCCGTCCGGCGGGGAGCAAGAAGAAGGCGGCCGCATCCGGCAAGAAGAGCGTGTGAGAGAAACGGAGAAGAACATGAGCAAGGAATCCCTGTCCCACAACCTGAGCATCTACGTGGCGAACCGGCCCGGCGCGCTGGCGCGCATCGCGCAAACATTTTCGCGGCGCGGTTTCAACATCGAAAGCCTTGTGGTGTCGCCCGGCGCCACCGGCGACTTCTCGCGCATGACCATCACGGCCAAGGGCGACGAGGCGGGCCTGGAGCAGGTCATCATGCAATGCTCCAAGCTGGTCGACGTGCTGGCGTGCCGCGAACACACGGACGAAGAAGTGGTGGAGCGCGAACTGGCGCTCGTCAAGCTGGCCGTGGATCCTGCGCAGCGCAGCGAAGTCTTGCAGATTGCGGACCATTTCCGGGCCAAGACCGTGGATTTGAGCGAAAAATCCATGGTGCTGGAAGCCACGGGCGGCTCCGCGAAACTGGATGCCATGGTCGACCTGCTCCACAAGTTCAAGATCATCGAACTCGTGCGAACGGGCAAGGTCATCATGGCCCGCGGCGAGCGGGAGACCTGATGGGGCAGGTCGTTGGCGGCTCGGCCTGCCTCTGCAAAACAACTAGTTATTATAATAACTAGTTGTTTTGCATTTCACGGGATGGAGAGGCGGCGACGTGGACCCAATGGGCGGGTGGCGTTTCTGCCACGGGGCAGCATGACTGGCAACATGAAAACGCTGGCGCGTCGTTTGCGGGTGGAGCATAATGCAAAAAAGTGGCCCAAAGGAGGAATCCCCATGTCGGAACAACGGAAGGACATTGCAGCGCGGCTGAAGGCGTTGCGGGAGATCGAGGGAAAGACGGCGGAGGAGCTGGCGAGTGCCCTGCGGGTATCCCTGGCGGAATATCAGGCGTATGAGGCGGGGACGGCCGACATTCCCGCGAGCGCCTTGCACGATGCGGCGCACGTGCTGAACACGGACCTGACCGATCTGCTGACGGGGCAGGCCCCCCGCATGAAGATGTTTTCGGTCACTCGCAAGGGTGCGGGCGTGACGGTCGAGCGGCGCCGGAACTACCGCTACCGGAGCCTGGCGGCGAATTTCGCGGGGCGCAAGGTGGACGTGTTTGAAGTGACGGTTCCGGCGGACGCGGGGGATGCGGGGACGCATTCCAATTCGCATCCGGGGCAGGAATTCGATTTCGTTCTGGAGGGGCGCATGCGGGTGCTCATCCACGGCAACGAGCTCACGCTGGAGACGGGCGACTGCGTGTATTTTGATTCGAACCAAGGTCATTCCATGCAGGCGCTCGACGGAAAGCCGGCGCGCTTCCTGGCCATGATCATCTAGGCGGCGGAGGAGTTGCGATATGTCGATGCTGAACCAATTTGTGAACCGGACGGAGTTTTCCTCCTATGAGGATTTGCGGGACCATCTGGAAATCCGCGTGCCGGACAACTTCAATTTCGCCTACGACGTGGTGGATGCGACGGCCAAGACCGAGCCCGGACGCCGGGCAATGGTGTGGTGCAACGATGACGGGGAAGGCAAGGTCATCACCTTTGCCGACCTGAAGAAGGGGAGCGACCGCGCCGCGCAGGTGCTGCAGAAGCATGGCATCCGCAAGGGCGACACGGTGATGCTGATCCTGAAGGGACGGCTGGAGTTCTGGCACCTCCTGCTGGGACTGCACAAGCTCGGCGCGATCGGCGTGCCGGCGACGCACATGCTGACGGAACACGATTTGTCGTACCGCTTCGAGCGGGCGAGCATCCGCATGGTGGTCACCGTTCCGGATGCGGCGCTGGAAGAGTCGATCGACCAGGCCGCCTCCAAGACATCCGGGGAGCGCGTCCTGAAAGTGAAGCTGTCCGGCGCGCGCGAGGGCTGGCTGGATTTCGCGAGCGAAATGAAGGCGGTGGATGGCGGCTGGGTGCGTCCGTCGGGGGCCGGCGCCACGATGAACCACGACACGATGCTGATCTATTTTTCGTCGGGGACCACCGGGCAGCCGAAGATGGTGGTGCACGATTTCACGTATCCGCTGGGCCACATTGTGACGGCGAAATTCTGGCAGAACGTGCGGGATGGCGGCTTGCACTACACGGTGGCGGACACCGGCTGGGCGAAGTCGGCGTGGGGAAAGCTGTACGGCCAGTGGATTTGCGGAAGCGCGGTGTTTGTCCACGACTACGAAAAATTTTCGGCCACCAAAACGCTGGAGCTGTGCTCCAAGTTTGGGGTGAACACGTTTTGCGCGCCGCCGACGGTGTACCGGTTCCTCATCAAGGAGGATTTGTCGAAAGTGGATTTCAGTTCCCTCCAATACGCCGTGGTGGCGGGCGAGCCGCTGAATCCGGAAGTGTACGAGCGCTTTTTGCAGGCCACGGGTCTGAAGCTGATGGAGGCGTATGGGCAGACCGAGATGACGGTGGGGGTCGGCAATTACGTGGGCATGACGCCCAAGCCCGGATCGATGGGACGCCCTTCGCCGCTCTACGGCATGTATCTGATCCGTCCGGATGGGACGGCGTGCGACATCGGCGAGCAGGGCGAGATCGTGATTCCGGCGGACCGGTGCCGGGCGCTGGGCATGTTCCTGGGCTATCATCGCGATCCGGAGACGAATGCGCGCTGCATGCGCGGGGGGGTCTACCACACGGGCGATGTGGCCTATCAGGACGAAGACGGCTATTTCTGGTACGTGGGACGCGACGATGATCTCATCAAGAGCAGCGGCTACCGCATCGGGCCTTTCGAAGTCGAAAGCGCGCTGATGGAGCATCCCTCCGTGATGGAATGCGCGGTGACGGGCGTGCCCGACGAGGAGCGAGGGCAAATCGTGAAGGCCACGGTGGTGCTGGCCAAGGGGTTCGAGCCCACGGATGAGCTGAAGCATGCGCTGCAAAACCACGTGAAATCCGTGACGGCGCCCTACAAGTATCCGCGCGTGGTGGAATTCGTGAAGGAGCTGCCCAAGACCATCAGCGGGAAAATCCGGCGGGTGGAAATCCGCCAGAAGGACAAATCCTAGGGTTCTTCTTCCTCTGGCACGACGACATAGGCCGCGAGGACTTCGGGGGGGATGGAGACGGGGCGGCCCTTGTGGAAATCGAGGAAGACCCAGTCGGTTTCGGCGTTGGCCAGGACCGCGCCATCGGAGGCCCGCACGAAGCGGTATTTGCGCAGGGAGCGGATTTTCTTGAAGCTGGAGACCCACGTCAGAACGGCCACTTCTTCGCCGGCGCGGCAGGGCTGGAGATATTCAATGAAGTGGGAACGGACCACCCACGTCCAGCCGTGTTCGTGGAGTTCCCCGGGCGACCAGCCGTTTTGAAGCGTGTGGGCGATGGCCGCCTCTTGAAGCTTGCGGACATATTCGATGTTGTTCACGTGGCGGTTTTCGTCTTCCGCTTCGGGTGGAAAAACAAACGGATATCGGAAAATGCGGACGGGCTCTGTATTCATTGGGTTGTCAAGGTGTGAGGAAAAGGGCAGGCCGCGCAGAGGGTGCGGTCGCCGAGGCAAAAATCGTGATGAATCTGGATGAGGCCCTGGCGGCGCAGTCCCGACCGATAGAGGCGCGGCGAGTGGTCGGGACCCAAGAGGCGCTGGGCGGTTTGCCGGATGAGTTCGTTGGTTTCCTCGGCGGGGAGGGCGTCGATGAGGGCCT
Source organism: uncultured Verrucomicrobiota bacterium (assembly GCA_964397035.1). Taxonomy (GTDB): domain Bacteria; phylum Verrucomicrobiota; class Kiritimatiellia; order CAIQIC01; family Lenti-01; genus Lenti-01. Next base: position 29,016 of record CAYNHA010000021.1, read on the forward strand.
TCCACGCTTCGGCGGGCGCGCCCATGGCGGCGAAGGCGGGCAACAGCAGATTCACGAGAATGGCGTGGGCGCGCGAGGTGCCGATGAGCGCGACGGGTTCCTTGGAGGGGGATGACGAGAAGGAAAGGCGTGCGGGCCAATAGGGGGCTTCGGGGAGATCGAAGAGCGCCAGCAAGCGGTCGGTGGAGGCGCCGGTTGGATTCCGGGCGATGGCGGCCACCTGTTCCGGGAGTCCGGGGGATGCGCCAAAGAGGATGGCCGCCGCCATGAGGCGCCGCTCGGGGCGGTTGGCGGGGCGGATGCCGGTCCGGACCCAGTCGGCGGAGGGAAGGGTGCGCGCCAGGAATTCGCCGGAGAGCGGCCACCAGGCGTCCCAGCAGCGGCGGATGAAGGTTTTGGTTTCGGCATCCCACGCGCGACGGGTGGAGGGGTCGGGCAGGAGCGAGGCGGCGCCCATCAGGAGGGCGTAGGCGCGAACGGGATCGCCATTGGCCTTTTCGCGGAGTTGATCCAGCGGAAGAAGGCGCGCGAGTCGGCGGAACGGAGCTTTGTTGGGGCGGTAGCCGAGGGCGGCCATGACTTCTTCGTAGATCACCTGGGCCGGTCCGCGGTCGAGCATGGCGGATTGCAGGAGCTCGGCCCGACGGCGCAGGCGGGTCTCGTCCGCGGCATCGAGCACGGCTCCGCGTTGTTCCGGGGACAGGCGGGCCATGGCTTCGCGGCAGGGGGGCGGCGTGGCGCGGGCGGCGACGGGGTAGGCCATCAGGTCGATGTTGTCGAAGGAAAAATCCGGAAGGGCATCCAGTGCGGGGCGGAGGGCCACTTGCAGGGCGCCCGGGGGAAGTTCGGCGGCAGGCAGGGTGCCCGGATAAAAGGAAACGTGGGCGCATACGCGGCGGTAGCGCGGATCCGCGGCATGGCGGTGGCGCTGCCAATCGGCGGGGCGGATATGGATCTCCACATCGCCGGTGATGCGGCGCAGCTCGGGGCCGACCAGGAGCGCGGCATTCAGGAAATCGGGGCCTGGCCCGGTGTTCCATTCGCCCGGATGTTCCACCTTCAGCCGTTCGCCGCCGGCGGTGAAAAGGGTATCCGGGCGCAGGCGGCCATCGGCCCAGACGCATTGGAGGTGGCGCTCGCTGAAAGGGGGGGGAGGGACGGGTGGCGGTTCGCAGATGCCGCAGGAAAACGGGCGGTTCTGCTGTTCGGTTTCCTGTGCGCGCGGAAACCAGTCCGGTTTGATGCGGGAGGGAAGATTCATGAGATGGCTTCAGGAATGGGATGGAGGAACTGGCGAAGTAAAGGCGGGACTGTTCAGGAAGTCAAGCAGGCGTTGTTTTTCGAAATCCAGTTGGCCGAGCAAAGGATCGCATATGGCCGAATTTCCACGGCTCGCGGCCTCTTCCAGTTGGCTGGCGACGCGGGCGAGGGCATGGGCCGCATAGTTGGAGGAGGCACCCTTGATTTTGTGGGCACCTCTACGCAATGCATCCATGTTCTTCTGGTTAAGCGCCTCCCTCATTTCGGCGCATATGGCCACCAGATGGGTACTGAATTTGAGCAGCAGCTTCGCGACCGGGGATCGTTGGCCGTTGAAATCCTCGAGCAGGCGGGGCAAGTCGAGGGGGGGGCCGGATTCCGCCGCAGGGGGCGGGGTGGCGGCGGGTTCGGATTCGGGAGCCGGGGAGGACTGGACGGCAAGGCGTTGAAGGATGTGGAGCAGTTTTTGGCGCCGGATGGGCTTGGTCAGGATGTGGTTCATGCCGCATTCGATGGCCCGGGTGCGCGAGGCGGAATCCATGTTGGCGGTGAGGGCCACGAGGGGAACGGGGATGGCGGTGTGACGAGCGGCTTCCAGTTCCCGTATCCGCCGGGCGGCATCAAATCCATCCATGACGGGCATTTGGACATCCAGGAGGACGATGTCGAATGGTTCGCGGGCGAAGGCCTCCAGGGCGGTTTGTCCGTTTTCGGCGAGATGGACGGAATGGCCGGCCGATTCCAAATGGGCGCGCACCACCTGCTGGTTGGGTTCATAGTCTTCCGCCACGAGGATGCGGAGGGTTCGGGGGGACGGGTTTTTCGCGTGCTGTTCGCCGTATTCCAGAGCCTGGACATCGGCCTCGGTGGAGGTGGGCAGTTCGATTTCAAAGTAGAAGGTGCTTCCCTGGCCGGGTTCGCTTTCCACGCGAAGTTCACCGCCCATCAGGCGCACCAGATTGCGGGAGATGGTGGTGCCGAGGCCGGTTCCGCCGTAGCGGCGCGTGGTGCTACCGTCGGCCTGGGCGAACTGCTCGAAGATTTTTTCCTGCTTGTCCTTGGGGATGCCGATGCCGGTGTCGGCCACTTCGAGGCGCAGGCGCACCCTTCCCGTGTCCAGACCGGAGCTGCGTGCGCGCAGGGTGACGGAACCCTGGTGGGTGAATTTGATGGCATTGCCCACCAGGTTGACCAGCACCTGCTTGATGCGGTGTCCATCGCCGACCAGCCAGCGCGGGACGGAATCCGGGCAGTCGACGGACAAGGCAATGCCGCGTTCCGCCGCCCTCACCAGCCCCATGGAATGGACGTCGTCCAGAATGGAAACGAGATCAAAGGGATGGGGCGACAGCTCCAGGCGGCCGGCGCCCATCTTGCTTTCATCGAGCACGTCGTCGATCAGCTTGAGCAGGGTTTCGGACTGGTGCCCGACGGTTTCGAGCATGCGGCGGGTTTCGGGGTCGGAGTTGCGTTCGAGCAGGATTTCGGCAAAGCCGACGATGCTGTTGAGGGGGGTGCGCATTTCGTGGGAGACGTTGGCGATGAATTCGGAGCGGGCGGCGCTGGCGCGGATGGCCTTTTCCGTCATTTGGTTGGAATAGGCGACTTGCGCGGAGAGGAGGCGCTTGTCCTTGGCTTGGGAGGACTCGTAGGAAAAGGTCATGATCGCGACGAAGATGTAGATGAACAGCATGGAGAGGGCCGCGCCGTCGGAGTAGGGCAGCCGAGCCCAGTGGGGAGGGAACTTGTGGAGTGCGAAAAGGGCGGCGACGATGAGCAGGAAAAGGATGGTGAAGGAAAGGCCGTCCCGCTCTCCCAGAACAAAGAAGGCGAAGATGGGGACCATCACGGTCCAAATGAAGCCCACGCCGAAGGTGCCGCCGGTGTAAAACACATACAAGGTCAGGCAGGCGCAAATGAAAATGACCAGTCGGCGGATGGGGACGGAATTGGGCTTGCGGTAAAAAAGGAATGAAGAGAAGCC
>CAYNHA010000022.1:0-5973 GCA_964397035.1 uncultured Verrucomicrobiota bacterium
TTCACCACCAGATTGGAGAGCAAGTGGCGGATTTGCTCCGCATTCAGGCAGACCACCGGTCCTGGCGTGGGAAAGTCGGTTTCCAACGACACCGTCCCGGGCATGTTGAGCTTCAGCGCGGAAAGCGATTCCCTGCACAGCCCGCACAGATCCACCCGTTCCTGCCTGGCAAACGATTCGCCAATGTATGTCAGCATCACGCCGCCCAGGCTGGCCGCGCGCCGCGAGGCCCTCAATGCGTTTTCCACCTCCTCGTACGAATGGAGTTTCCGGGGCAAATCGTCCATCGCCATCTCCAGGTTCCCGATCACCACCTGCAGCAGGTTGTTGTAGTGGTGGGCCACCGCCCCCGCCATGCGCCCCAGGCTTTCCGTCTTTTGGAGCTGCGCCAATTGCTGTTCCATCTTCTTGCGGTCCGTCACGTCCATGCCCGAACTGAACGTGCCCGCCACCTTCCCGTCTTCATTGCGAAGAAACGTGCTTCCCCACAAAACGGTTCTCTCCCCGCCGCCCGCCGTCCGCACCGGATTCTCGTTGGACTCCACGCGGTGGCACTCCCCCGCCATGATCCGCTTGAAATACCGGAAGGTGTCTTCCCGGACGGACGCGGGCAGGAAATGATCGAACCAGTTCCTTCCGATGATCTGCTCCTGCGGCAGCCCGAGCAGTTCGCAGCCCTTCCGGTTGATGAGCGTGACCGTGCCCTCCGGGTCCAGGGCCACGAAAATCACCTCGGCCATGTCCAGGAACAACTGCGCCTTGTCTCGCTCCTTGCGCACGGCCGCCTCGGACTCCTTTTGCGCGGTGATGTCGGTGGCGATTTCCAGCCGGACCTTCCGCCCATCGGCCCAGGAAACGACCTTGTCCCGCAAGGCATACCAGCGGCCATTCAACCGGTTCTGGATCTCGCTCACCCTCGTTTCGCCGCCGCCGGACTCCAGCAACCGCTCGGCGCGGGTGCAAAAGGAACAGGGTCCCGGCTGCCCCTGCAACGCGCTCCAGCATGGCTTCCCCACGATATCCCGACCCCAGTTCTTCAATCCATACTCGTTCACGAACAGCAGCTGATGGGTGTCCAGGTCCGCCACATACACCGAGGCATCCAGGCTGTTCAGAACCGACAGCATCCGCCGGTGGATCTCATCCTGCTCCCGCCGCTGGACCAACAGGCACAAATCGGTCCGGCGCAGCAGCACCGCCAGCACCCCCAGAATCGAAACCAGCAGGACTCCCCCCAAAAGGCCGCCCTGGAGCAGCGACGCACGGAACGCATCCATTTCCACCGTCACATCCGTCATCACCAGCAGCTCGCCCACGTCATCGCCTCTGGCATCGCGCAGGGCGGTGGCCGTGACCCTCCACTCCCGCCCCCCGTCTTCGATTTCGGCATTGCGGAACGCCAGCCCCCGCCCGATGGACGGATCGCGGTCCGCCATCGCATTGAACGCCTCGGGCAGCGGATCCATCGAAGAATAGATCAACACGTTCTCCTCCAAGCGCCCCCACTCCGCCTTGCGGTCCCAGAGCTCCAGCCACTCCTGCCACTGTTCCCGGCCCATGCACCGCTTGTGCATCGTGGCGGCAAAATAGCTACCGGGCGGCAAATGAATGTCCTCCAGGATGTATTCGATTTCCTTCCCCAGCTCCACGTAGCCCATTAGCTTCTCTTCATCGAAAACCGGTTGCGCCACCCGCAGCACCAGCGTACCCACCTGCCCGATCACCAGTCCCGGAGCAATCCTTCCCGTGCGCTCCGCTTCCAGCAGGTTGGGACGGTCGATCACGTCCCCCTTCAACTCCGGCTTGTGCAGCCGCAGCAGCGAGACCCGGTTCGTGCCAATGAAATTGAAATGCGTGAACTGAAGGTCTTTTTGCAGCGACACGAAAACCGGCATCCAGTCCGCCTTCAGCCGCTCCACATCCCCCTCCCGGAGCGCCTGCTTCACGCCCGGATCCGCCGCAATCGGCTGCACCTGCCCCGACAGCAAATCCGCCTGGCTCCTCAGCGCCGTGCGCACCGCGTCCAGGACCGACACCCCCGAGGCCAGTTGCTTCTCCATCATGTGCGCCTGCAACTGCCGCCACAGCCCCCATCCGCCCCCCAGGATCAGCAGCACAAGCATAACCGCCAGCGGAGGCAGCAGCCGCCACAGCACCGGGCGGTCGGAACCCCAACCCCTGCGGACGCTGGAAGTCACGCTCATCGGCGGTCATTCTACCCCCCTGCGCGCTCAAACTGCAACGGGCAATTTCCCTGCCCGCGCCCCAAAACCGCCCCCGGCCGGCGCTATTTCGCGGGAGGCGCCTCCTGCGTCCGGCGCAGGGAATTGACGACCTTGACCATCATGAAGACCGCCAGCGCCACGATCAGGAAATCCACCACATTCTGGATGAACAGGCCATACTTCAACGTCACCGCCGCCGCCGTCTCCACCCCTGCCGCATCCACCGTGGCCGCCTTCAAGGTGATCGCCAAATCCTTGAAATCCACCTGCCCCATCAGCACCCCCAGCGGCGGCATGATCACATCGTTCACCAGCGACGTCACGATCTTGCCGAACGCCCCGCCGATGATGATGCCCACCGCCATGTCCACCACGTTGCCCTTCACCGCAAATTCACGGAACTCTTTCACAATGCTCATTGGCTTCCTCCTGAGGTTGTCTTCTGCCTGCCCCGGAAACTACGCTCATTCCCCCGTTTGTCAATTTTCAACCGGATGGCGCCTCACCGTTCCCGCCGCGGAATTCGCATAGCAGTACACGCACAGGTGCGGACACGTTCCGTACCGCCCGATGTCCTTGCTGACAATGCACCCGCACTCCTTGCGCTGCCCCTTGTCCTTCAGGTTCGGGCGCTCGGATTCGCCGAACAGCGTCTTGTCCTTACAGCCCAGAAACTCCATCAAGGCCGAGTCCTTCGGCCACAGGCGGATCATCAGCTCGTCATCAATGCACCGGTTGTGCGCCACCCCCAGCTCCATCTGGTCCCGCCCTTCCCCGCACGTGGCGATTTCGCGGATGCCGTTCGCCCGCGCCACCTCCACCATCCCCTTCGCCAACTCGTCCATTTCCTCCGCCGTGAATTCCCGAGCCCCCGGCGCAGCCCTGCGGAGGTTCCGCTGCACCGCCGCATAGGCGTGGATGTCCGCATAGCTGAACACCAGCTTCCGCGTATGCCCGCTCAGCGCAGCGGCAATGGACGCGGCCCTGTCCAGCAGCTCCGGAATGCCGACCTTCTCCGTCTGCAGCAGCGGATCCATGCGCCAAATCACCCGCTCGGGACCCACCCGGTCCGCCAGCCGCCGGAACGTGTCGATCCGCTCCATCCGTTTCGGAACATGGGGCTCGTACCCTTCCGCTTCGTAGTCGTTGAGAGTGAACTGGAAATAGGAATGGATGTCCCGCCGGTCCAGTTCCTCCAGGCCCGCAATCAACGGCCCCGGATTCTTCGACCAGAACACCACGACCCGCGCCTTGGAGGTGCTGATCGTCTGCATCCGCCCGGCGTTGAACGGATGGATCCACTTGAAATAGCCCGCCCGGATCCGGTTCCAGAACCAGTCCGCATGGAACGCCGGCACATCCGTCGCCCGGCTGGCGGAAAGAATCACCGGCGCAATCGCCTCGACCTTCGAGCCATCCGGCATGGCGATCTCTTCCCTGTCCCACTGCTTGAAGCCCCTCATGGTGTCCCCCCAACGCTCCGGCCAAGGCAGGAAAAACCGCCGGCATCCGCTCCGTTCAGGCTGTGCAGGACATGTTCCATGGGCAAGGGATCACCCTAGCACACCCTCGGCAAACCGATCGCGCAAAATCGCGATTTCCTGCAACGGCAGGCAACAAAAAGCCCCGGAACCAAGGTTCCGGGGCGTCAGCCGTTATGGACTGGAAACTTACAGCTTGTAGCCGAGGGAAACACCGATCATGTGGGCATCGCCATCCGTGAATTCGCCGGAAAGCACGCCATCGGCGGGACGCGCGGTGATGTCGCGGTCATCAATCATCAGGTAGGTGTACGCCAGGTCGCACATGAAGTCGCCCTTCTTATAGCCGAGACCGGCGGAAAGAAGATTGCGGTCGTTCGCCGGAACAATGTAGTCGGCATGCTCATCCGGATCGGGCGTCATGTCGCGGATGTAGCCCGCGCGCAGCGCCCACGCTTCGTTCAACGCGTATTCGGCGCCGATCTGGTAACGGAACACGTCATCCCAATCCTTCTGGGTCACGCTCTTGGGCACGCGGCCCAGGAGGGGTGGATTGAAATCGATGGCCAGCTCGTCATAGGAACTCCACATCGTGTAAACCACGCCCGCATTGACCGTCAGCTTTTCCGTGGCCTTGACGGAGGTGCCGAAGCGCACGATGCCCGGGGTCGTGATGTCGCCGCTGCCATCGCCACCGGTGAGCAACGGATGGTTCACATCATAGTCGCCTTCGACGGACTGCTTGACTTCGCTGTCATAGGCCAAGCCGAAGGACAGCCAGTCGGTGGCCTTGTAGTAGGCGCCGAGGTTGTAGCCAACGCCCCAGCTATCACCCTTCAGGTGCATTTGCAGGTCGGGGGCAACGAACGGCGTGCCCGTGGGAATGGCCTTGTACAGTTCAAACTCGAACCATTCGGCGCGGATGCCGGCGGCCAACGACAGGTTGTCCAGCACCTTCACGGCGATGGACGGATTGATGTCGAGGCTCTGGATGGTGGCTTCCTGGCAGTTGTAGCGGCCAGCCCAGTCATCCTCGAAATCAATGCCCAGCCCGTAGCGGCTGAACACGCCCATGCCCGCCCAAACCTTGTCGTTGATCTGGTGCGTCACGTAGGCGCTGGGAGGCGTCCACCACTTGCTGTCGGCATCGTTATCGACCGTACCCATCGGGGTCACCGTCGAAACGGACTGGCTTGGACGGATGAACGTCGCGCCCACTTCCATCTGCGTACCCGGCAGTTCCGTCATTCCGGCGGCGTTGTTGTACAACACCGAGGGGGCGGCGGGATCCGCCGTGACTTCCGTGCCCATGGCATTGCCGCGGGCGCTGCCTTCATAGATGCCAAAACCCGCGCCCAAAACGGTCTGCGCGGCCAATGTCGCCGCGACGCACAGCGCCCCGGCGAGGAGCTTACTTTGTTTCATTTCTGTTTTTCCTTTTGTGTGTTACAGCGGCCAAGAGAATGACCATCGCCACCCGTCTCGTCCGGTTAAGCCTCCCCTTCCACGCTGGAAGAAGAGAGTGGGGAATTGGACAGTAAAACGCTTTTATTGGCAAGTGTTTTTGCCAACAATTTTTGTTCAACGGCCCACCCGCACTCCGGCGCCATCCACGGTTTCGGACTTTCAATATCCTTTCGGACGCCAACACTCCTCCGCGCCCCTGCGTAAAAATCGGCGGTTCCTCTTCCATCTTCAACCCCCACCCCCCATCCAGTCTCCCGCAGTGGCGCAAAGTAGCAAAGGAAGAGTTTTCACTCTTTCCTCCGTGCCCGTCTTGTCGAAACCCATCCGCACCTTTCCGACTCCGGCGCCTCAAGGAAATACGGAGAATGAAATTGCCCCCTTTCGCCTCCCCTTGGTAGGGCGAATCCTCCGGATGAGCCGGGCTCTTCGGAATCTTCTCTGGGTCCTGTTATTTTGGACAGCCTGAACAGGATTGTCCGAATTCTGGTCTTCCAACCCCGATCTCCATCCTGTGAATCCCTCTCAAAAAAACCTCCGCCCCCCACCGCCTTCCGCCCCCCCCCTTCCCCACTTGCCAAACCACCCCATTTCCCCCATCCTCATCATCCGAGGAACATTGCACCGGCAAAGAACATCATTTCATAGGACTGACCCCTTTACCTAATCGATTTTTCAGACGATAATTTTCCTCTTACCGTACGTTTTCGTACGGTTGGACCTCAAACCCCTGCATACAGCCCAGCTTGGAGCGAAGCACCTAAACAGGAAACGGATACACAGGCAGTCTATGAGAAAGGCCA
>CAYNHA010000023.1:0-5995 GCA_964397035.1 uncultured Verrucomicrobiota bacterium
AACATCTTGGCGAACAAGCCAGCTCCTCCACCGTGCTGGTCGTCACCAATCCCGAACACATCCGCCGCACCGTGGACTGCCTGCGTCGTGTCGGTTTCTCCGAAGTGGCCGCCATGCCCACCCACACGCTGTCAATCGAGGATCCCCTGCCGTGGAATGCCGCCGAACTCGACACCCCGGAATCCCTCCCCCTCCCCGCCGCCCGTTCCATAATCCCAGAAATCGGCGCCTCCCTGCATCTCCGCTACGACCTGTGGAACAACCTTGGCTATACGCAACTTGCAATTCGGGAATATATGGGCCTTCTCTATTACCGCCTGCGCGGCTGGGTTTGACCCCCCCCTTCTTTCCCGCGCAGCAAACTATCACTTATAATTATATGTGATAGTTCCATATTTCCATAGTATGAAAGACCTTTTCTCCACTTTTCCACACAATGGAAAGCGAACGCACCGCATGGGAGTCCCCTCAAGGCAAATCCGAACGAGGCGAAAACCAACGTAGCCCGAAGCCCAAAAGCCTTCGCCGACAGACCATTTTTGACTATGTATTATAATAACTAGTCAAAATGAATCGTGCCGGTTTGCGCGGATAAAATGGGGATGAAACAACTGAAAACCCTTCCACGACAGGAAAGAAATGAGGATTACCGGCAACAAAAACGATCGGGAGGCTAGAAGTTGTATTGGAAACCGACGTTGACGTCGTGCTCAGAGTAGTTGCGCAGGAAGTTGACGTTGATGGTGCCGATGAGGTCCAAATGGCGCCAGATGCGCTGGCGATAATCGGCGCCGATACCCACAAAGGTGTCCCAATCCATTTCGGGACTTTCACCGGCCGACCAAGTGCCATCCTTTTCGGCCTGGGCCTGAAGGCTAAGCCATTCGTTCATGACTTCCGGACGGGCATCCTCCTTTTGACGGCCCAGGCGGACATCGAATTGGAAAAAGTAGTCCTGATAGGTGCGGCGAAGGCGGAGGACGCCGGCAAAGCGGGTATCCCAATACGGCGACCAATAAAAGTCGGATTTCTCATCCATGGTGTAGATGGAGGATTCCAAACCACCCCAGATTCCCTGGCGTTCGAACAGCCTCCAGAAGGAGGAGATCGCCACCATGGTCATGGCGTTCTTGTCGCTCAGGCTCCAATAGCGCGAATCGCCGGTGAGATCCCAGGAATCATTGACTTTCCAAATCGTATTCACATAGAGGGAGTCATAGGAAATCATGCGGCGGGCGGAGGGGATGAGGTCATGATCGTACGAGGCAAGCACCTGCAAGGCCTTATAGGGACGCCAAACCATGGAGAGCGTGGCCACCAGTTCCGTATCGGTGGAGGCGGCTTGGAGATAGCCGCTCTGGAGCGAAAGGGTTTTCTGTCCAAGATTGGCAAAGAGGGTGGCCTGGTCGTTGATGCGCAGGGTGAGCGCCGCGCGGATCACCTCCACATCGGCCGAGTAGTCATATTTTTCAATGCGGTTGGTCTGAACAGGACGCGTAGTGGTGGTTTCGATGGCCACGACGGTGGTGGTGTTCGTTCCATTCACGGTTTCCGTGCGGGTCTCCAGGCTGGAGGTGGTTTCGCTCTTCTTGACCTCGTACCAATAGTTGGAGGTGACGGTCTGGTCAATCGTGCCGGCGCGATAGGAGGCTTCGATCCCCACGGCCGCGCTAAGATTCAAACCGCCCCGAAACTCCCCCTGGCTCTGGACAATCTGCTCGTTGGATTGGTTTTCACGATATGCGGCGGCCAGATAGAGATTGGAAGGACGCAGGCGCTTGCGGCTGGTGCCCGCACGGTCGACTTGATCGAGACTGGCGGAAGGAGAACCGGTGGGGATGCGGTTCTGGGTGAAATTGATCAGTTCGCGCAGCAGTTTGTCGGGATAGCCGTCGCGGCGCAGCAACTCGATCTGCTTTTCGGCGAGATAGGGCTGGTCCAGCAGTGTGGCGATTTCCGCGCGCATCTTGCGCGCGGCAAACACGGGATGCTGCGAGAGCGCGGCTTCCACGACTTCTTCGGCATCTTCGTCCCAGCCGGGTTCGTAACGGCGAATCATCAGGGGATTGTCGCCGGGGAAGGTATAGCCGCTCCCCCCCACCACAAACCCCAGTTGATACACGCGGGAGGATTCGTTCAGCACGGCCCGGATGGGATTCACGAGCTTGGCGACGTTGCTGCCTTCCTCCTGCCCGATTTCGCTGTAGGGATAGGCCACGGCCATCGGTTCGCCTGGTGTCAGGCCGAGATGCTGCTCGATGCGGGCGCGGCTTTCCTCGAATTCCCTGCGGATGCGGGTGTTCCATTCGCGAAGAGTTTCCAGGCGGTTGCGGTTGGGCAGCCAAACGCGGTTGACCAGGTTGAAGACCTTCGGCTCGGGCTCGGGCCCGATGGGCGAGTCGGTGTTGGCATGCATCAGGTGACTATAGATTTCCCAGAGACCGGACTCGTGGGCGGCGCGGATTTCCTCCCACGCGGCATAGATCGGGGCATTGAGTTCCTCCAGACTCGTAATGACGGCCATGCCGAAGGTGATTCCCAGTTCTTCGGCAATCGGAGAACCGAGCTGGAAGGAGGTACGGAGACCGTCATCAAAAGTGACAGCCGCCACCTTGGCGGGACGGACGTCTTCGGTTTTGGGTGTCTTCCTCTCGCCGGTGAAGGCGTAATGGACACCTTCCACAAGACGGGCCAGCCAAGGCTTGGGTCCGCTTTTTTCAAGGCGGCGCTGTCCGTTTTCGAGGTACTCGGGAATATCGGACGGGGCAATGAAACTGAACCCGGCGTTTTTCAGGGCAGACAATTGCTCAAAAAGCCGCCGACTGGAGGTGAGGGCCATCCATTCGCTTTCGGTCAGGCCGTGGTACAGCAGGGTAAAGACGGTGTGGTTGCCGGCCTCCTCCAGACGATCCAAGGCATCCATGGCGTTTTGATAGCGCCCGCGCTGGATCTCCAGTCGGGCCACATCCAGGTCGCGGAAGGGATTGTCCGGCTGATAATCGTCATACATCTCGTTGAGGGCTTGTTCGGCCGCATTGTAATCCCGAACCGTCATCTCGATTTCATACCGGGTTCGCAGGGCCGCCTGGTTGTGGGGATTGAAGTCCTTGAGGATTAAATCGACGGTCTGGCGGGCTTTTTCGATCTGGTGGGCCATGAGGGCGATTTGGGCGTACTGATTTCGCCAGGGAACATAGTTGGGCATGACGGCAATGGCGGCGTCGTACTGCTCAAGGGCCATGGTCAATGGCCATTTCACGGGATCTTTCCGGCCCAGGACCACGAGACGCGCGCCCAGACGGATTTGCAGCTTGGCGCGAATGACATCGTCCTCGGCATCCTCGATCAGTTGCCGAAGGGATTTCACCATCTCCTCCGGCACTTGAGCGATTTCGGCGATATCGGCCCGGATGTTCATGGCCGTCCATCGGGAGGGATCCTCCGCCAGCACGCGGCGGGCCTGCTCATCCCCCTCCTCCAGGCTGCCGGCCAGCATCAAGGCCCGGGCGTAATCCGTCCGGAAATCCAGGTTTTCCGGGATCTCGGCCACGATCTGCGACCACAGGTCGAGAGAATCCTCATACCGTTGAACAAGGCCGTAGATGCGGGCGAGGTCGATTTTGACATCGAACCGGAAGTCGTCTTCCTCCACCAGCTTCTCGAAAATTTCGACGGCGGGATCCAGGCGCCCCAGCCGGAACAGGTTCTGGGCATACCAATAGCGGATGTCATAGCTCTTGGGATCCTGCTTCAGCGAGCCTTCGAGAAATTTGTCGGCGGCCCGCCAGTCGTTGCGCAGGAGGGCCAACTGGGCAAGGAGGCTATATGCCTTGGGGGAATCGGGACGGAGCGTGAGATACTGGTTCCACAACTGCTCGGCCTCCTGCGCGCGTCCCGTATGGTAATAGCTCCAGCCCAGGGCCTCCCAAATGGCTTCGACGGTGGGATTGTACTTGAGCGAATTCTCCAGCAGCGGAACGGCCTGGGCGTAGTCCTTCTCCTGCATCAGCAGGATGGCCTTTTCCAGCTCATCGTTCGCCGCTTCCTTGGGACGTGGATCGGCCTCCCCGTCCTGAAGGGTGAAAGGCGCGCGTTCATTCACGGCACGGCGGGTGCTCCGCTTGAGATGATCAAGGGCCTGAGCGGTGGCATTCGTGTCCATTGGCTTGGGCGTCCACCCCGCCAGCAACAGCACGGAGCAAAGCGCTCCTATCCACTTCCGGGCCAACGAATGGTTCATGCGACTCGATTCCGGACGGGCCGCCGGGAAACGGAGGAGGAAAAAGCGCCCCCAAACCTCATGGCCAATATTCCTTCACCAGCGCCAGGGAAAGCATGCGCGCACCCTCGGGGGCAAGATGAATGCCATCGCGCTCGCGCACGGGAATGGACTCGGCGGTCTTGGGATCCATGACCCTTTCGGCGTAGCCGCCGGTGCGGCGATCGGCGAACATCTTGGAGAAATCGTGCGGGGTGACGGCGGGGCGCTTGGCGGCTTCCGCCAGAACCATCTCGTTGATGTGCTTGGCAAAGGCGTCCGCAACGGGGTCGCGCATCGGCGGCAGAAGGAGCCAGATGATGCGTTCGCATCCACCTGCCTGCAGGCGGTCCATGGCTTTTCCAATGCGGGAGGAATACTCGGCGTCCCACTCCGGGCTGCCCGGCTGAACCACAGCATCGCCGCCCGCCAACTGCATAGGCTGGCGGTCATTGGCGCCCAGCGCCACCACGGCGACCTTGGGCTTGCGCTCCGCGCACAGCTCATCGATCTTGGCCAGCCAATCGAAGGCGTCCAAACGCGCCAGTCCCGTGCCGATGCCGGCAAAGGTGGAGGCCTGAATGCCCGCCGGATGCTTCGCCAGTTCCCTCTCCATGGAGGGCCCCGGCAACCGCATCATCGAGTCACCGATCATAAGCACGGGGGACCCGATTCCCTGCGGTCCCGCCTGTGTGCACGTCGCGAGCATCAGCACGCAGAGTGCGAGACCCATCCCCAGCCCTTTCGCCTTGGCGGCGACAACTCGAATAGACGGCATGTTTTTCATGGCCTTGAACTCTAGGGCCACAGACCCGAAATTACAAACAAAATGGATGCGTTTCTCATTGGTTCAGCGACTTTCCCACGGTGCCGGCCACCCACTCCCGGGGACGGTCCAGGCGCAGGGCAACGGCCGTGCGGGCGACCGGTCCGCTGACGGCAACCCAGAAGGAGCGGACCGGCCCGTAGGGCAAATGCTCGTTGTTGCGATGGAGCGAGGCGGCATTCAGGGCCAGCGCAACCCCATAAAACACGAGCAGTCCGCGCACCACCTTGGCCAACGGGACTCCCGTCTGAACGGTCTCGGCTTTTGCATTCATAGGCACTCCTGGCATTGGGTTCACGGATTAGAATTGGAAATAGATGAATGGAGCGACGCCTTCGGGACCGAGGGCCAGGATGATCGTCAGCACCACGGCGGCGGCAGCGCCCAGGACCCAGGAAGGCCAGCCCGACAGGCGGCGGGCCAGACGCCACATCTTGCCGCCATCGAAAAACTGCGTCGCAAAACCCAGGGCCACCATGCCGACGGACAGTCCGCTCCAGAGCGTGACCGCCGGAACGGCGGAACGCCAGTGGCCGATGCCTTGGAGAACGGCGGCGACGGTTTCCACGTTACCGCCGCGGAAGAGAACCCAGGAAAAGCATACCACATGGAAAATCCAGATTCGCCCGAGCATGGCAACCGCCCAGGGAGCGGGGGTGGCGCCTTTTTCGGGAATGCCCATCCACTGGCGGGCCTTGCGTTCGATGGACAGATAGAGTCCGTGGAAAGCCCCCCACAGCAGGAAGGTCCACGCGGCGCCGTGCCAGAGTCCGCCGAGGAGGAACGTGATGAACAAATTGGCATAGGTCCTCCCTTCACCGCGGCGGGAGCCTCCCAGCGGAATGTACAGGTAGTCGCGGAGCCACGAGGAGAGCGAGATGTGCCACCGCCGCCAGAAATCCTGCAACGTG
>CAYNHA010000024.1:0-13245 GCA_964397035.1 uncultured Verrucomicrobiota bacterium
CCCCTCCGCCGCCTCGAAAAGTCCAGCCTTGTGGGCATCGGCCCCCGTGAAAGCGCCTTTGACATGCCCGAACATTTCCGACTCGAGCAAGGGTTCGGGCAGGGCCGCGCAATTCACTGGAAGAAACAACTTATCCTTTCGCGTACTGCTGGCATGAATGGCCTTGGCCACAATCTCTTTGCCCGTGCCGCTTTCCCCGGTGATGAGAACCGTGGCATCCGTCGGCCCCACGCGCCGGATCATTTCGCAGACCTTCTGCATGGAGGGACTTTCGGCCACGATGTTGCCCATGCGGTAGCGGGTCTCGATCTGGGCCTTCAGCACCGCATTTTCCTGCATGGCCCGGTTATACTCCAAGGCGCGGCGCACGGTATGCAGGAGTTCATCGATTTTGAAAGGCTTCGTCAGATAGTCGAACGCACCCAGTTTCAGGGCATCCACAGCCGTGGAAACCGTGCCGTAGGCCGTCAACATGATCACCGGCATGCTAGGAACCAGCTCACGGGCCCGGCGCAGCAATTCCATGCCATCGACCTTGCCCATGCGGATGTCCGACAGCACAAGATCAAAAGACTGCTTTTCCAGCAGGACAAGAGCCTCTTCCCCGCTCTTGGCAGGCGTCACTTCATGCATTTCGCCCTTCAGCAGGGTGCTCAGCAGCCCCAGCAGGGCGGGTTCGTTTTCAACTACCAACAGCTTCGCCATGGGCTCAACCCTTTCCGACAATCTCGCCCATCTTGAAGATAGGGAGGAACATGCAAATCACAATACCACCAACAATGACGCCGAGGAAAACCATGAGGAGCGGTTCCAGCAAGGAAGTCAACCCCGACACCAACGTATCCACTTCATCCTCATAGTAGTCGGCAATGCTATCCATCATCTCATTAATACTGCCGGTTTTCTCGCCCGCCTGAAGCATTCGGACCATGCTGATGGGGAAAACCGTCTGGTTCAACAGGCCGGCGGAAAGCGGATCGCCCTTCTCCACGGCCGCGCTGGCATTCTCGACGATGCGTCCCGCCACATGGTTGCCGGTGGATCCCGCCACGATTTTGAGGGCGCTGAGAATGGGAACACCGCTACGCGTCATCTGGCTCAGCATTCGGGCAAAACGTGCCGAAACCACGAAGCGGTTCAGCTTGCCGAACACCGGTAGCTTCAGCATCAGCGAATCCCAGGCATAGGCACCGCTGTCCGTTTTCTTCCACTTGCGGAAAGCATAGATCGCACCACCGACAATCGCGATCATATAGAGGGCATTCTGCCTGAGCAACCCGCTCAAATCGAGCAGGAACTGCGTAGGCGCCGGCAGCTTGGCATCAAAATCCTTGAACATGTCGCCAAACACCGGCACCACAAACAGAATCAAGCCAATGGAAATGGCAATGGAGAGCAGGAGCACAATGGTCGGATACATCATGGCCGACTTGACTTTGCGCCGCAACTTGGCGCTGGCCTCCAGAAAGGAAGCCAGGCGCGCCATGGTTTCGGCCAGATCGCCACTTCGCTCGCCACCGCCGACCATGTTGCAATACAAGTCTTCAAAAACGGTTGGATACTGGCGCAGCGCCTCGGACATCGCCTGGCCCCCTTCCAGGCAACCGCGCATCTGGGCAATGACAGCCTTGAAGGCCTTGTGGTCCGTCTGCTCTTCCAGCGCCCGCAAGCACGACACAATCGGCATGCCTGCCGCCAGCATGGCGCCGAGCTGCCGGGTGAAACCCGGAAGATGCTGGTTCACAATCTTGCTGGCACCCGGCACGGGAATCCCCCGCTTCAATCCTTTTTTGGACGGCGTCGAAATCTGCGGAGCGGTGGCCATTTTATTCTCCTCCCGTCACTTCCAGTGCGGTTTCCAGCGTGGTCAGTCCTTCCTTAACCCGGTCCAGACCTGCCTGTTTCAGCGTGATCATTCCGTTGGCCTGTCCCAGCTCGCGCAATTGCGAAGAATTCATCCCCTTCAAAATGCCCTGGCGAATGGCATCGTTGATTTGAAACACTTCCATGATCGCCCCCCGTCCCTTGTATCCTTGGTTGCAACGCGGACACCCCACCGCCTTGTAGACCGTCACTCCGTCGAATTCATGCGGATCCACATGGTTGCTGGCCAGAATCTCCGGATCGATTTCCGTGGGCCGCTTGCAGGCGCTGCACAGCTTGCGGTACAGGCGCTGGGCCTGTGCCAGGATCAGGGAGGAACCCAGCATGAAAGGCTCCACTCCCATGTCAATCAGACGTGTCACGGCGCCGGGCGCATCGTTGGTGTGCAACGTGCTCAGCACCAAATGGCCCGTCAAGGCCGCCCGCATCGCGATTTGCGCCGTTTCACCATCGCGGATTTCACCCACCAAAACAATGTCCGGATCCTGGCGCAGCACGGACCGAAGCGCCGCCGCAAATGTCATGCCCACCTTGGCATTGACTTGCACCTGATTCACTCCGGCCAACTGGTATTCCACCGGATCCTCGCACGTGACGATGTTGACATCTTCCGTGTTCAGCTCCTGCAAGCAGGAATACAGCGTGGTGGTCTTTCCGCTCCCTGTCGGCCCCGTCACCAAAATGATGCCGTGAGGCTGGCGAATGGCGTACCGCATGGAATTTTCCGCCACCGGGTCCAGTCCCAGCGCGCCCAGGCTCGGCGACAAGCTGCTCTTGTCGAGCGTGCGCATCACCACCTTCTCCCCATGCACCGTGGGCAGGATGCTCACGCGCAAATCCACTTCCTTGCCCATGGCCTTGATGTTGAAGCGACCGTCCTGGGGAATCCGGCGCTCGGCGATGTTCAAGTCCGACATGATTTTGATGCGCGACAGCACCGCATTCTGCAACCCCTTGGGCGGACCGGGCTTTTCCACCAGATTGCCGTCAATGCGGTATCGCAAGCGAACCTTCTTCTCCATCGGTTCAATGTGGATATCGCTGGCCCCCGTTCTCAATGCCTCCACCAAAATCATGTTCACCATGCGGATGACCGGTGCCCCCTCCGCACTTTCCAGCATCTCGTCGAGGCTCTGCTCCTCCGTGCCTTCATCGACGATCTGGACTTCCCCCTCCTCCTTCATCAGAGCATCCAGATCCAGACCTTTGGTGGCGTCCGCCGTCAAACGGTCCAAAATCGCCTGAATCTCCGGTGCGGGAGCCGCCAGCGGCACGATCTTCAACCCCGTCGTGGCGGATAACTCATCAATCGCAGTCAAATCAAACGGGTCGCCCAAAGCCACTGTCAGCGATCGCCCCACTCGCGCAATCGGAACCGCCTTGCGGCGCTGCATCATTTCCTGGGGAACCAGATCCATCAAGGACTTGTTCAACGTGAAATGCGTCAGACCAATGGGCGGCATCCGCAGATATTCCGCCAGGGCCAACGTCATCTCCACGGGCGCCACGCGGTGCTTGTCGGCCAGATATTTCTCCAGCCGGACACCGGATTTCAAGGCATCTTGCTCGGCCTCCGCCAGAACATCCGGCGCAATCGCACCGCGCCGCAGCAGAATATCCTTGATTCGGGCCGCGTTCGATGTGCCTGCTTTACCTACGTTTTCAGCCATTGCCTGGTTCTGCTTTCACATAATTGAGACGATCCATGCATGACTATAGCCCCTTGCCAGAAATTATCAATTCTGATATTAACAATGCGTAAGGAAGTCATTCCATGGCCCAAGACCGAAAACCCGTTCGCGACGAAGCCAAGATCGAAGAGGAACGCAGTGCCCTCCAGACCTTTGAGCGGATTCTGGAAATCATGCCCGACGACCGCGGCGCGCTGGAAGCCGCCATCTTGGCTGCCCAGGCCTGCGAGGAACCCGAGATTGCCCTGACCCATCGCCTGCATTTGGCCGATATTCTCTTGGCTGAGAATAACCTGCAAGCACTCAGCGAGCATGTCGCCATGCTAAGGGAGGATGATCATCCACGCGCCCGGGCCTGGGTTGAGGCTTTCGATGCGGGCAACGGAATTCCCTCAAGCTTGTCCGAAGAAGATATTGCCCGCGCCCAGCAGGGGCGTGCCCCCATGCCCCCCCCCCGTAGCACGTTTAACATTTCCGATGAGATCGATCTGGCGTGGAAACTGTTCGAACACCATGAAATCAGCCAGGAAGAATATGCGGCTCTGGTACGTGACTTGACGGAAATGTCCGCCTCCCACAACGGCGGCACGGTTTCCGTTCTCCACACCTTGGAGGCCAGACAGCACAAGAGTCAGGATCGCATTCTCTCCTTCCTTGCCCAGGAATCCGAGGAAACCGGAAGCCCCTTCATTTCCCTTTCCTGCTTCACCATGCGCCCCGACTTGGCCCATTTGCTTCCGGCCGATTTCATGGTGAACCGAGGGGCCATTGTTTTTGAAACGCTGGGCAGGGAAAAACTCGTCGCCCTGCTCAACCCCTTCAATCAAGCCCTTCGCGCGGATGTGCAGCAACTGTGCGCCAGTCCGTGCCATTTCTTCCTCGCCCGGGCCTCCGAATTCGACAACGCCATCGCCCGGCTCAAGGAAGCCTCCGAAGCCGCCGGCTGATTCCCCGTTTCCTTTCCACCCCATCGTCCCTGCGAAAGAACCACTTCAATCCCCTCACTTTCGCAAGGGATGATTCATCAGTCGAAGGCCCCCCTCGAAATTGACTAGTTATTATAATAACTAGTTTTTTTGACCATGCCGCTTCCCACCGCACGAGCACACGTGTTCTTGCGTCCCCCCTTTGTCCTGAAGTTTACTGCCCCGCCGCCACGGCCGCCTGTGGAGTCAACTGCAAAAGCCTTTGGAACCCTTTGTCATCCACGAGAGTCCCGCTGCCCGACGTCGCATCGGCATTGAACAGGACACTGGACCAGTATAATCCGTTGGCAAACTGCACGGTAAAATCGGCCACATAGCCATCCATGCCGCCCTGCAACCTACCCGTCACATCCTGCAAGGTGTGGAGCCATCCCGACAGCGCACCGTTTTTCTTCACATCAAACGTCATCACCCCCAATGCTGTTCCATCCATGCGAACATCCCACTTCCCGTTGACATCCACCGCAGGCGTACCCAGGGTTTCATCATCCCCCCCGTCGCATCCCGCCCCAACAAACCCCACGACCAACACCAAGCACAACACGGTCCAAACGCAATTCTTCATGATGATCTCCTTGGTTCTCACTCCCACACTCCTGCGCAGACCGTACCACACGCCGCACAGCAACCGCCACCCTTCATGCCGACAATTTTCGCCTCGAACCCATCCCGCTCGACCAGGGTCGCTCCGCAGGATGCGCATCGTGTCGCAGTCCAATCCACCATCCGGCGGACATTGCCCGCATACACGTACCTCAACCCATTGCCCGTGGCCCGCTCCCGCGCCCGCCGCAGTGAATCCAACGGCGTCGGCGGAACTTCCAACATCTCACCATCCGGATGGAAGGCACTGAAATGGAGCGGCGTTTCCACGCCCAGATGACCCGCCACCCACGACGTCAATTCATCCAGCTCTCCGTCCGAATCATTCCAGCCCGGCACCAGCAGGGTCGTCACCTCTAGCCAGCAAGCCGTTTCCCGGCGAATCATCTCCAGCGTTTCCAGCACAGGCGCCAGCCGCGCGCCGCATAACTGCCGATAGAAATCATCCCGAAATGATTTCAAGTCCACGTTCGCCGCATCCATCTTGCGGAAAAACTCGCGCCCGGACTCGGCCTCAAAATAGCCCGATGTCACCGCCACCATGCGCACCCCGGCCCCATGGCAGGCATCCGCGATGTCCATCGCATACTCGGCCCAAACCGCCGGTTCGTTATAAGTCACCGCCACGGACGGGTTTTTTCTGCCCGCCGCCGCACGTGCCACCTCTTCCGGCAACACGGGCCTGCCGTGATTGAACACCCCTCCCGCCGGATGGCTCAGCTCCCAGTTCTGGCAAAAACGGCACGACAAATTGCACCCCAACGTTCCCAACGAGAGAACCGAGCTGCCCGGCAAAAAATGATTCAGCGGCTTCTTCTCGATCGGGTCCTCGCACATCGCCACCGGCATTCCCCACGTTTCGGCCATCAAGACGCCCCCGTGGTTCACGCGCCCGTGGCAGCGGCTCCTCATGCCCTCGGCCATCCGGCAGTGGTGGGGGCACAGCTCGCATTCCACCACGCCGTCTTCCACCGCATGCCAGAACCGCGCGGTTTTCATGCAGGCCCGCCCGGCTCCTTCGCCACCGCCTTCTCCACCGCCTGCCATACCAGCCGCGCGCAATGGATGCGCGCCGGAAACATCTCGATTCCATTGAACGCCTGAAAATCGCCCCACTCCTCCTCGAACCCCGTTCGCCCCAGACGCGAGGCAAAGGCCGTCGCCATCGTCCGGATCTCCCCGCGCGTACGTCCCTCCAGCCGACGCGCCACCATCGAAGCCGCCGCCACGCTCACCGCACAACCATGCAGCTCGTGAACCAATTTTTCCACGGTCCCCTCGGGCGTCCAAAAAATCCGCACCCGGATCTCGTCCCCGCATCCCGGATTGAGCGCCTCGGCATCCTCGGTTCCGCGCGGCACCCTGCCCGCGCCATAGGGGTTCTTGGCATGCACCAGCAACCGGGCCTGATACAGGTCGCTCATGTGAACAAATCCTGCGCAGCCTTCACTCCCTCCAGCAGGCGCCGCACTTCATCCACCGTGTTGTACGGAGCAAAACTGGCCCGCGTCACCGATTCCACCCCCAACCGCCGCATCAACGGCTGCGCGCACAGGTGGCCCGCCCGCACCGCAATGCCCCGGCTATCCAGCACCTGCGCCACATCATGCGAATGCACCCCCTCCACGCTGAAGCTCACCAGCGAAATTCTTCCCACCACCGGACCCCACACCCGCACGCCCTTCATCGCCGCCAAACCTTGCGCGGCCTGTCTCGCCAAACATTCCACATGCCCATGCGCCGCCGCCGGCAACTCCTGCAGCCACTCCACCGCCGCCGCCAGTCCCACTGCCCCCGCCACATTCGAGGTCCCCGCCTCGAAGCGATACGGCACCTCGGCCCAGTTCGCCGACTGCTCCTCCACGCGCGACACCATTTCGCCGCCCACCACCAGCGGCTCCATCTGCTCCATCAAGGCCCGCCGTCCCCAAAGCACGCCCACGCCCATCGGCCCGAACATCTTGTGCCCCGAAAAGGTGAAAAAATCGCAATCCATCGCCCCCACATCCGGCCGCATATGCGCCACGCCCTGCGCCCCGTCCACCAGCACCCGCGCGCCCGCCTCGTGTGCCGCATCGCAAATCGCCCGCACCTCGTTCGCCGCCCCCAGCACATTCGAGACCCACGCCACTGCCACCCATTTGGTGCGATGCGCCGCCAGCCCCTTTCGAAACACATCCAGGTCCAGACGCCCCTCCGGCGTCAGCGGAATCACCTTCAAGGTCGCCCCCAGTGCCTGCGCCGTCTTCAGCCACGGCAGCCAGTTGCTGTGATGCTCCAGCGCCGACACCCACACTTCGTCGCCCGGCCCGATCTCCCACCGCGCCAACCCCGTCGCCACCATGTTGATGCCCGCCGTGGTGCCCGCCGTGAAGACGATTTCCTCCGGCGCGGAAGTGCCCGCAAACTTCGCCACCGTCTCCCGTGCCCCCTCATACGCCACCGTCGCCTCCACGCCCAACTGGTGCACGCCCCGCCGCGTATTTGCGTTGTGCTTGCGGTAGAAATCGTCCATCGCCCGCAGCACCACCTCCGGCCGCTGCGTCGTCGCCGCATTGTCCAGCCACGCCACATCCCGCCCCAGAATGGCAAACTGCCGCCGGATCGACGCAGGGTCGAACCCGCCATCCTGTTTCCCCGGTTCTTGCGACTTGCTCATAACACTTTGCCCATGGGCCCCATCATGCTACAGTTTTCCATTATGCGCAAGAACATCGGCTGGCAAGAAAAAGTAGACGACCTCAAGTATCAGATCCGCGTCATCTTCGAAGGCGGCGAACGCATTCGCTGGTGCCGCATCACCAACGCCATGGAACGCTGGGAAAACTTCGAGCCCACCCCCGAACATTGGCACATCCTGCTCGAGAAAACCAAGGCCCGCTACGTCCGCCGCCAAGCCCCCTACAAGGACCTCCAGCTCATCGAGCGCCGCGCCGCCGAAAATCCCCTTCCTCCCGAACCGTGAGCCAGATCCTCGCCATCGCCCTCCTCGCGCTCCGCAACGCCCTGCGATCCCGCGTCATTCTGGTCCTGCTCCTGCTCGTTCTGGCCGCCGCCTTCCTGCTACCGCTCGCGATCCGCAGCGATGGCACCCCGGAGGGCCTCATCCGCCTTCACCTCTCCTACACCCTCGGCATCGCCACCTTCCTCCTCACCCTTTCCACCCTCTGGGCCGGATGCGCCGCCATCTCGCAGGAAGCCGACGACAAAACTCTCCAGCTCCTCCTCGTCAAACCCGTTCCCCGCCTCCGCATCTGGCTCGGCAAATGGCTCTCCCTTCTTCTCATCAACGCCGTTCTGCTCTCCCTTGTCGGCACCCTCTCCCTCTTCACCCTCTTCCAGAAACTCAACCGCGCCCGTTTCGATGATTCCTCCCTCGCCCTCGCCCGCCAAACCACTCTCGCCTCCCTCCAAACCATTCGATCCCCTCTTCCCGACATCGAAGCCGACGTCCGCGCCGAATACGAACTCCTCCGCGCCCGCCGCGCCCTTCCCGAAAACACCACCGAAGCCGCCCTGCTCGACTCCATCCGCCACGTCCAGCTCGCCCGCCTCTACTCCATCCAACCCGGCGCCTCCCGCACCTGGAGCTTCGACTCCTCCTCCCCCCTACCCACCACTCTCCTCGTTCAGTTCAAGTGCGACTCCTCCGTCCCCGGTGCCGCCGACATCCGCGCCACCGTGGAACTCCAAACCGGCACCCTCGCCCTCTCCCGCGACATCCTTGCCATGCCCGGCTCCCCGCAAACCCTTCTCTTCACCCAACTCCCCGCCTCCTCCGCCCCCGCGCCCCTCACCGTCACCTTCTCCAACCACGGCAACCACGACGCCACCCTTTTCTTCGATCCCGCCGATGGCCTTCTGCTGCGCCATCCCCTCGGCAGCTTCGCCGGCAACTACCTTCGCGCCCTCGCCCAACTCTACATCCGCCTCGCCCTCTTCGCCGCCATCGGCGTCACCCTCGGCACCCTCTTCTCCCTGCCCGTCGCCACCTTCCTCACCCTTGTCCTCCTCCTCATCCTCCAGCTCTCCGGCTTCGTCTCCGCCGCCGCCCAGGTCGACCGCGCCACCTTCGTCCAAAACGTCTCCCCCTTCGGAGCCAACTCCCACACCCACGGCGAAAACGCTCCCGAAGCCGCCCCCTCCCTCGCCGCCCGCGCCACCGCCACCCTCCTCTACTACACCTACCGCGCCACCTATCTCACCCTCCGCCCCCTCCTCGAAGACACCACCCTCGACGCCCTTTCCACCGGCACCCGCCTCCCCCCCCGCAACCTCCTCCGCAACTTTCTACAGCAATTCCTTTTCCTCCCCCTCCTCCTCGCCCTCCTCTCCACCGCCACCCTCCGCCACCGCGAATGGGCCCTCCCCAGCGGCAATTAAGAATGATGAATGAAGAAGTAAGAATGCCTAAAGACGACAATCTCATTCAGAAAAAAAGTTATGCCTTTGCCATTCGCATGGTGAAACTCTTTCAGCATCTTTCCAAAAAAAAGAATGAATGGATTCTCTCCAAACAACTCCTCCGATGCGGAACCGCCATCGGCGCCAACGTGGAGGAATCGATTGGCGGACAATCGCGCGCCGACTTCGTCGCCAAAATGTCCATCGCCTATAAGGAGGCCCGGGAAACCCTATTCTGGCTACGCCTCCTCCACGACACCAGCTATCTCTCCCCAAAAGAATTCCAGAGCCTTTTCGCCGATGCCGATGAACTCTGCCGTATCCTATCCTCCATCCTCACCACCACCAAAAAAAACACCTGAATCTCGGATGTCACCCTGCCTCTCCCCATTATTAATTCTTCATGCTTCACTCTTCATTGCCTTTTCCACACTGTGGAAACATTTTTTCCATTGTGTGGAAAAACCGAGAAAAAGTTTTCCATACTGTGGAAAACTTTCTGAGGTGTCCCCATGATCTCCTCCCCTAAAAAATTCTTCTTTCTCAATTCTTCACTCTTCATTCTCTTTTTCTTCCTCCTCTCCTCCCTCCTCAACGTTCGCCTCCTGCGCATGCGCGGCGACCTCCACCTCACCCAGGCCCCGCCCACCCAGAACATGCCGCCCGCCGTCGCCTTCACCACCGTCGCTCTCGGTGGCTTCCGCGGCATTTTTGCCGATGTCCTCTGGATGCGCGCCGGAACCCTCCAGGACGAAGGACGCTACTTTGAACTCGTCCAGCTCTCCGACTGGATCTCCAAGCTTCAGCCCCGCAGCCCCGCCATCTGGGCCTACCACGCCTGGAACATGGCCTACAACCTCTCCGCCCTCATGGCCACGCCCGCCGAAAAATGGCGCTGGGTCCGCAGCGGCATTCTCCTTCTTCGCGACGACGGCATGCGCGCCAACCCCGGCTCCCCCCGCCTTCATCAAGAACTCGCCTGGCTCTTTCTCCACAAGCTCGGCACCGATTCCGACTCCTTCGCCGCCACCTACCGCCAGCAATGGGCCGCCGAAGTCGACTCCGGCGCCGCCCCCCTCGATCCCGCCCGCGTCCGCCAAATCGAAACCCAGTTCGGCCCCCTCGACTGGCGCACCCCCCAGGCCCACGCCATCTATTGGGCCTCCGAAGGCCTCACCTTCGACCATACGGAATTCGAAGACCTCGCCCTCCGCCGCATGATCTACCAAGCCCTCCTCCAGCGCATTTCCCTCGGCGAAAACCGCTACATCCCCCCCACCATCGCCTTCCTGGAGGAAACCCGCCAGCGCCATCCCCGCATCGCCGCTCTCCCGGAAGTCCTTCAGCGCCTCCGCGAATGGAAATAGCATCCCAACTTCCCCGGCTTTTCTGCCTTTTCTCGGCACGCCAAAGCGAATAGGATGCGCCCCGTGAATTCTGAACCCGAAGTCTCGCACCCAAAGTGCCGTCCATGGGGACGGCGCTTCGCGGCATTCCTCCTCGTGGCCGTCCGCCACTCCTCCAGTTGGATCCTGCGCATCTTCTTCAGCCTTCTCCTCCTGCTCGCCCTCCTCTTTGCCTATCTGCACATCGTGGGATTGCCCGCCTATTTCGTGGACCTGTTCATCGACCACATGGCCTCCCAGGGCTATTACCTCCAGATCAAGCGCCTCACCCTTGAGATCGATCGCGGCCTCGTCGCCCGCGACGTCCGCCTCTTTGCCACCCAATCCGCCCCCCAGCCGTTCATGGAGGCCAAGGCTCTCACCCTCATCGCCAATCCCCTTCCCCTCCTGCGCAAGCGCCCCCTCACACCCATCCTTTCCATCCAGGACGGCACCCTGCGCGCCACTCTGGGGCAGGGAAAATTCGGCGCCCGCCAGGGATCGCGCGCCATCACCCTCGACCAAATCAACCTGCGCTTCTCCGCCTCGGAAAGCGAAATCCTGCTGCGCGAATTCTCGGCCGATTTCCTCAACATCCATTTCCGCGGCCGCGGCGCCGTGCATCTCCCCACCGAACCCGCCTACAAGACATCGTCCACCCCCCCCCGGCGGCGCGACAACCCCCTGGCGGTGGCCGTCCATGCCATTGAAAACGCCCCCGGATGGGCCTTGCAAGGCGTCGAGCAAATGAACGGCATCACCTTCCTCCAGTCCCCTTCCGCCGACTTCACCTTCGCCCTCTATCTCGCCCACCCCGAATCCAACATGGCCTCCCTCCGCCTCCGCAATCCCCACGGCGGCAGCGTGCGCGGGGTGCCCTTCGACCAGTTCGCCCTCGATGTCGCCTGGAAAGACCGGCAGCTTCACCTGCCCGATGTTCAGATTCACAAAGGCACCGGCGTCCTCGGGCTTTCCGGCTGGTTCGCGGCCACCAACCAGATGGTCTCCGCCCATCTGCTCAACACCCTCCCCCCCGACGTGTTCCTCGACCTGCTCGATCCCCGCCTCCGCGCCACGGCCTCCACCATCGTCAGCAACTACGCCTTCCCCCTGCGCCTCGAACTCCAGGTCGGCCCCGCCCCCCTGGCAACAGCCGCCGAGCATTTTTCCGGGGAAGTTTCGTTTTCCCGCGCCGCCATCCGCCAGGTGCCCATCGAAAACCTCGCCATGTCCATCGCCCGCGAAGGGCCCGAAATCCGCGTCGAAAAAGCCAATGTCCAGCTCGACACCGGCCCCTTCGCCAGCCGCCTCAAGATCAGCGACGGCTTTTTCAACCTCGACACCAAGCGCTTCCAGGCCCACGTCAACGGCACCATCAACCCCCACGCCGTCAAACCCCTTCTCACGCCCAGCATGCAGAACATCGTGAACTGGTTCGGAGTCCAGGAACCCCTGGCCGGCAACGTCATCGTCGGCGGCACCGCCGGAAATCCCGCCGTCTACTGCTTCGGCCCCGTGCAGGCCACCAACCTGTCCATCTTCGGCGTCGCCATCCAATCCCTCCACGGACAGCTCAACATCACCAACGAAGTCATGCACATCACCGGCGCCACCCTCGTCCGCCCCGAAGGCATCGCCCGCGGCGAAGTCCACATGGCCTTCTCCAATCAGACCCTCCGCCTCGATGTCGACAGCACCCTCGACCCGCGCGCCACCACCGAAATGCTCGGCCCTCCCATCGCCCTGTTCATGAAACCGTTCCGACTCAACGGACCTGCCCACGTCCAGGTCGAAGGCCTCCTCGATTACTGCAATTTCTCCATGAACCAGCTCAAGGCCCGCGTGGCCGCCCAGCAGTTCGGCTACGACCGATGGGAAGCCGAAACCGCCCAGTTCGACATGACCGTCACCGGCCGCCGCCTCCGCTTCAGGAACGCCACCGCCACCGCCTATGGCGGAAAATTCACCGGCGGCGGCTCGCTCTATCCCGTGGGTTCCGACTCCAACTGGCGCTACGAAGTGGACGTGCAGGCCAAGGATGCCCGCCTCGCCGATCTGCTTTCGGCTTCCTTCAAAAAGCCACCCGGAGTCCTGCGCGGCACCCTGGATGGCAACGCCAAGGTCGGTGGCTACATCGGCAAAGGCACCGGTCCCCTCGCCACCGGCTCCGGCCATGCCGACATCCGCGGAGGTCTCCTCTTCCAAACCAAGTTGTTCAGCGGCCTCTCCGCCATCCTCTCCAAAATGCTTCCCGATTTCACCCTCTTTGCCCAAACCAACGCCAGCGGCAAC
>CAYNHA010000025.1:0-12429 GCA_964397035.1 uncultured Verrucomicrobiota bacterium
CGCCCCGACATCGACGTCTCCATGGCCGCCTTCCTCCCCCTCTGGGACTACACCGACGGCTCCGCCTCCTGGAGCCTCTGCATAGAAGCCCTGTACGAAGCCGCCTCCCGCGCCCTCGCCGCCCTCGGCTATCCGCGCGCACCCACCCTGGCCGAAGGCGTCTCCACCAACCTTTCCCTGACCGCCAACCAAACCAACACCCTCTATTTCACCGCCACCCACGGCGTCTATTACGGCGTCCATGTTTCCGGCGCTTCTTCCGACATCGCCCTCTCCCTCTCCCCCGGCGCAGATCCCGCCTCGGCCTCCTTCTTCACCAACGGCCTCGGCTGGACCAGCCCCGCCACCGGCACGTTCCGCCTCGACGTCTCTTCCGCCACCGACACTCCCGCAACCCTCCGCCTCTACACCCTCACCAACACCATCGCCCGCGTCTCCGCGCTCGTCACCAACCTCATGGCCCAGCATGATCTCGTCGGGTGCGGGTTCTCGCTCGTGGATGGCTCATGCGTTGTGATGGAAACCGGCTTCGGCTTCGCCGATCTGGCTCGCGGAAAAGTCGCCGACCAGGACACCGTCTTCATGATCGGCTCCTGCTCCAAAACCTTCGGTGCCGTCGCCGCCATGCAGCTCGCCGAGGAAGGGCGCCTCGATCTCGATGCCTCCATCACAAACGCACTGCCCGGCTTCGCCATCCACCAGCGGTTCGCCGACAACACCATCACCCCGCGCACGATCCTGACGCATCACTCCGGCCTGCCGGGCGACATCTTCAACCAGGGTTTCACCGTGCGCCCCCTCCTGAGCGCCCCGGATGCCGTGCAGACCCTGCTCGCCGACGAACACACCCTCATGCCCACCAACACCATGTGGGCCTACAACAATGGCGGCTTTGTCATGCTCGGGCAGATGTTCCGCCACCTCGCCGGACAGGAACTCGATGTCTTCGCCCGCCAGCGCCTCTTCGACCGCATGGGCATGACCAATTCCTCCATCGTTTTTGACCTCCCCCACATCCAGCAAAACCTCGCCCGCCCCTATATCCGCGGCACCGTGCAACCGGATGAATATGTCAACCTCTTCTTCGCCGGCGCCATCTACTCTACGGCCTCCGACATGGCCCGCTACATGCGCATGCTGCTCGCGGGCGGCATGGGCGACAACGCCCGCGTGATTTCCAATGCCACCCTTCGCGCCATGGCCCTCAAGCAGAATTCCGACGTCCCGCTGGACCAGCAGGTCAGCCTGCTGAACATGGGACTTGGATTTTTGCTGGACCCTCTCAACCTGCAATACATGGGCAAAGTGATTTGGCATGATGGCGGCACCACCTATTTCCGCACCCTCATGCGCGTCGCCACCGACGCCCAGCTCGGTTGCTTCATCTCATGCAACTCCTACGAGGGCGCCGTCCTGAACTATGCCGTCGTGGATGCCGCCCTGCAATGGGCCTACGAGGAGAAAACCGGCATCCCCCCGCCTGCGCCGCTTGATCCCGGTGCTCCCGCCGAAGCCGTCCCGCCGCCCGAACAGCTCGCCCTGGCCACCAACGGGGTATTCGTCACCAGCGATGGCTACGACCGGTTCCGCTATGATGGCACCCACCTCTTCGCCCGCTTCAATGCGCAATCCGACGAATCCACCGAAAGCGCGTGGACATATCGCGAGAACGGATGGTTCACCCCCACCAACGCCTATGCCCCCCAACTCACCTTCACGCAGTCCGCTGGACGCGTCCTCAGCGTTCTGCAAACCTTTGATCAACCCGTGACAAATCTGACCCTCCTAGGTGAACGCTCCCCCGACATCGCCGCGTTCCATCCTGCCTGGAGCAACCGTCTCGGCCGCTGGTGGGCCACCAACCTCCATCCCGACGACATCGCCTGGCACGGCGACGATCTTCGGCTCGCCTGGCCCATGCTGCGTCTCGCCGAGCGCGACCACATGCTGCTCGTGCAGACGGAAAATCTCTACGTCATGTCCGCCACCAACGATGCCATCGCCTTCGCCGCCGGACTCGGCCGCAACAAAGGATCCTCCCTCCGCGCCTCCGGACCCGACTCCCTCGCTTTCATGGGCGTGGCCTATCGCTCCGAAACCAACATTCCCGTCCTCGCCCCCGGCACCTCCACCAACGGCATCACCCTCGCCGACGAAACCCACTGGCTCCGCATCCCCGCCTCCTCCACCCCCCTCACCCTTGACCTGGCCACCGACCACGACCTCACCGCCTACCTCTTCACCGAGGAGGACGAATACCTCGGCCAGGCCAACCGCGCCCATGCCTTCCACCTCGACGTGGCCCATAACCAACCTGTCATGGCCGCCGTCCTCCGCAACGGCACCAACACCGGCCCCTGGACGCTTGCTGCGCATACCAATGCCATTCCGTTTTATCGCCCCATCGCGCAAGCCGACTGGCCGGAATACCTCATCACCCACTCCAACCTCTATGGTCCCCTCGACTTCGGCTATGTCTTCGTTCGCGAAAACCGCGCCGAAGAACACGCCAACCTACTCAAGCTCGCTGTCGCCCGCATGGCGTCCACCAACGCTTCCGCCAAACCCTATTTCTTCTGCCACGGAGGCCCCGGCACCAGCTCCATCCGCTCCACCCTCGCCCAGTTCCTCCGCGATTTCACCGCCACCCACGATGTCTTTCTCCTCGACCAGCGTGGCATCAACTTCTCCCAACCCGACCTCAGCGCACGAGTCGGCGAAACCATGGACGAAACGCAATACCGCGTCGCCCGCCTCCAGGACGCCGACTTGTCCGCCATCAACACCCTCGAATCCAGCCACGATCTCGACGACATCGCCCAGGCCCTCTCCCTCTCCAACGTCACCCTGCACGGCCACTCCTACGGCTCGCTCCTGGCGCAAACCCTCATGCGCCGCCAACCCGGCTGGCTTGAAGCCGCTATTCTCGACGGCGTCGTCGCGCCCAACATCCCCTTCCTCGAAGGCGGCGGCCCCGTCCGCTACAACGCCTACCAAGCCCTATTTTCCGACGTCGCCAACCATCCGACAGCCTCCCTGCACTATCCGGACTTTGAAAATGATCTCTTCGCCCTCGCCCGCCAACTCACCAACAGCCCGGTCGTCGTGCAAGTCGACGGTACCCCCATGACCGTCGATGGCTTCTTCTTCCTGAATCTGGTCGAAGGCCAAATGGGCATCTCGGATTTGGGCGACCGCGAACGCATTCCTTGCGTCGTTTGGCGCGCAAGCCGCGGCGAAACCCAATCCCTCGCCGAACTGGCCCAGTACCACGTGGAACTTGACAACGCCTCCTCCGGCCTGATGTCTCTCCTCGTCAGCAATCACGACTTCATGCCCTTCTTCTCCATGGATGAAGCCCGCCGCCTCTGCGAAGAACTTCCCGACGTCCTTCGCCAATCCCAACTACAATCGCTGGAACAGATCCTGTCTCTATCCGCCCAACTGGAGCCATGCGGCCAGGCCGACAACAGCTTCACCAATCCGGTTTCTTCTCCCCTCCCTGCGCTGGTCATCAATGGCACCTACGACCGCGCCACCGGAACCAACTGGGCAGCGGAAGTAGCCTCTCACCTTCCCAATGCCCACCTCGTCATCGCGCCGACCATCGGCCACGGCGCTCTCTACGCCACCAACGGCTGCATGACCCAGCTCTTCCGCAACTTCCTCGCCAACCCCGCGGCCCCCCTCGACACTCCCTGCCTCGCCAACCTGGGTCTCGACTTCCCTTCCCCCTGGCCCACCAACGCCCCCGAGCTCCCTTCCGACGCCCCCGCCACCAATGTCTTCCCTTCCGCCGGTTCCGCCGCCTGGTATCGCTTCACCGCCGCCAGCGGCATCGTCTACGCCCTCCGCTTCGATGACGCCACCCTGAACGTCGTCGGGACCAACGCCCGGACTCTTTTCCAGTCTCCCGTCTCCGGCAACTGGTTTTCCGAGGACAACGGCGAGGTCTACCTCTGGCTCGTCTCCGCCGCCGCCGCCACCAATGTCCTCTCGATGGAGGTTCCCTTCATCTTGAGCGACGCCGCCGCCGATGGCGACCTGCTCACCCTCACCTGGCAAGGCCCCACCGGCGCCACCTACACCGTCGAAGCCGCCACGGACCTCGCCGCCACCAACGCCTTTGCCCCGCTGCTCGAAAACATCGGCGCCTCGAACCTGCTGGAACGCCGGTCCATCCCCATCGATGGCCTACCCGCCCAGTACTTCCGCATCGCAACCCCGTAGGCGATTGGCCTAGGAAACCACAGCCAACTCCACGTGCCCTACGGTTCAGTGCGCAGAAGCCATCACTTGACGACGGCGCCGCTGGAGAGGTCGCCATCGATGGTGACCAGGCGGAGGCATTCGCCCTTGCTGGCGGCAAGCAGCATGCCCTGGCTTTCCACACCGCGCAGTTTGATAGGGGCGAGATTCGAAACCACCACGACGGTCTTCCCGATGAGCTGCTCGGGCTTGTAGTAGAGGGCGATGCCCGCAACAATCTGGCGGCGCTCGTCGCCCATCAGCACGTTGAGCTTCAACAGTTTGACGGCGCCTTCAATGGCTTCGGCGGACATGATCTTGGCGCTGCGCAACTGCACCTTGGCGAAATCGTCGTAGGTGATGATGCCTTCGGGATTGGCCAGGGTGCCGGGAGCAACGGCTTTCTTGCCCACCTTGGATTCTTCGGCGGACGCGACGGCCGGTGCCACCGCCTCGGGCGCCTGGGCCTCGATGCGGGGGAACAGAGCGCCGGGCGCCCCAACGGGAACGCCGGGCTGGAGGACTTCGGACTTGGACAGTTCTTCCGGATTCACGGTCATGGGATTCTCCATTCCGAGCGCGGCGCGCAACTCGGTCATTTTGCTGGGCATGAGGGGCATGAGCAGGCCGGCGCAGACGCGCAGAGCTTCGGCAGCGGCATACAACGTGGTGTGCAGCGGTCCCGGATCGGCGGCGCGCGCTTGCGTCCACGGCTGCTGCACTTCGATGAATCGGTTGGTGGCCCGCACGGCTTCGATCACCTGCGCGATGCCGGCATGCAGGGTGTATGTCTCGACCGATGCCTTGAGCCCTGTGGCGGCACCAGCGACAAGCTGGAAAAGGTCGGCGGCGGGCCCGGACTCAAACGCACCGGCGGGGGGCGCAGGCAAACAACCGTTGCAGTATTTGCCCACCATGCTGATGACACGGTTGAGCAGGTTGCCCAGGTCGTTGGCCAGATCGGCGTTGTAACGGCGGATGAAGGCGTCTTCGGTGAAAGAGGCATCCTGCCCCATGGCCATCTCGGCCATGAGGAAGTAGCGGAAAGGATCCACGCCGTAGCGGTCCATCATGTCCAGGGGGTTCACCACGTTGCCCAGGCTCTTGCTCATCTTGGCCGCGCCCGAGAGCCACCAGCCATGCGCGAAAATCGTCTTGGGCATCTCCACACCCGCCGCCTTGAGCATGCAGGGCCAGTAGACGGTGTGCGTGGTCAGGATGTCCTTTCCGATCAGATGCACGGCAGGCCAGCGGCGGGCGAATTGGGCGTCGTCGCGGCGATAGCCCACGGCGCTGATGTAGTTCACGAGCGCATCGAACCAGACGTAGGTCACATAGTCCTTGTCGAACGGCAGCTCGATGCCCCACGACAGGCGCGACTTGGGCCGCGAAATGCAAAGGTCCTGCAAGGGCTTCCGCAAAAAACCGAGCGTTTCGTTGCGGCGGAACTCGGGCTGAATGAATTCCGGGTGGGCCTGGATGTACTCCACGAGCCAATCCTGGTATTGGCTCATCTTGAAAAAGTAGTTCGCCTCGCGCACGCGCTGGACAGGACGTCCGCAGAGGGGACAGTTGCCATTGGACAGGTCCTTCTCCGTGAAAAACCGCTCGCAGGGAACGCAATACCAGCCGTCGTATTCATCACGGTAGATTTCGCCGCGGTCATAGAGGTCCTGGAGGATTTCCTGAACGATGAGCTTGTGGCGCGGCTCGGTGGTGCGGATGAAATCGTCGTTGAGGATATCGAGCTTCTTCCACGCCTCCTGAAAACGAACGACCGTGTTGTCGGCATGGGTCTGGGGATCCACACCCAGCTTGGCGGCGGCCTCCTGAACCTTTTGTCCGTGCTCGTCCGTGCCGGTCAGGAACCATGTGTCCCTGCCAAACAAGCGCTGGCAGCGCGCCAGGACATCGGCCAGCACCGTGGTATAGGCATGGCCAATGTGGGGCTTGTCGTTCACATAGTAAATGGGCGTCGTGATGTAGAAAGAATCGGACTTCATGCAAGGGCTCCTGTCGGCGGAAGTTTGTACCGTACCCTGTTGCGCCGCGCAAACGAAATCAGAGGAAGGAAGCGCGCTTCAGTTCTTCCCACACGGCGGAGATTTCCAAACGCTCGAGTTCCTTTTCCGGAGCACGCACGACGCGGATGGCCCCCCGCCCCCGTGGCGCCCACGTGTCTGGATCCGAGGGGCCGAACAGCGCCACCACCGGCAAGCCCACGGCGGCGGCCAAATGCGTGATGCCCGAGTCGTTGCCCAGGAAAGAACCGCACTCCGCGAGCGTTTCGGCCAGTTCGGTCAGCGAGAGTCCGGTCAACTGCGGAACATCCGGAACCTCGCGCGCCAGCACGGTGACCGCCTCCACGTCGGCCTCTCCTGCCACGGCCACCACTTCTTGTTGTTGCGAGCGCAGCCTGCGGATCACCTCCACAAAACGATCCACGGGCCAATTCTTGGTGGCACTGCCGCTTCCGGGATGCACCACCACGGGTTTGCCCTGAATTCCCTTGGCTTGTAGCCGCGCGCGACCCTCCAACAGGCGTTCGCTCGAAAAAGAAAGAACGGGAACCAGATCGGTTTCATAGATTGCCAGCGCCTGCAGGGGTTCGAGCAGGAACGGAATGGCATGGCCCCTCTTGATGAGAGGACAACCCGACACCACCTGCTTGGCACCGGCCAGCAGAAGGTTGCTGCGCACTTGCCCGACGGGATCGTGCAGATAATTGAAAAGGATATCGAACGAACGGACCGCCATGACCTGGGCATCCGTGAATTGCGGTTCCGGAATGAAAAACCGAGACATCTCGGCCCGGTCCAGCGAAACCACCGATCGGGCAAGTCCGGCGGCCACGGCCAGATTCGCGATGTGGGGATAGCCCCAGATTTCAATCTCCGCCGCCGGCCACTGTGTTTTAAGGGCCTGCAGGACGGGCAAGGTGGCAATGAAGTCGCCAATGGCCCCCCCCCGGAGGATCAGGAATCGCGGTGCATGCGTACGGATGCCTTCCGACACGGCGGCACTCTCAATGCAATTGCCAAAGACCCGCCAGCAGCAGGACGGAACCGAACAGGATTTTGCTCCAGGCCGCCATACACAGAGTCCGGTCCGACTTCCACAGCCATTCCGTCATCTTGCGAAAGAGCCAGGGATGAAGCATCCATGCGCACCCGACGATCACCCAGGCATAGGCGATGAGGGCCGGGACAAATCGCCAGGACGAATCGGCCCATCGAACGCCATCGAGCACCGGATCCGCCAGCAGCAACAGAGCGCCGCCCAAGGCACGCGGCGACAGCAATTCGTCCAGAAAGCCCACCATTGCCGCAAAAACGGCAACCGCCAGCACCGGGATCACAGGCTTCACGCCCTCGAAACGGCCCAGGGCGGCATGATAGATCACCCAGGAAACCCATGACACACACAACGCCGTCAGCACCCACCCCGGCCATTTGGAGCGCGGAAAATCCTTCAGCACCTTGTGCAATGCGGATGAAAATCGAATCAACAGCACCCCGGCCAACAGGCCCAATCCCCCTAGGGCAGTCAACAGCCAGGCCAGAAAATGGTTCGCGTCTTGCATCAGTCCACCTTTGTTCCGCGTTTATCCTTGGGCGGAGGCGTCACCTTGGTTCCACGGTTGTCTTTGTCAGAAGTCTTGCCCTTGGGCGGCAGTTCTCCCAAGGTCATGCTGTACGGATGGGAGGGCGGCAGAGCCGGAGCGACCATCATGCCGGGATTTTCCGGATCCTCCACGTAGGCCGTGCCCCCCACCACCTCCACATCGCCATTCTCCGTCCGGGTCAGGCGGATGTTGTTCACTTCGGAAGAATAAAAAGTCTGCCCCCGGGAGTGGGCATCGTAGTCAAACACCGAATGCACGAACCGATCGGGGCCGCTCTGGTGCAGGATGTGAAAAAATCCGTTCCGGTCCTGTTCCAGACGGGGAACGAAAAAACGGATGAGTCGGCCCAGTTCGTACACGCCCAGACAGTAGCCGGAGGAAGAATTGTCGATGCGAACCAGCAACCGGTCTCCCAGATCGCGGTAAATCTGCCGCAGGGAAACCGTGCGCGAATCTCCCGACGAAGGCATTCCGTACTCGCGCTTGAGCAACTCGATGCCGGGTTGCACTTCCAGCGAAAGCCGGCTTCCGAAAAAACGTGTTCCATCAAATTCCAGGATCGGCGTCAACATGTAGGACTGGCCTTTGACAATGCGATAGGCGTCCAGCAAATTGACTTCGATTTCGCGGGTCTCATTGGCGGGAATAATCACGGCTTTCCTCACCAGTGGCTGGCCCGTGGCGGGAACGGTCGAGGTGGGCTGATCTTCCACATCAAAGGTCAGCCGTGCCGTGCCGTTCGGCGTCAGGTCGATGTCCCGGCCGGAATAGTTGGCCAAGCGAACCACGGCCTTGACCGGCTCCATCAGAATGGTGCGGTTGTGGACCAGCGACCAAGTGACTTCAATCTGGGCCTGGGCCGCAAGGACAATCCCCCACCAGAACAACAAAAACACACCGGAACGCCTGAGATTCATTGGACCCTCTCCCGCCGGCCTACCGGCCGATTTCCAAGCGCGAAGCCGCACGCGCGGGAAGCCCGGCCGCCAGAATCTTCCGCTGTGTGGCTTGAAAGTCGTATTCGATGCGGCGCAGCTCCACCACGTTCTGGGCCAGATCGTAGATGGCATAGGCCGCCCGCGGATCGCCATCGCGGGGCTGCCCCACACTGCCCACGTTGATGTAGTACTTCCGCCCGGCCGTGATGCGCAACTTGGTGTAGAGCCCGCCTCTCACGATACCCGCTTTCTCAAAGGCCAGCGGCACATGGGTGTGGCCGAAAAAACACACCGAACACATCTGATAGGCGAAATTGGCCTCCGCCTCCAGCTTGTCAAAGACGTAACCCCACATTTCCGGATTGTCGAGGGTGGAATGCACCAGCATAAAGGTCTCGACCGTCCGGGAATAGCGCAGGTTGCCCAGCCATGCGCGCTGATCGTCGCTCAGGCGTTTGCGAGTCCAGTCCACGACGTCGGCCGCCAACGGGTGGAATCCATTGAGGTTTTCCTGACGGGAACAATAATGATCGTGATTCCCGCGAACCACCGATTCTCCCGCCAGCTCACGGATTTTTTCAATGCAGAACTCCGGATCGGCGTTGTAGCCGACAATGTCTCCCACGCAGCAGTAGTTAGTGACACCTTGCGATTCCGCATCCGCCAACACGGCACTCAACGCCTCCGCGTTGGAGTGGATGTCGCCCAGCACTGCATACTTCAAACCCATGACGCGCTACTCCGGGTTCACCGGTGCTTCTGTCGGCGCCGACGGTTCCACCGGGGCCTGATCGGACGGAACCGGCAAGGCCTCCCCGGCATCCGCACGGGCCTCTTCCAATGCGCCGGTTGATGTTTCCTCTTCCGGAGATTCCGCACTCTCCACCGCGGCAGCAGGGGATTTCTCCTCTGAACGCATTCCGCCGCGAGGCAGGATCATGGTGGAATTGAAAAACTCAATCACGCCGCCGTTGGCTGCCAAATTGCCCAGATGCAGCAGCACTTCCGAAGCCTCGGGCGACTCGGGATTCGCGCCCGGTCGAAGCCCTTCGAGCACTTGCTGGCGCGTGCTACCGGGATGCCCCTCCAGGAAGCCCACGATCTCCTTCACAATGGCAGGCGCCGTAGCCAAATCCACCGGCACGGGTGGCACCGCTGTCACATACGTTTCCT
Organism: uncultured Verrucomicrobiota bacterium; assembly: GCA_964397035.1. Taxonomy (GTDB): domain Bacteria; phylum Verrucomicrobiota; class Kiritimatiellia; order CAIQIC01; family Lenti-01; genus Lenti-01. Next base: position 9,985 of record CAYNHA010000025.1, read on the forward strand.
TGGCATTCACCTTGAAGAGGTGCAAATGCATGTGGCGGAAAGCCGGCCGCAGCGCAAGCGACAGGGTGAACGGAAACCGCGTTTCCTTCTGCCATGCCAGCGAAACAGCCGACCGCAACGCCGCATCGTCAAAACGCTTGGACTGCGCCCCCGGCACCATGCACCGGGCCGACTCGCGCAACAGAGGATTCAGCTTGCCCGCGCGGATCCAGTCCTGGGCCTCGGCGCGGGTCATGGAAACCGCCTCCTGCCCCTCGGGAAGATCCTTGAGGCGATACACGGTCTTCTTGCGCAGCGAGTCTTTCCACTGCTCGATCAACGCCTCGTCCTTCAAGGTCTCGATATGGCCCAGGTATTCCGCCCGGGACATGTGGGCAAAACGGGAAGACCAGATCTCTTGGATTTTCTCATTGTAGCCATGGTGGTTCGGAGGTCCCAGCAGGACCCCGCTCAACCGGCAACGCGCCACGAAGGCAAAGGCCCCCGCAGGCGGTTCCACCTCGATTTCCTCGATGGTGAAAAACTTATCCATGTGGTCGCTCAGGATATGCGCCTCGGCATTTGCCCGGGTCAGGAAAACCCTTCGGCACTCCAGACATTGCACAAAGGTCTGCCGAGGTGCACCCTCCGCCGGCGGCGGCAATTCCAGTTTCACCGAGTACAGGTCATCCCGGCTCAAAAACCGGCTCGCGATTTCAATCAGGGGAAACGCACGCCGGCTGACCTGGATATCCCGGACCACCAGCGACAACCGCTCCCGATCGGGCAAGAACGAGACCCGGACATTGATGCGGGGCATGGATTCGCGAGGAGGACGGCGATCGCCACCCTCTCGGCGCCCTTCCCCTTCACGGCGCGGCCCGCGGCGATCTCCCTCCGGACGGGGACGGGAAAATCCCCCCTCGGGACGGTCCCTCCCGGCTGGCCGGGGAGCCCCGCCTGCAGGACGCCCGACTCCGGTACGCGAGCCGCCTTCCGGTCGAGGTCCCCGTCGATCATTTCCGCCGCGGCGGGAGGAAGGAGCACCACGATCATCGCGCCGTCCACCCGGGCGATCCTGAAACCGATCCCCATGATCCTCGCGGCCCATGTAGGGATTCTCCGGCGGCTTCCGTGCCCATGTCGGCACAAAACTCAAATCCAACGTAAGTTCCGGCTTTTCCTGCGTCCCGTTTTCCGGGCTGACCTCATCGTCCATAGCGCTCACTCGTTTCATTGCGGGCCCCCGCATTGCGGAGAACCACCCTGAAGTTTTCCACACTGTGGAAACTTCGAACCGTTCATTCCAACCGGCCGGAAAAAATTCCGACTCTTATCCGGGGTTTTTATCACACACCTGGATGGGTTGCAACGCACAACTCACTGGAACTCACGGGGAGATGAATAAAAAAGCGGGGCGCACATTCATGCGCCCCGCTGCGGGAAACCTCAAACGGCTTAGTACATGCCGTCCATGCCGCCCATGCCGCCGCCACCGGGCATCGGAGGCATCGCTTCCTTCTTCTGGGGAATCTCGGCGATCATCGCCTCGGTCACCAGCAGCAGTCCCGCAATGCTCGCCGCATTCTGCAACGCGCCGCGCGTGACCTTGGTCGGATCAATGATGCCGGCCTTGATCATGTCGGTGTAGGTTGCCTTGGCCACATCGTAGCCATAGGCGCCCTTGCCGTTGCGCACGTTCTGGATGACGATGGAGCCGTCCACACCGGCATTGTCCGTCAACTGGCGCAGGGGAGCTTCGCACGCCCGGCGCACGATCTCGACGCCAATGGCGGCTTCGCCCGCCACCTTCAGGTCGTCCAACGCCGCCTGCGCGCGGATCAACGCCACGCCGCCGCCCGGAACAATACCTTCTTCAACGGCCGCACGCGTAGCGTGCAACGCATCTTCGACGCGGGCCTTCTTTTCCTTCATCTCCGTCTCGGTGGAGGCGCCCACATTGATGACCGCCACGCCACCGGCCAGCTTGGCCAGGCGTTCCTGGAGCTTCTCGCGATCGTAATCGGAGGTGGTCTCCTCGATCTGGCGGCGGATCTGGGCAATGCGGCCCTGGATGTCGCTCGTCTTGCCGGCACCTTCCACGATCGTGGTGTTGTCCTTGTCCACCGTGATCCGTTTGGCACGGCCCATGTCCGCCAGCGACAGGCTCTCGAGCTTGATGCCCAAGTCTTCGCTGATGAACTTGCCGCCGGTCAGGACCGCAATGTCTTCCATCATCGCCTTGCGGCGATCCCCGAAGCCGGGGCTCTTCACCGCGCAGATTTGCAACGTGCCGCGCAGCTTGTTCACCACCAGCGTGGCCAGCGCCTCGCCTTCGATGTCTTCCGCGATGATCAGCAGGGGCTTGCCGCTCTTCGCCACGTTCTGCAGCACCGGCAGCAGCTCTTGCAGGTTCGAGATCTTCTTCTCGAACAGGAGGAGGTAGGCGTCGTCCAGCAGCACTTC
>CAYNHA010000026.1:0-31856 GCA_964397035.1 uncultured Verrucomicrobiota bacterium
CGCGGGAGGCTGACGGATTCGGTGGAGCTGGCGCTGAAGCAGGGCGAGGGAATCCTGAATGCGCTCTTCCAGGAAAAGGGCAGCGAGGCGTGGACTCCGCAGTTGTTCTCCGAAAAAAACGCGTGTGCGCATTGCGGAATCAGCTTCGAGGCGCTGCTGGCGCGCAATTTTTCGTTCAACAGTCCCTATGGAGCGTGCCCGGTGTGCGCGGGCCTGGGCCAGATGCAGGTGTTCGATCCGGAGCTGGTGGTGCCGGATGGAACGAAGTCGCTCGATGGCGGCGCCATCGCGGCGTGGCGTCCGAGCGGGCGGCGCGAGGCGATGTACCGCAAGGGGCTGCTGCGGGCGCTGGCGAAGCATTTCGGTTTCGACATGGGCACGCCGTGGGATGATTTGCCCGAGAAGGCGCGCTCGGTGATCCTGAACGGCTCGGGGGAAGAGGAAATCGATCTGGGCTTCTGGCGGGGCGGGGCGTGGCGGAAATACAGCAAGCCGTTCGAGGGTGTGCTGCCGAATTTGCAGCGGCGGTATGCGGAAACGGAGAGCGAGTATATTCGGCAGAAACTAACGGATTTCATGAGCCGCCTGCCTTGCACCGCGTGCGGGGGCAAGCGACTGCGGCCGGAAAGCCTGGCCTGCACGGTGGCGGGCAAGAATATCATGGAGGTGATGGCGCTGTCGGCCCAGGATGCGGAGGCGTTTTTCGGCAGCCTGCCGCTGTCGGAGCAGGAGGCGAAGATCTGCCACGAGATTTTGAAGGAGACGCGCCAGCGGCTGCATTTCCTGTGCGACGTGGGGCTGGGCTATCTGAATTTGGACCGCGAGAGCGGCACGCTGTCCGGCGGCGAAGCGCAGCGGATCCGGCTGGCGACGCAGGTGGGCGCGGGGCTGGTGGGTGTGCTGTATGTGCTGGACGAACCGAGCATTGGCCTGCACCAGCGCGACAACGAGAAGTTGCTGCGCACGCTGAAAGGGTTGCGCGACCTGGGCAACACGGTGGTGGTGGTGGAGCACGACGAGCAGACGATCCGCGAGGCGGATTATGTGATCGATCTGGGTCCCGGCGCCGGCGTGCACGGCGGGGAAATCGTGTTTGCCGGAACGGTGCCGGAGCTGTTGAAGTCGGCGGGCTCGCTCACCGCGCAGTTCCTGAACGGCGTAAAAACCATCGATGTCCCGCACAAGCGGCTCGTGCCGGGCGAGGCTTGGCTGGAGGTGCTGGGCGCGGCGGAAAACAACTTGAAGGGCATCGATGCGCGCTTCCCGCTGGGGTGCATGACGTGCGTGACGGGCGTGTCGGGCAGCGGCAAGAGCACGCTGGTGGATGACATCCTGCGACGCGCCCTCTTCCGGAAATTCTACACGTCGAAGGAAAAACCCGGAAAGCACCGCAAGATTGCGGGCATGCAGCATCTGGACAAGGTGATCGTGATCGACCAATCGCCGATCGGCCGCACGCCGCGGTCGAATCCGGCGACGTACACGGGCGCGTTCAACGGCATCCGCGATTTGTTCGCGCAGTTGCCGGGCTCGAAGATGCGCGGCTATTCGCCGGGGCGCTTCAGCTTCAACGTCAAGGGCGGCCGCTGCGAGAAATGCAAGGGTGACGGCATTCTCAAGATCGAAATGAATTTCCTGCCCGATGTGTATGTCACGTGCGAGCAGTGCCGCGGTCGGCGCTACAACCAGGAAACGCTGGAGGTGAAGTGGCACGGCAAGAGCATCGCCGACATCCTGGACCTGAACATCGACGAGGCGCTGGAGGTGTTTGCGCCCGTGCCGCAGATTGCGCGCAAGTTCAAGACGATGAGCGAGGTTGGCCTGGGCTATCTGAAAGTGGGGCAGCCCGCCACGACGCTCTCCGGCGGCGAGGCACAGCGCATGAAGCTGAGTGCCGAACTGTCCCGGCGCGACACGGGCAAAACGCTGTATCTGCTCGACGAGCCGACCACGGGCCTCCATTTCGCCGACGTGGACCGCTTGCTGAAGGTTCTGCTGCGCCTGCGGGATGCGGGCAATTCCCTGATCATCATTGAACATAACCTCGACGTGATCAAGACCGCCGACTACATTGTGGATCTGGGACCGGAAGGCGGCGATGCCGGCGGCCGCGTGGTGGCCTGCGGCACGCCGGAGGAGATCGCGGCGAATCCGGCCTCGCATACGGGCGAATATCTGCGGCCGATGCTGGGTGGCGCCGCGGCGGAAAAGCCACTCAGGAAAAAAGGCCGCGCGGCGGCGAAAAAGGAATGAAGAATCGTTGGATCATCTGGATGTTCCTGGCTTGGGCGGCCGCATGGGCCGTTCCGTGCCGGGCGCAGGAGGAGGAGCCGGAGGAGCCTTTGCCGACCGGTCGGCTGACGCTCGAGGAATCGAACCGCCTGCTGACGACGGGGCGTGCCGCCTATGAGGACGGCCTGTACCGGCTGGCGCGGCGCCGACTCGAAGAATTGGTGGCCGGCGCACCCGACCGCCGCCGTCAGACGGAAGGGGGCCTTTGGCTGGCCCGCGTGCTGCTGGCCGAGAAAAATCCAGATGCCGCCTGGAAGGTTCTGGATGCCAATGGCGCCCAGATCCGGTCTGCCGCATTGGCGGCCGATTATGCCCTGGCGCGCGCGCAGGCCCTTTTCGAGCTGGGACAGCCCGCGGAGGCCACGGCGCAGCTGGAGGGGTTCAAGGAGAAATATGCCGACCAGTCGTCCGCTCCCCGGGCCCTGCAGTTGCTGGCACGAATCTATGCGGTTCAGGAATCGTGGGATGCGGCGAGGGAGGTGTGCGGCATGTTGGAAAAGCAGCATCCGGACGCGGCCGAAACTCCGGCGGCGTGGCTGGAAGTGGGGGAAGCGATGGCGGGAGCGGGACGGTTGGAGGAGGGGCGGGCCGCGTTGGCGCACGTGGAAACCGCGTATGCGGGACAAATCTGGAGCGAACGGGCCCAGTTGAAATCGGTTCAATGGCAGTTGGAGAAGGGCAACCGCCCGCAGGCCATGAAGCAGTTGCAGGCGTTGGCGGTGAATACGAACTGGACGCCGGAATCCCGCGCGAAGGCTTTCCAGGTTTCCGCGCAGGCGTTGGGCACGGAGTCCAATTTCACGGCCGCGCTGGAGATGATCGACCGGGGGATTTCCTCCAGCACGGACCCGGTCCTGCAGCTGGAAAGCCAGGTTATCAAGGCCAAGCTGCTTCTGCTCGCGGGCCGGGTGGAGGAGGGCGTTGCGCTGATGCGTTCCATGGCGGCGCAGGTGCCAGACGAGACACGGGCTTCGGAACTGCAGCTCGGGCTGGCCGATGGCCTGTCGCAGATGGGAGCGTGGAACGAGGCGGCTGCAGAGTACCAGGCGTGGCTGGATGCGTTTGATGGCAGGGAGGGGACGGCCTCCGCTCTGGCTGGAAGGGGATGGGCGTTGTGGTCGGCCGAGCGCTTCGAGGAATCGGCCCGGATGTTTGCGCGGGCCGTCGAGGCGGAGCCAGATCCCGCCTGCCGCCTGCCGCTCCTGCAAAAGCTCGCCGATGCGCAGTTTGCCAGCGGACAATTCTCGAAAGCCAAGGCGTCCTATGCCTCCGTCCTTGCGGCGGCTCCTGCGGGCGAGGAGCTGGCGGGGCGCGCACAGCTTCAACTGGCGGAGACCGAAATTGCCCTGGGCGCAACCGAAGCAGGAGAGATCCGGCTTCTGGATTTGAGCCGCGCCAAGAAGGAGTCGGAATTCTCCCGGACGGCCACGCTACGTCTCGGTACGCTGTACGAGGAGCGCGGGGCGCTCGAAACCGCCATTGAGCAGTACAGCCGCCTGATCGATTCCTGCAGCGCGCCGGAACCCTGCGCCACGGCCCTGTTGTCGCGCGGGCTCATTCGCTACCGCATGGGTTCCTTCCAGTCGGCCCTGGAGGATTTTTTACGGATTCGCGACCAGCTCCCCCAAACCAAGCCGGCGGCCCGGGCCATGTTCATGCGCGGCTGGTGCCTGTATTTGCTGGGGAGGGATGCGGAGGCCCTTCAGGTGTGCAACCAGTTTCTGTCGGAGTATTCCCAATCCGAATTCGCCCCCGATGTCCGCTTTTGGTTGGGCGAGCATGCCTTCAATTCCGGGGATTTTGAAGAGGCAGAACGGTTTTTTGTCGGCGTGGCGACCGACTATCCCGCCAGTATCCGTGCCCCGGATGCTCTCTTTTGGGCCGGTCGCGCCGCCACGGCCCGGCGGGCGCATTTGGCTGCCAACGAACACTACAACGATCTCATGTCCCGCTTCCCGGACAGTCCGCGCATGGCGGAAACGCTTTTGGCCCAAGGCGATGTATTGAGCGAGCTTGGGCAATTCGCCGCCGCGATCCTGGCCTTCAACGAGGTCATTGTGAAATTTCCACAGCGGCCCGAAGCCATGGCGGCCTGGGGCCGGAAAGGCGATTGCCAATACACGCTGGGGCAGGAGAACCCCGCCCGTTACGAAGAGGCCCTGCTGTCCTACCGCACGTTGCTGGATTTCGCGGGTGCGCCCGTGGATTTGCGCTTGCAGGCGGGCTACAAGATCGGGCGGTGCCTCGAAAAGATGGGACGGGCTGCGGCGGCCCTCGATCGCTACATGGAGGTGGTGTATTCCTTCCTGCAGGAGGCCCAGCCTCCCGCGGAGGCCACGGTCTGGTTCACCCGCGCCGCTTTTGGTGCAGCCGCCCTTCAGGAGCGCACCGGAAATTGGAAGCAGGCAGTCGGCATCTATGGTCGCGTGGCCGATTCCGGCATTCCGGCCGCCACCGAAGCGCGCGACCGGATGGAACGCATCCGCAAGGAACACTGGGCGCTGTTCTGAGGGAGGGGGGGATGCTCGGGGTTCACGGTTCAGAGGTTCACAGTTGGGGTAGCCGACTTCCCGCCAACCCCGCCACCTGAACCTTGAACCTTGAACCCTTCCGCTCGAACCTCTACATTGGCGGCCGGAGATCAAGACTATGTGGAATTGGATTACAAGTGGTGCCGCGTTGATGTGGCTGCTGGGAGCCTGCGGCGTGCTGGCTTTTCTGGTGTTTGTGGATCGAATCGTGAATCTGCACCGTGCCCAGATCGCCGCCGACGACTTTTTGAAAGGGGTCTACAACATTCTCAATCGCGACAACACGGTGGAGGCCGCCACGATCTGCGAGGAAACTCCCGGTCCCGTGGCGCGGTTGGCGCTGGCCACGGTTCTTCACCATGACGATACGCTGGAAAACATCAGCCGGGCCATCGAGGATGCCGGATTGGAGGAGATTCCCCGCATGGAGAGGGGATTGGGGTGGCTGGCCACCTTGGCGCGCATCACTCCTCTCATCGGCTTGCTGGGGACCGTGCAGGGCATGATGAACATGCTTGAAGCGGCCAAGCTCAACGCCCCCTTGGTGCAGTCGGCGGACCTGACGGGCGGGTTGCGGTCCGCCTTGGCGATCACGGCCTTGAGCCTGATCATTTCCATTCTGGCCTACGCCGGCTACAACCTGCTGGTGTCGCGGGTGGAATCGATCTTGCTCGACATGGAGCGCTCGGCCTCTGCCCTGATGAATTTCATGCGGCAGTGGCGGCAGAACCGGGAACGGCCCCGGACATGAGGATTCCCGACCAGCCCATCCAAATGCAGTTCCGAAGCGTCCGTCGGCGCTTCAAGGGACGCTATCGCCGTGCCGTGGGCCCCATCGAAGTGACGGCGTTGCTGAACGTGATCGTTCTGGTGCTGATGTTTTTCTTTTCCTCCTCGCGCTTTGTGCTGCAACCCGGAGTCCGCGTCCGGCTGCCTCCCGCACCCTTCACGGATGGAGTGCCGTATGGCTCGCGCGTACTGACCCTGACGCAGGAGGGCATGGTGTTTTTCAACGATGAACGCATGCCCCTGGACCGGTTGTCCACCGCATTGGCGCACACGACAGGCGAAGAGCCGTTGCTGATCGAGGCCGATGAACGGACCGGATACGGCACCTTGATGGAAATCTACGACCTTGCCACAAAAGCCGGTATTCGGGAGGTGGTTCTCGCCACGCGTCCACCGCCCGTGGTGCCGTAGGAAAGGGGCCGGATGCACCGTTCTGCCGCCATTCTGGACTCCGACCGGCACTGGCGCCGCTTTTGCCGCAGAGGTTCGCGCATTTCGTGTTTGTTCTCGGCCCTCTGGCTGGCCGGGTTCGCGCTGCTGTTCCGCGTGGCTCCGGCTCCGGAACCGGAACATCCGGCTTCTCCCTCGCCCCTGTCGTGGTGGCCGGCGGGAAATCAGAGCGAGGTCGCCGATATCCGGACGATCTGGACGCCATCTGTCTTTGCCTTGTCCTCGCCGGCCGGCTTCAGCCATGTCCTGCGCAAAGAGCGCTCCCGGATCCTGCCGCCGGTTCAGTCCACCCGCCCGGAGAAGGCTTTTTTGCCGTCGCCTGCCATTGCCGGGGCGCTGGACATGGCCGTGCCGGATCACCGTTCCGGAATGTCGTCGGAAACCAGCGTCAATTTGTTGAAGGATTCGGGCGGCGTTTTCCCGCCCCGCACTTCCGAAAAAGAGGTTCCCCGGATGTCGTTTCCGGATGGCTGGGAATCGCGCCTGTTTTCCGGGATCGATCTGAACTTCGACAGTTGGACTCACCGGGCGTGGTCCGCCCGGATCGAGATGCAGTTCGATTCCACGGGGGTTCCCCGATCGATGATGTTGACGCAATCCAGCGGATGGCCGGAGGTGGATCGCCGGCTGGCGAGATCGGCCCATGGCTGGCGCCTGCTCGAAGCCACTGCGCCTCGAACGGGTGTGGTGTCGTGGTACAGTCCCGGCGTGTCCCCCCTTCCGCCGGAACCCGCGCCGAACTCCGCCCCTCCCGCAAAGGGGGCCCCATGATGGCCCTGTCCTTGCCGGATTGGCTGGTTTTGTTTTTGATCGTGCATCTTTCGATGGTATTCGTTGCCACGCTGTATTATTCTGTCCGGTGGTATCGGAGGATGCCCCGGAAACGTGCGGCCCCTTTCATTTTCCGTTGCTCCGTTTGTGGACATGTGTATCTGGATCACCGGAATGTGCCGATGGCCGAATGCGAAAAATGCGGAAATATGAACGAAAATGTGAAGAGTTTTTAGGAGGAGAATTCAGAATTCGACATCCAGAATTCAGAATATGCCTGACCCTGTTCTAATCCAGAACCTGTAACCTTGAACCCTGAACCTTGAACTTGTAACCCTGAACCCTGAACCTCCCATGCCCCTATCCATTCCCATTCTGAAGTTTTCTCCCCACAAGGAATCCCCCGAGCTGGAGCAGTTTCTGAAGCGTCCGGCCTTTGATCCCGCCGCCGAGGAAACCGCCCGCCGCGTGCTGGCCGACATCCGGGTCGAGGGCGACAAGGCCGTGCAGAAGTACACAAAGGAATTCAACGGTCTCTCCCTCGCTCCCGCCAAATTCGCCGTTCCGAGAGAGGAGCGGATGGCCGCCTCCGGCGAAGTGGATCTGGTCTTCAAGCGCTGCGCTTCAGAGGTTTTTTCGCGCATTGTGCATTTTGGCAAGACCGGGATGCGCAAGGATTGGAGCATGGCCACGCCCAAAGGCGGCGTACTGGGCGAAAAATTCACTCCGCTGGCCCGCGTGGGGGCCTATATTCCCGGCGGGGCCGCTCCACTGGCCTCGACGGCCCTCATGAGCCTTTCTCTGGCCAAGGTGGCCGGTGTTCAGGAAATCGTGGCCTGCACACCGTGCGACAAGAAGGGAAGGGTGGACCCCTTCCTTCTCCACGCCCTCGAAGTGGCCGGTGCAACGGAGGTCTACCGCATCGGCGGCATTCAGGCCATTGGCGCCATGGCCTATGGAACCGACACCATCCGCAAGGTCCAGAAAATCGTCGGCCCCGGTGGCCCTTATGTGACGGCGGCCAAGAAGTTGGTCTATGGCGACGTGGATCTCGATATGGTCGCCGGCCCCAGCGAGATTGCCGTGCTGGCCGACGAAACAGCCGTTCCCGCCCATGTGGCCGCCGACTTGATTTCGCAGCTTGAGCATGGCACCGGCCATGAGAAAGCCCTTCTGGTGACACCCTATATGTCCACCGCAACGAAAGTCCTGGCCGAGATGGAACGGCAGATGGCGTCGCTCTCCCGCCGCGAGGCCATTGAGCGCGCTGCCGCCGCCGGCGCCTTGTTCGTGGTGACCGATCATCTGGACACGGGCATGGATCTCGTCAATCGGTTTGCGCCGGAACACTTCGAAATCATGACCAAGGAACCTCGCCGCTGGCTTCAGAAGGTCAAAAATGCCGGAGCCGTCTTCATTGGCGCCTGGACTCCCGAAAGCGCAGGCGACTTTGTGGCGGGCCCTAGCCACGTGCTGCCGACCGGCGGCACAGCGGCTTTTTTCTCGGGCCTGACAGTCGATTCTTTCCGCAAGCGGACCAGCGTGGTGGCCTTTACGCGCGCCGACCTGGTCGAAACCTTGCCGCTCATCGAAACGATGGGCCGGGTCGAAGGTCTGGATGGCCATGCCCGCGCCGCCTCCATCCGCTTCGAGACTTCCGATTCCGTGCCCCGCTAATAGCTTTTCTTGACAGCCTCTGAACCCTTGAACCGATAACCTTGAACCCGATCCCCCGCATGACCTCGCTCATCCGCAAATCTGTCCAGGAACTCGAAGCCTATACCCCCGGCGAACAACCGAAGGTGGATGGGCTCATCAAGCTCAACACCAACGAAAACCCGTATCCTCCCAGCCCTGCCGTGGCCCGAGCCCTGGCCGAGTGCGCCGTGGATGCCCTGCGCCTCTATCCCGACCCCGTTTGCCTGGCCCTCCGCGAACGGATTTCCGCGTTGCATGGCTGCTCGGTCGAAAACGTGTTCGTGGGGAATGGTTCCGACGAGGTGCTTCGTGTGTGCATGCGCGCCTTCACGCAAGCGGGCGGGGGGGCGGCCGCCTTTGATCCTTCCTACTCGCTTTATCCGGTTTTAGCTGCCGCGGAGGAAGTTGCGTTTCACGGAATCCCGCTGGCCGATGGGTTTGCCTGGGCCGAACCTCCGGCGGATTTGGCCGCTTCGCTATTCATCATCGCCAACCCCAATGCCCCCACCGGTGTCGTCTACCCCCTGGAAACCCTTCGCGCCTTCTGTCAGCGTTTTTCTGGCGTGGTCCTCTTGGACGAAGCCTATGCCGATTTTTCCGAGGGGCGGGCCGCCATGCCCCTGGCCACCTCCATGCCCAATGTGCTGGCGTGCAGGACAATGTCCAAGTCATTCTCTTTGGCCGGGTTGCGCCTTGGATATGCTGTCGGTTCCGCACACCTGATCGAGGCCCTCTACAAGATCAAGGACTCGTACAACGTGGACCGGCTGGCCCAGATGGTTGCCTTGGCCGCGATGGGGGATTTGCCCTGGATGGAGGGCAACGCCCGCCGCATCATTGCCACACGTCAACGGGTGGCTGGCGAGCTGGAAAAGAGAGGATTCCGTGTTGTTCCTTCCGCCGCCAATTTCCTGTTTGTCGAGCCCCCGCCGGGACTCTCCGCCGCCACCCTTTTTGCGGAGCTTCGCTCCCAGAAGATTCTGGTGCGCTATTTTCCCGGAAGCCGTACCGGTAACCACCTGCGCGTCACCATCGGAACCGACGCCCAGATGGATGCGTTCCTCGCCGCGCTTCCGTAATGATCACCGGGGCCGATTGTTCGCCAGCGCCATCGTGCCCCGACGAAAAAACGGCGCAATCCCGATAGCTTGGGGAACCCCATTTTTTGGTTGCCAGCCGTCGCCATTTGGAGTCTACTTACCCTAAATGGGCACAATGCCCTCCAAATGAGTTTCAGGAAGAACGCATGATGAAAAAAACAGGTGCGGGGTGGTTGTGTTTTCTTGTGGCCGTTTGCCTTTGCGGGGTGGGGGGGCAGAGCCGGGGGGTGGAGGGAACCTCTGTGGTATCCGCGGGCCAGGAAGTGGCAGCCGACGATGCCGTACAGCGGCGCCTGTCCGAAGTGAAAGATCGACTCGCGCAGTTGGATCGTCAACAGGGGGGATTGGAAGAGGAAGAGCAAGGTGTTCAGTCTCAGCTCCGCTCTTCGCATCGGGATCAGTACGCCTTGCACCAGCAGATATTGGAGAGCGATACGGAGGCCCAGAATATCACGAAACGGATCGCAACTCTTCAGAAGGAATTGATCGATGCACAAGAAGAGTTGACCCAGCATATGGCGACCCGACCGGAGTATGTCGAAAGTCAGACTCGCCAGACTGCGGCCATGGACCGAGTCCGTGCCATCCAGCGGGATCGTTTGGAGTTGGCAAACGAACAGGTTCGACTGCAGATGGAGCAAAAGACGTTGGAAAAACAACTGGCCGCGTCGGCCGCAGACACTTTGCCGGAGGCCGCGGTTGGCGGCAATACGCCCGCAACGGAGGAAGCCATTCCATGAGAAAGATACAACAGGCGATTTTAGGGTCATGGCTTTTCCTCGGCTGTCTTTTTGCGGATGGCCAGGGTTGGGCCGCCACCCCCGTCCGGATGGATTGGAACAACCCGGTTTACACCGAGGAATATGTTCCCGGTGAACTGCTGATTGGTTTCAAGAGCGATGTGGTGCCTACCAGCGTTCAAACGTTGAATCAACAGCTTGGCGCAAAGGTTGTTCGGCAGTTTTCGATAACGCCTCTTTCCCAAGTTCGGCTTCCCAAGCAGCTCTCTCTGGCCGAAGCCGCGAAGCGGTATCTGGCTGATCCGGCGGTGGCCTATGTCGAACCCAACTATGTCGTGAGGGCGTATGCAACGACCCCGAACGATCCATCCTATGGTGACTTGTGGGGCATGGTACGCATTCGGGCACCCGAGATATGGGATGTCACCCAAGGTAGTTCAGAGGTTGTGGTCGGGGTCATCGACACCGGCATCTTCACCACGCACCAGGATTTGGCGGCGAATATTGCTCCCGGTGGTTATGATTTTGCCAACAACACCGCTAACCTGCAGGACAATGATGGACACGGCACTCACGTGGCGGGGACGATCGGTGCCGTAGGTAATAACGGGATCTGTGTGGCGGGGGTGAACTGGACCGTCAAAATGATCGGGCTGAAATTCCTGGATCCATCGGGAACCACGGCCAATGCGATTCGCGCGGTCGAATACGCGGCTACCAATACGGCCCTAAAGATCAAGATTACGAACAACAGCTGGGGTGGCGGTGGATATAGCCAGGGACTGTACGATGCCATCAAAAAAGCAGGGGAAACGTATGGGCAGTTGTTTGTCGCAGCGGCAGGCAATGATGGCGTGGATAATGACGCGACTCCTCACTATCCCTCCAGCTACGACTTGCCGAACATCATTGCCGTGGCCGCCATTGCGTCGGACGGTTCGTTGGCTAGCTTCTCCTGCTACGGCAAGGACAGCGTGGATTTGGGTGCCCCGGGTGTGGATATCCTGAGCACGGTCCCAGGCGGCGCCGGAACCCAGATGGATTCCTATCAAGGCACCTCCATGGCTTGTCCGCACGTGACGGGCGCCGCGGCCTTGTTGTGGAGCATGAATCCAAACTACACCTATCAGGAAATCCGGGATGCCCTTTTGGAAAGTGCGGTTCCGAATCCAAATCTGGCCGGCAAGGTGGCGACGGGTGGGGAACTGGATCTGGTTGCCGCCATGAACGCGTTGGGACCGCAAATTACATTCGACAGGAAAGCCTATCGTTCGGATGCCACGGTTCGCGTGACGGTGAACGATCCCACGTTGACCGTCCCGCTGCCCACTGAAGTGACGGCGGGCGTTGAAGTTAGGCCCCCTGCGGGGGCCATTCGATGGAACGACACGTTTTCGCTGCCGGTTGCGGTCGGATCGTCCTATACCGGTTCCGTTACGCTGGCCACGGGCACACGGGCGGTTGAAGGCGACGTGTTGACCGTTACCTATACCAACCTGATTCCGGGCGCCCAGCCGACGACGAAATCGGTGCCGATCGACGACACCCCGCCCGTTATCGGCAACTTGAGATTGAGCAATTTGGCAGAGGATTCCGTCACGGTTGAATGGCAAACGGATGAGCCGGCGGATTCTCGGTATATCCTCGCGAAAGAGATCCCGGCCGGTGGCTTGGCCGTGTTGCCCGAAGTCGTCGGCGGGACGTTCGTGGAAACGCCCACTGTGATTGGCGGCGAAACGCAATACGTGCATGCCGTGACCTTCCCCGTGGAGGGAGCCACTAGGTACTGTCTGGCCGCCTTGTCCGCAGATTACGCGGACAATAAGGGCACAATCCCCGTGGACTTGACGTCCACCAATGAACAGGACTATCTGACGTTCGTGACTCCTGTTCGTCGGACGGTTTATGAAAACGATATGGAATCTGGCACTGCCGGCTGGACCTGTACCAACCTGAACGGGGTCGTATGCTGGGAATACGGCATTCCGACGTTCGGACCTACCGGTGCCACCTCGGGCAAACGGGTGTGGGGAACTGTTCTGGCGGGAAACTATCCCAATTTGGCACAGGCCTCCGTGGTCAGCACGCCCGTGGAAGTCAAGTTGAGCCCGCGGCTCGAATTCCAGTCCTGGCACGAATTCGCGGCGGGTGATTTCGGGGTCATCGAAGTCAACGCCGGCGCCGGTTGGGTCAATGTGACCTCTAAATCGTCGTTGGCTACCAACATAGTGGAGGGGGCTTCTTCTGGGTGGCAACTTGTATCGGTTGATCTGGCTGCTTTCAGCAACCAGACAATCCGAGTGAGGTTCCGTATCGAGTCTAACGACCGGGACACGGAGGCGGGTTGGTACATTGATGACGTGCATATTTCCAATATCCTGCCACCGGGCATCAATATTATTGGCTATCAGATTGACGATGTCGCAGGCGGTGATGGGGATGGATATGCTGAGCCTGGTGAAAGTTTCCATCTGCAACTGGATGTATATAATTCCGCACAAACCCAGGCTTTCAGCAATGTGCAGGCTTCTGTCACGGTGCCGACTCCCGGTGTGCAATTAACACCATCGACTACCCTCGTTACCTACGGAAATGTCGGGCCCGGCGATCAGATGTCCAGCGGTTCTCAGCTGGCTCTGTCCGTAGACCCGGACATTCCTTTGGGCACCCGTTTCACCGTGTTCCACAACGCCACAGCGGCTGGGGGGCAGGGACCTTTCCCAGACACGTTGACTCTGGAGATCGTGGAGCGGGAGAGCGTATATGGCCTCGTCACCAATTTGTTCACCGGCGCACCCATCGCCGAAGCTCTGATCCGCGGTCAGGCGTCGGGATATCCGAAGGTTTCGGCCATTTCCGCTGCCGATGGTTCCTATGCCTTGCATGGTCTGGTCCCCGGGGTTATCTATGCCATTCAGGCCCTGAAACCGGGCGAGTATTCCCCGAGCGATCCGATCAACCGGTCTGGGGCGGGCACCGCCAGCTTCGGGTTAGGGACCGCTGTTGCCAATGCGTCTCCCGCATCCTTTGAGTTCGAAGTGAACGAAGGCGAATCCGATGCGGACACTCTTGATTTGCACAACGATGTTGGCGATCTGCCGCTATTCTACGAAATCGAAGTGGAATATCTGCCACACTCTGCCATGGCAGAAGTCCCGGCCTGGCTGGGACTCGACGATCCGGAGGGCGGTTTCCTGGACGTCGGCGCCGGCGTGTCGATCGAAGTGGCCGCCGATTCAATGGATTTGGTTGCCTCCGAAGAGCCCTACCAGGCGATCCTGCGCTTGATCAGCAACGATGTGGGCGGTGAAGACATCCTCATTCCCGTGGCGTTGACCGTTGTGGCGAGTCCCATCCTTAACGTGAATAGTGTGCGGGTCTTGGCTGGCGACGGCGATGCCTTTGCGGAACCGGGCGAAACCGTGGATCTGGATGTCCGATTAGGCAATTCCGGTAGCCTGTACGCGCTGATGCTGGAGGGGCAGTTGAGCTACACGGGGAGCGACGCTACGACTGTCACGCAGGGAACCGCGACATGGTCGCATGTTTTGTCTGGCGGCATGGAAAGTCCGTATCTCAATCCTCCCTCAAACGTCTACCACCAGATTCGGATCGATTCGACCCTTTCGGACGGCGTCATCCTGCCGTTTTCCTTGGAGATCACGGATACGAATGGTCCCGTTGCAAGTTTGACATTTGCTTTGACGGTGACGGTGCGGTACGCCATTTCCGGAGCGGTGACCGATTTGATCACGGCCGATCCAGTAGAGGGGGCCTTGGTCAAGGCGGTCGGGGCCGGGGTTGCGGGACAGGCCCTCACCGATGCCGCCGGCAAATATTCCATTTTCGGCCTGACCAATGGCGCCTACGAGGTTTATGTCTTGCCTCCCGCGCCCTATGGTGCTCCACCTTCGACAAACGTGGTGATTGCGTCTGACAATGCCGGGAACGTGAATTTTGCCGTTGGGGAGTGGGGTGTTTCTGCCATGCCAAATCCCATCACGGTCAATGTGAGCGAGGGGCAGGAAACCAATCTGACGCTTGCGATCAGAAATGAAGGTCCGTATGCCGGTTTTGTTGAAATGGGCATCGAACTCGTCGAGGGCATTCCCCATGACCGGATCGGCGAACTGGAATTGCCCGCCATCGATTGGACGGCGTTGCCGGCCGGGCAGGCGGTCCCGCGGGAAATGCTTGTTCGATTCGAAGATAGCGCCGCTCCTCAGGCCCAGGCAAGCGCGCTGGCAGCGGTGGGGGCTCAGGTGCTGCGGCGCTTCCACGCGGTTTCCGCTGCGCACGTTCGCGTTCCTGGCAATCTGTCCATGGAATGGGTGGCCAACCGGCTTGCCGCAGATGCGGCCATCCGCTATGTGGAGCCCAACTACACACGGAAATTGTTTGCCGAGCCTGACGATCCGTTGTATTCGCAGATGTACGGACTGAACAATGTTCGCCAAACGGGAGGAACGCTCCACGAGGATATTCGTGCGCCGGAGGCGTGGGAAACCACCGTGGGCAATACAAACGTGGTTATCGCTGTGATCGACACCGGCGTGAAACTCGACCATGTTGATTTGGCTGAAAACCTGGTTCCCGGCTATGATTTCGGTGACGACGATCCCGATCCTTCCCCCGATCCGGTTTCCGGCGTCGAGCATGGCACCCACGTGGCCGGCACGGTGGGCGCGGTTGGCAATAACGGCGTCGGCGTGGTTGGCGTGAACTGGAATTCCAAAATCATGCCCCTCAAGGTTGCGACGGTGACGACCAACGCGCTGGGCATCCCAGAAGCCACACTATCTTCCGCCGCCGTTTTGGCCGCCTTGGAATACGCGGTCGATAACGAGGTCAAAATCAGCAACAACAGCTACGGCGGTGTTGGGTTCAGCGGGGTGGAATACGAAATGATCGCCTATGCCCTGGCCAATGACCATCTGTTCGTTGCCGCCGCCGGCAACGAAGGCACTAGTAATGACGATGGGGCACCCCTGCCGTCGTATCCGGCCTCGTACAATTTGGACAACATCGTGTCCGTCGCGGCCACTGACCACGACGGCGCGTTGGCTGACTTCTCTAACTACGGCGCCAGCGCAGTGGATATCGCTGCGCCCGGCGTGGATATCCTCAGCACCTTCATGTACGGGGAAATGGATGCCTACGAAAAACTTAGCGGTACGTCGATGGCGGCGCCGCACGTCGCCGGCGTGGCGGGCTTGTTGAAGTCCATCGCGCCCTGGGCCACCTATGCCATGCTGCGCGACGCCATTTTGCTGGGGTCGCGCTCCGATCCCGTGCTGGCAGGGAAGGTGGCCACTTCGGCGCATCTGGACGCAGCGGGCGCAGTTGAACGCATCCAAGCCTTCTGGTTGCAGATGGACACCATGAAAGGAAACATCGCCTCTTTGGGAACCCTGTCGGCCAACCTCAAGATCAATGCCGGTGGCCAACTGCCTGCCGGAACCTACGTAGCCCATGTCGTTGTACGCGGCGGTGCCAACGAATTGGTTGTGCCGGTGACCGTCAATGTGGCACCGGCGCCGTTCCCCGTCATTGCACAGGTTGAGGTTGACGACCGCGCGACGGGCGATGGCGACCGCCGGGCAGAACCCGGCGAGACCGTGGATCTATTCATTCATTTGCTTAATGATGGATCTGCCTTTTATGCCAGTCCGACGGGCACGTTAAGTGCCTCCACGTCCGGCGTCACCATTGTACAGAATACCGCTGTCTGGCCGGGTATTTCGAGCGGGGAACAGCAGGTTCATCCCACTGGATTCCGCGTCAACATGCCGACCGTGGCGGGCGATGTGGCGTTTACGCTGACGATGAGGCATGCGACCCGCGGACCGTGGCCGCTGAACTTTGCCGTATCGGTGGCCCAGCGCCATACCCTGTCCGGATACGTGCGGGATGCGCAGAGCAACGAGGGACTTGGTGGGTTGGTTGTCGAATACTGGGGAACGTCCAGCGGTCGGGTGGTGACGGAAAGCAACGGATTCTATCGCCTCGATGGTTTGGACAATGGAACCTATCGCGTTCGGGCGCTGGGTGTGACCCACGAAAAGTCTGCCGCGGCCACCCGCACCATTGCGGGCGGTAACCTTAGCGCGAACTTCTCCCTTCGTCGGCCTGAAGTCACCTTAGGCTCCACGCAATTGGTTTTTGCTGCTCAATCCGGACAGGATCAGGATCGGGAACTACTTTTGGGCAATTCATCTTCCAATGAGTTTACGTATCAGGTTTTGGTCTCAAAGCCACGCCGGATTGCATTGATTTCCGACAAAAATGCGTTGGAACCGGTCTGTCCTGTCCTAGAACAAATGGGGTGGACCGTGTCCATGTGGTCCAACAACTTGGTCGCCGCGGATGGCGTCCAGTCCGGTCGGTATAGCACCAATAAGGAAGTCGTGCTGACGCAAGACCTCGTGGTTTTGGATTTGGGCGGACCGGCCGGGACCGGTCGCCTACTTTCTGCGACGGAGGAAAGCCTGCTCAAGACCTATCTGGACAAAGGCGGAAAGCTGATTATCACCGGTGCCAACGTGTTGTCGCGTCCGGATGATCGCCGTGTGCGAGACTTGGTTGGGTCGGACTCGCTGGATCGGGCAACGGAGGCGGGGGATCTAGCCCGGCTGACCAATGCCCTGCCCATCGATCCGTTCTGGGCTGAAATTTTGCCCAACGATCAAGTGGCCGTTTCACCGATGGCTTATGATGAAGCTACGCCCGATACGCTGATCGCCCCCACGGTCTATTTTGCGGTCGATGGCGCCTCCAAGATCATGCGGCGCACAACGGAGACAGGTGGTGTGGTGGTTCTCTGGAACGGCAACAAGAATGCCATGGAATGGCAACAGCAGGGAGTTTGGCGGGATATCTTGCAGGGGCTGGTCGAAAGCGAACTGCTCGAAGCCGTGCCGTGGTTGAACGCTACTCCAACGACCGGCAGTATCATCGCCGCCTCGCAGGCCATTACGCTGCGGGCCTCTTCCGCCGACTTGAAGGTCGGACAACATCAGGCCCTTCTGATCGTACGCGGGAATTATCCCGGGTTCGATGCTCGCTCAATCCCTGTCTCCTTCGACGTGGTTCAGCCAACCCTGCGTGCGCAATCCTCCACCGGCGTGAAGAACTGGATGGGCCAGTTCCTGGCGGGGAAGGGTGGACCGACGGCCAATTTGTTCCAACTCGTGTATGCCGGACCTGACGGCGTTGCCAATCCTCCTGCGACCGATGGCCGCGCAACCGGCGACGACGAGGTCCTGTTGACGTTCCCATTTGGCAAGAATCACGGACGGATCGGCGTGGGCTATGAGTGGTTGCCTGAACTGGGCCAGTTCAACGAAATATTTACCCACGATTTCTTGCCCACGACCCCCGTACGGAATGTCTATGTTCGGGCTTGGGATGCCGCCACATTCGAAGGGGCTGTGGCTTATGGCGACTCCGGTCTCCATCGGCTGGATCTGTCCGCCTATGAAACCCACGATTTCGGGACCTGGGTGGTCGACCGGGTGCTGGGGTACCCCGGATCGATGGATGGGTTGCGCGACAACAACGGCGACTCGATACCCGATGGATACTACGTCAAGATGGGCTTGGATCCGCGCGCCCCCGTCGTACCGTTGACGCCGGAATGGACCCAGAAGGCATTGACGGGGTCGTTTGGCACTGTCAGCAACCAGTTCCGTTTCCCAACGCGCCTGTTCCTGACGGACACGTTGGTTTTCGTGCTGGATCGCCAGAATAACCGGATTTCAGTGTGGAACCGCAACACCCTGGCTCACGTCCGCACGTATGGCGCGGGTGGGTCTGGCGCTGGCCAGTTTGCGGCACCCTATGGTCTGGGCAAGGATCCCAATGCTAACCGGTTTGCCGTGGCGGATTCTGCCAACCATCGCATTCAGGTATTCACCTTCAACACGAATACCGGGGTGATTGCCTTCGAACGCCAGTTCGGATCCTATGGGACCGGAAACGGCGCATTCAATAATCCGCGCGATGTAGCCATCGGCCCGCAGGGGCGCTTCCATGTGGCCGACACGGACAACCATCGCATCCAGGTGTTCGATCCTTCCGGCAATCACCTCTTCTCCTTTGGCGCGTTTGGCACGGGCAGCGGCCAGATGAAGTCCCCGCAGGGAATTGCCGTCGACAGCGACGGGATCATCTATGTAGCCGACACCGACAACAACCGTGTCCAAGGTTTCGCCGGGGGTGGAGCTTTCCTGTGGAAGACCGGGACGGCGGGTAGCGGGCTGGGGCAGTTCAACAAGCCCATGGGCATACAGATCGGATTGGGGCAGCGCCTCTATGTGGCCGATACGTCGAACCATCGCATTCAGGTGTTGGATTCTGCCCGCAACCCCGTCGGGGCGTTGGGAAGTCAAGGCGCCGACGAGGGCCAAGTCAGCTTCCCTCACGACGCGGCGCCCTCCTTCGTCTCGGACGACGTGTTCGTGGCCGACACCTGGAACCACCGATTGCTGAGGCTGTCGACCGTTCTCGATGGGGATGGAGATGGCATGGACGACACTTGGGAACTGCTGAATGGCCTGGAGCCGACCGATCCACTAGATGCGTGGCTCGATACAGACGGAGACGGCCTCCTGAATATCGGCGAATATCGCATCCGCACCTCTCCGAAGGCGGTGGACACGGATGGGGATGGGGTTCAGGACGACAAGGAAGTGGCGTTTGATGGCGACCCCTTGAATGCCGCGAAATTCCCCCTTCTGGTCGGCACCTTGCAGGACGAGCCATACACGCTTGGCTGGATTGGGGCTTCCGGCCGGGTGTATGCCGTGCAAGCGAATACGAACCTGTCGGCCAGTGGCTGGCAAGTGGTGCCTGGGTCGGTGGTTACGGCGGCCGTGAACGGGGCCATGGCGTATACCAATGCGGCCAGCAATCCACTGAAGTTCTTCAGACCCGTCATGGTGCCGTAAGCTATGTTCTTCCACTCTCAGGATCAATTTCCGGATGATGCAAACCGGCGGTCGTCGTTGACAATCGGTGTGGCAAGACTTAGGATAAAAAAAGTGATCGGCACAGATGTCATTTCTATGCAACCAGATGTTCTCCTTCCTTCTGGGGGGCGTTGCGTGTTCCTATTGTCGTGGCTCTTCTTCATGGCGTTCCTGCCCGTTTCGGCGCTCGCCGAAGCGGGGCCGGAGGCCGGTCCGTCTGCTGTGTCAGCCGGTTTGGATGGAGTGACCGTGCCGGAATCGGAACTCCGTTCCCAATTGGACGATGTCCGCTCAGAATTGAGGGATAACCTTAGGGCGTTGCATCAGCTCGAATTTCAACTTCAGCAATCCGGGCGTGCCCAAGAGTTGGTGGCTGAAATCAAGCCCATTCGCCGCGCGCTCGGCGAACTCTATGACCAACTGGATCAGGTGCCCGAGCGCACCGACGAACTGGATCCACAAGTTCAGGCGCTACGCAGGGAATTGAACGAAAAAGAGGCCCAACTTCTTGGTCAGATGAACCAGTCGGAAGACTATCGCGCATTGTCTTCCCGGGCCGCTGAATTGCGGGAGCAGCTGAAATCCATTTTGTTGGCGTTGCCGTCGTCTCAGACCGAAGATAACGCCGAGAAACCGTGAGGACGTTTTGGAGAGGAAACCAGCCGTTTCAGGATGAACAACGTGGGGATCTTGAACGTAAGACCTATTGCGGAATTTTGCAGCAGGAGAGAAATCATGAATAGAACAAGCCGTTATTGTTTACTAGGTGTTTTGGCCGCCTCGCTTTTCGCGGGGGCGACGGCGTTGGCCCAAGATTATCTACTCATTGTCAACCTTCTGGACTCGTACAAATCCTTGCCGGGTGTCGGGACTGGACGAATCCGGGTGGAAAGCCGTGTCCCGCCATCTACGAATTTTACAACCGTGGTGACCGACACGTTTGTTGCTGAAGTGTTCAGCAGCAATACCATTATCCGGATCACGGCCCTCCCGGATGCCAATAATTTCATGTATCAGTGGTCAGGCCAAATTCCTGAATCGTTGGCCGACCGCCCGCTAGTCCATCCGGCTTCCTTCATTTTTCGAATGGGGGAGGACATGGAAATCAACTTGCTGCTTAGTCGAGGGTATCATTCCGGTGAAGGAGTGGGCGATCTGGATTTGGATGGGCTTCCAGATGTATGGGAGCTCAAGTATGCATTGAATCCCGAGGATTCAACCGACGTCACTACCGACACCGGGGACAAAACGATGCCGACCGGCTGGAACAACAACCACTTTGACTCGGGCAGTTATCCCGCGAATGTCACGAACCTGAATTTGACCGCCCCCTATCGCCCCCATATCGGAAATCCCTGGTATAAAGGCACGGAACCCTTTGGCTTGTGGCTGGAGTGCCGTGGCTTTGACGGGTGGTATGGACCCAATCCACTCTTGGGCGGCCGCAATGACGACCCCGGCACGGATCCACGTAAGTTGGACACTTCCAGCGACGGGCTCCCGGATGGGTGGCAATATTGGTTCTATGCCTCGGCCTTCCATGATACGAATGTGGTCGGCGTCATGCTGGATGTCAACGCCTACACGAACGTGAATGGCGTGGCCCCGGTGTTGCCGATCCCGAACGCCACCATCGTGTCGGCGTTCAAGCCAACGAGTTCACTGGGTGCCGATCTCGACCAGGATTGCGCCAGCGATGGTAGCGCGACCGATGCCGCCACCGAATATCAGGCCGGCACCGATCCTCTCCATTGGGACACCGATGCGGATGAAATCGCGGACGGCTACGAGATCCGCATGAAACTGAATGCGCTGGATTCTGGCGATGCGGATGGAAACAATTCCGGCGACTATATGGCCTATTTCGTGGGTGGCGGCGTCACCTCGCGTCATGGACAGGTCTATGCGCAGCTTGGGTTCGATCCTCGAACGGGCTGGGGAGAGAATTACTACAGCCGGGGGACTCAGCGCGGTCTTTTGGCCCAACCCAACACCGTGCGATTCAGCAACCGCGAAAAATTCAAGGCGTCCATTTATCTGGCCGTGCGCGATGGAGGAACATATGGCTGCGGTCGGTTTAACGATGTCGCCTTGGATCCATTCAAGATCGACACGGACGATGACGGCATGTTCGACGGTTGGGAACTCTACGTCGGCTTAAATCCAAAGAACAAGGACGATGGCGCAGCCGAGCTCGACGACGATGGGCTGAACAACTTCCAGGAGTTCAGCGCCTATGACATCAATCTGATCCGGGGCGCGACCTGGCCCAATGGCCGTACACATTTCGATTCTGCCTGGCGCAACAAGGTGTGGCCCACCGACCCCAACCTCGACGATACGGACGGCGATAGTGTGGTGGATGGGGCCGAAGGCGGCTACCGCGATCTCGATTTGGCTGGCGATGAGGACGTGGCAGGCGGCTTGGCCGTGCTGAAATATGGGGGAGCGGTTGTTGCTGACCGAATGCTGAACTGGAACACCAGTTGCTACGTTGGCGGCGGCCTCAATCCTTCGTCTGTCGACACGGATGGAGATGCCATGCCCGATCATTGGGAGGCCATTGCAGCTCACCGCTCGCGCGAGTACGACATCGCGGATGAGAACTTGCGAAACGGCATGGACGGCACTGTCAAAGACCCCGCTCGCGATTACGACAGCGACGGTCTGGTGAACTATCAGGAATACCTTTCCGGCGCTGTCCACCACTGGCGCTACACCGAATGGGTGGCCGGGCAGCCCCTCGGCGGCTATGACCCCTTCACTTTCTTCACCGGTACCCCCCACGAGTGGGATTGGCACATCTTGGTTAACAATGTGCCCTACTTCTTCATCGAGCAGGTCAATAGTCGTTATACGTGTGTTAATCCACGCCTGATCGATACCGACCTCGACGATATGGATGATTACTATGAGATCTATCACGGTCTGAACCCCATGTTCGGCGTGCTGGATGTCCATAATTCCATGGTTCTGGGTGCTACGGTCTTGGCTTCGGTTCCGCCCACCTTTGATATCCGTGTGGCCCCCTATGCTGCGGGTTCACCCTTTGCCGATCCAGATCAGGACGGATTGCCCAACTGGGAGGAATCGCTTCAGGCCAATGCGCCTTCGCCCAAGTACTACCATACAGATCCATCGCCCTCTTGGATCACCGACCCTAGCTATCAGCGTAGCTTTGTGAACTTGTACTACGATCTGGGAACTTTGGCCACCCTGGCGCCGGGATGGTATTACGGGCCCAAGGGGTGGACGCCGCCCAGCTACTTGTTCTCGTTCGAAAATTCCGAAGGTTTCGATACCGATGGCGACATGCTCGGCGATCGGGCCGAGCTGGTGGATTCGCAAGCCAGTCCGGGCAGTACCGATCCGTTGAGTTCCGAAGCGCCGCCGCGCCGTCGTGCCTTGTATCTCAATGGCGATGCCGCCGCCCGCACACGCGGCAGTTTCCTACATGGCCTCAACGACCTGACCGAATTCACGGTCGAGGCATGGATTAAGTCCGTGAATCCAGCCTCCGGCTCGCTTCAGGTGATCATCGAGCGGCCTGTGTGGATTCCCAAGGGAAATACGATGCCTTCTCCCGATGGCAGCCCCACTTCCCCCGAAGGCCTCCGCCGCAACTTCCGTCTGGCGATTGATGCCGATGGCAAGCCTCTGGTTTCCTATACCGGCGCCGGCTTCGACGGTCTCGAATACCAGGACGTCATCGCTAAGAGCATTCATCCTCTGGCATCCAATCAGTGGCAGCATCTCTCGGGCGTTTATAACGGCACGCAGAAGAAGTTGTATCTCTACGTGAACGGCGAAATGCGCGCGAGTATTCCCGCCGCCGAGCGGCCCGTCAACGGCTGGTCCACGCCGGATCCCATCTATCTGGATGTCAACCCAGGGTTTACCTTCGACGCTCCACTGGTGGTCGGTGCGGCCGATCGCAATCCTGAAGGGCGGGTGAATGGCCAGCCGGTTTGGGTCGGCTCCATGGCCGGAACGAATTTTACGGCCCCCGATCTGCACAGCTTTTTCAACGGCTGGGTGGATGAAGTCCGCATTTGGAATGGCGCCAAAACCATGGCCGAAGTCCAACGCGATATGGATCGTAAGATGAGCATGACCGACGTCGCGACATACCAGCGATCGTTGCTGGCCACCAACGCAACGCCGGAACTGAAGTACCTCTACAGCTTTGACAACCTGCTGGATCCCACTCGTGAAGGCTCGATTCCTCAGGGTTTCGATCTGTTGAACGGACGTCCGAACGATGGTTCCTATCCCCATGTACCTTGGTGGGGAACCGCCCCCGACCGGTCGCTGGTCTATAACAACTACCTGTATGTTCCCTGGATCGTCAATCAGGCTGCACGGTTGCCGCTGGATCCCCCTGCGGATTCTCCCTACAATTCCAATACCTACGTGGTGTCTGGCGTCACTTTGACCCGCAATTTCCCGAACACCGCCAACCCCTACAACCTTGGCTACTATCATGCTTCGTTTTACCGGATGGAGCGCCATCCCGATGTCTATCCGGTGGACCGCGCATTCGATCCGGCTAACCAATCACCGCTCTTCAACGACCTGTTGCCACTGCGGTTTGCCCGGGTGGATGCCGGTGTTGAATTGTGGGATGGATCCGGCGGCGGAGTGGATCCCTACGACTCCAACGGCGATGGCATCCCGGATTGGTGGGAACAGAAATACGGCTTCGATCCAAAGGGCCCCTCCGTTGCCATGGAAGATCCCAACGGTGACGGCATCAACAACTATTGGTGCTTCAAACTCGGTGCCGACCCCTTCAACGGTTTTTCGCTGGATCCCGCCGGTCTCACTTCCGATGCCAATTGGGATTCCGATGGCGACAGCCTCTCCAATTACGATGAACTGAATGTGTATCTCACGGATCCCACGCGGGCGGATACCGACGATGACGAAGCGGAAGATGGGATCGAGGTTTTGGACGACACGGATCCTGCCTATTCCGCGAGTCCGGTTGTTTTCCGGGCCTTGCGCTTCGGCGATGCCGGCGGTACGGGTCGGGTTGTCGTCAGCGACAAAATCGGCACTGAAAATACCCAGCGCAGTAGCCTGACGAATTGGACGATCGAGACGCTTGTACGTCCGGCCTTGTATCCGGCCAGCCGGGTGGCTCTTGTCTCTCGTCGGGTCGCGGCTACTGGCAAAATCAATTACGAACTGGGACTCACGGCCCAAGGGATGCCCTACATCCGATTTGACAGTGGAGCCGGGTCTCTCACCCTAGACCTGGTGGGCGTGACGCAACTGCCGATCTCCGAATGGACTCATGTCGCCGCCCGCTACGATTCGGGTACGGTGACCTTGTTTGTGAATGGTGTGCCGAATGCCTCCAAGCCGGTCACGTTGGTTCCCGCCCAGGGTGTCGGAGATCTGATCTTTGGCGGTAACGGCTATGTAGGCGATCTAAAGGAAATTCGAATCTGGGCTATTCCCCGGACGGATGAGCAGATTGCCGCTTTCAAGAGCCGCAACTTGTTCCTCGGTTTCGGTGCCTCCGATCCCGGTTTCCTGCAGGTGTCTGGCAATACAGGTCATCTGCGGCAGAATTGCGTGACGGCCGATCCACTTACGGGCGAAACGATTGATTCCCTAACAGAGGATTGGACTTTGGAAGCTTGGGTCAAAACGACCGATTCCGACGGTGGTGTGATCGTCGCTCGCTGGAATACGAGCACCGGTGTTGGCGGGGAAGACTTCAATTACTACCTCGGCATGAGGTCCGACGGTACCTTGATTGGCCGCTGGGTGCTTGCCTATACCAAGGAAGATGAAAGGGATGACGGCACGATAGATGAGTCCGAAGTGATTCTGAATCCTACCGTCAACAACATCGTGGGTGCCATTCCGATCAACGATGGTCGGTGGCATCATGTGGCCTATGTGCGCGATGTCTCCAAGACCGCTTTGTATGTGGACGGCGTGCTCGATGCCACGCAAGCCCCCACCTTGGTTCCATTGGGTGAAAAAATCGTTAGGTGGGGTGTTCGAAGCTTGGCCGGACCCTTGACGGTCGGCTATCAACTGACCGCTGAAATGGATGAAGTTCGGATTTGGAATCGCGGTCTAACCCGCATTGACCTGAACCGCTACAACAAGCGTAGCCTGTATGGCAACGAAGAGGGCTTGATCACCTACTTCAACTTTGATTTCCAGCAAGGAGACCTCGCGGAAGAACGCGCGGATGTGAAGGATGCGGCAGAAGAGCCCGGCATCTATATCTCTCCGGCCCAGCATGTGCGTACCGGCGATACCCCGCCCATCCTCACGGATCCCATCCAGACCTACCGCTTGGCTTTGGCGGGTTATTATCCTGCGGATGACGGTGGACTCACGTTGGAAGACTTCCAACAGCCCCTCGATTGGGCTTATGCCGGCGAACTCATCAGCGACGTGAGATTTGTGACCTACATGGATCCAGCCGAATATCCTTATCAGGATGACAGCAATCACGACGGCATTCCCAACTGGTGGGACATTCTCCATGGCATGGATCCGGATGGAAACAGTGCCCCGGGCGATGGACAAATCAACTACACCTACAATCCTGCGGACTTCACCTACGGCGCCTGGGGTGACCCAGATCAGGATGGATTGAACAATTGGGCTGAACAGCGTGCCGGAACCGACCCCCATGACTATGACAGTGCCGTCCCCGGACGTAGCGATTATCATAGCCCGACCAGTGGGGCCTCCTATGGTTCGTTGTACATGGATGGCGATGATATGCCCGATGCTTGGGAGTCGCTTTTCCCCTTGGCTTGCAGTCCCAAACTCTTCGACCCCAAGCGAGATGCAGACCAAGATGGTTGGGACAACCTGTCTGAATACCTTGGTACGGGGCTTGATTACATTTATTCGACGAACAGAGTGCAAGTAACCAATGAAAATGGCGGTGTCGAGGTGGATATCCAATACAGGGTGGTTGGAGCCAATATCGTTTCACCGACTAGGCCGTACGATGGCAACTCCTTCCCGTTGCCCAAAATCCGGTTCAGTTTCTTCGGTCAAGCCTTGAATTATGTAAATGCAGCCGAGTACGACATAACCGAGGAAGGGTATCTTGAGCCGGATGATGTGGCCTTGATTGTTTGGGCCTTTTCGGATCCCCAGATGCGAGAACCGGACGCCCAAGTGATGATTCCCATTCAAAATGTGTTCGACAACGGAGCAACGGCCGACATCGAGGGATGGTCGATTGGTCATCTGCACAAAGGCCCCAACATTTTTATGGCCTTCATTGATATGAACACGGATGGAAAATGGAATCCGGGCGAATGGCTAGGGTTCAGCGAAAACGGCACCGAAGACATTCAGATTGGTTCGGCGGACATCAAGATTCCTCTGACCGACAAGCCGGCCGGGTATATCCGGTTCTCGTGGGAACAGCAGATGGAAGCAATCGAAACGGCCTTGGCTCAAGTTCATGGCACAACCTACCTGGTCGAAATCATATCGCTGACAGAAGCCCGAAGCGTGTTCATGAAGACCAATCGTCTGGAGACTATGCATCGTCCATTCATTACGGAGATGGACCTCATGCAGGCTGGCCTGCCCCCGATGTACCGTAGCTACAAATGGCTGGTCGGGACGGAAAACGGCACAGTTTACGCCTCCGGAACCAATTATATCGACTATCCCACGACGTTGACCACTCCGGTGGTTCAGTCTCCGGCCGGTAGCATGATTTTCGCGCAGGAGAGAATTCGAATGCAGTTGGATCCTAGGGCCACTCAAGTGCAGATTCAGATTCAGAATGTTTCCAGTGGTCAGACGGTGTTGAACGTCACGAAGACCGCGCCCTATGTTGACATTCGCGGCATGGCCGAAATGGACTTGCCGATGCTTGCCGGATTCGGGGCCTTGACCAACGGGCAGTATCGCATTTTGGTTCGGGCCTTCAATCCCCGAACGACAGCCTCTAGTGCGTGGGTCAACTTCTCTGTCGACTTGAAGTCTCCACAACAGGGTGGAGCCGCCATGATTCAAGGTCACGTTACCTTCTACGGCTGGCATGCTCAGCCCCGGATCGTTGTCGAGGCCTATACCGGCCGGGGAACCTTAGCCAAAACTTTGGCCGACACCAATCTGAACTACACCCTCATGGGATTGCCCAATGGCGACTACAATGTCCGCGCTTTCCACGACTTCAACAACAATGGAGTTCTGGATAACGGCGAAAGCTGGGGACTCGTCAAGGGTAGCCGGGACGACAGCAGTCTGCCAGCCCCGACCATCTACGCCGTTGATTATCTGGAAAGGGTGATTAAAGTTCGGAATGCCGCCGCCTATGGTGGAAATGACCTGGCCATTTACCACGCCGACACGGATAACGATACACTGCCCGACATGTGGGAGTACTTTTATGCGGGTAATTTGAGCAAGATGAACGGAACATCCGATTGGAACAACGATGGCTGGTCGGACTATGAGAACTTCCGGTTGGGGAGAGATCCCCGCCAAACCTATTCGATCCCCTTGGCGTTGCCGATCCTTTCGGTTGGCCCGTTGGTTAGTAGCGGGAGGTCTGTTTCCATGTCCTATGTTGTGCAGGGGGCCATGCCCAAAGTGGTGGTCGTGCAGTCGACCACAAACATCGTCTCTCCGTCTTGGCGGGAGGAGTTCAGATCCACGGTCACCCGGTCGGGGATCTATACCAACACAGTTCCTTCAGCATCCGGTTCCGGAAATAAGTTCTTCCGCATTCGGTTTCTGGAGTAGCTTTGACCCGGCAGGAGAGAGGTCGTCTCGCCGCCTCCAAATGGCGTTGACGCCCTTGGGATAATCAGTTTAGACTTCAAAACGTGTAGCATTTAGTAAGGAGACGGGCAGGATGAAACGAATTGGATTACTTGGCGTTTGTATTTCAGTAGCGATGATGGGGCTTGTGGGTTGCGACTGGGATACCGGCAGTGATGCAACGAGCTGGAGTTCTTCTTACAATTGGGTCAACTTCAGCGGAGTCTACCGCAGTGCAGCCGGTGGTTTGCTGGTGACGGACTATACGACCACGCCGAGCACACCGGGTTCCACGAATGAAGTATCCGGAAAAGCGAGTGGGACTGGAATCAGCCGGGTTTCGGCTAGCGGCACCTTGGCACCGGGAAATATCGTTCCAGGCAGCGTTAGAATTACCCTGTATGCCGCGAATGGGAACTTGCACAGTAGCTATCAGGACAATGGAAATGGCGTGTTGCTAGGTGGGTTGGCGCCTGGAACCATTTCCTATGTGGTGGGTAGCTGGGGAGTGGACTTTTCTAGTAGCATGGGCGCTCCGGAAGGTGGACGTTGGGAGGCCACATATCGCTATTATGTTTCCAATTCCGGCTCGTCCGGCAGCGGGGCAAAACCTGGTTCCACCGGCACCATCTATTCTTTCACCATTCTCCAGCAGGGTCAGCACTTGACCTTCACCGATAATAATGGCGCCACCTATACGGGCTACATTGGAGAAATGCGCACGACGTCCGGCACGGAGCGTTCGGACGAGGAAGGCAAGTTCATGCCGACCGATGGCGACACGATGATTGCCACATTTGAATGCGCAGGTGTGAGTGCGGCCCTGATGCAGGTCAAGATTGTCGGCACCTTGCAGGGCACCGTGGCTTCGGGTGTCTTTACCGGACGCACGCTCAATGGTACCTGGATCGAGCAGGGTGGAAAGACGGGCGACATCAATGGTCAGACCACGTCGGTTGCAATTTCAACCACTACCACCACCACGGCTGCCGACACCAATGCGGCGGCCATGGCAGTTTCCCCATAAGAAGACGCGCCGTCACGCGCCGCGGAGAAATCCGCGGCGCTTTTATTTTGAGGGAGCGCCGCGACGTGTCGCAGCGGGGACAAAGCGGCATCGTGCTGCCGCACTCCAAACGGGTTCCATATCGCGATATTTGCGAATTTTGTAGTTCCGGTCTTTGTCTTTACAGTTCGACAAAGGTAATGCCGGGGTTGTGGCGGTCGCTGTTTTCGGTGGGGCGAAGGGCAGGGTGGCGGCGGAGGAAGTCGCGTCCTTCGGGGCTGGTGTGGGTATAGTGGTCGCCCAGATAGAGGGATCGGATTCGGCGGGCGTCGAGTTGGGTGCACAGCCACTGGCGCGCGGCCATGCGGATTTTGCCGCCTCCGCCGGTGGAGGAGCCCCAGCCGTGGATGATGCGGACCACGCGAACACCATCGCTGTGCGCTCGCGCCAGTTGGGTCTGGAGTCGGCGCAGGGCTTCCTCGACGGTGGGCAAGCCGGATTCTATATCGATATTGCGGACGGGTGGGCCGCTGCCGCCGCTGCCGGCGGATGGGGTGGCCGCCTGCGGGGTTTCGCAGTAGGGGCAGAGGGAGGAGGCGGGGGCAATGGGTTCGCCGCAGGTGGCGCAGATGTTCACGGCAGGAAAGTCTCCCGTTCCAGTTTCTTGAGATCGCGGATTTCGCGGATCACTAGGCCTACCGCGAGCAGGAAGGCCAGTACGTCGGAGACGGGGGCGGAGGCAAAGATGCCGTCGAGTCCAAAGAACTTCGGGAAAATGATCAGGAAGGGGACAAACAGCAGGATTTGGCGGGCGATGGCTAGAAATCCGGAATGGATGGGCTTGCCGATGGCTTGAAAGAGGTTGCCGCTCATGATTTGGAAGCCGATCAAGGGGAAGGCCAGCGTGAAGATCTTGAGTGCGCGGACACCCAGCGGGATGAGTTCGGAGTCGGCCGGAACAAACAGGCGCATGATTTGTGCGGGGAAAAGCTGGCTGGCGCCCCAGCCCAGCACCATGAGGGCGGTGGCAATGGCGACGGAGGCCCAGAAGAAGAGGCGCACTCGCTGGTACTTGCGTGCGCCATAGTTGTAGCCCATGAGAGGCTGGACGCCCTGGGTGATGCCGAAGGTGGGCATGAAGATGATGCTCATGTAGGCGCTGATGACGCCCATGGCGGCGACAGCCGCCTCGCCCCCGTATTCATGCAAGCCACGGTTCAGGATCACGTTGAGCAGGCTGTTGGCCAGATTCATGGCAAAAGGTGAGAAGCCAATTCCCAGCAGGGGCCAGACGATGCGGCGGAAGTCGAGGTTGAGGTGGCAGCGGCGGAGGCGGCTGTTGGCCCTGGGGGAGAGGAAGTAGGCGAGGCACCAGGCGAAGGAGAGGCC
The DNA here is from genome assembly GCA_964397035.1 of uncultured Verrucomicrobiota bacterium. GTDB lineage: Bacteria > Verrucomicrobiota > Kiritimatiellia > CAIQIC01 > Lenti-01 > Lenti-01. The sequence goes on from CAYNHA010000026.1 coordinate 30,505, forward strand.
CTGGGAAATCACAGTGGCCCACGCGGCGCCTTCCATTCCCCAGCCGAAGACAAAGATGAACAGCGGGTCAAGCAGGGTGTTGGCGAGGCCGCCGATGATCATGGCGACCATCGAGATGCCGGGGCGGCCGTCGGAGCGGATGAAGTGCGACAGTCCATGCCCGGTGGTGGCCATGGCCGACCCAAAGAGAATGATGCGCGTGTAGCCGCTGGCATAGGGAAGGAGGTCTTCGCTGGTTCCAATGAGGGTGAGCAGCGGCTCCAGCCAGTAGAGGCAGGCTAGGGAGGCCACCAAGGGGACCAGAAACAGCAGAATGAAGGCGTTGCCGAGGATTTTTTCGGCTTCATCGCGGCGGCCTTCGCCCATCCGGATGGAAAAGAGGGTGTTGGCGCCGACGCCGACGAGGATGGAGAAGGAAATCATCACGAGCATGAGCGGGAAGCTGATCGTGACGCCGGCAATGCCCATTTCCCCGACGCCATAGCCGATGAACATGCGGTCCACGATGTTGTAGAACGCGTTTACGAGCATGCCCACGATGGAGGGGATGGAAAAGCGAAGCATCAGCCGACCGATGGAATCGGTTCCGATTTGGGCGGTGGAATCCTCCCGGGAGGTGATGGGTTGTGGCATGCGATCCATGGCGATTTCCTGAGTGTGCCGATTCTAGTCCCGCAGAGTCTTTTGGCGAGCGTTGATTTACAAATACCCAATGGGTTCCGGACGCGGATGAGATTCCGGGGGGGGGATTTTTGGCTGTTTTCTGGAGAAGGATGGGGGTAATGTGTTCCCATGACAGATTTTCAGTCAGCTCAACAATTATGGGCTCCGTGGCGCATGGAGTTTATCCGGGCACCCAAGGAGGAGGGGTGTTTTTTGTGCCGGATTCTTCGCGAGGGGCCCGGCAAAGATGCCGAAAACCTGGTGATTCGTCGCGGGAAGACCTGTCTGCTGCTGATGAACCGATATCCGTACAGCAGCGGCCATTTGATGGTGGCCCCGTTCCGGCATGTGGGGACGCTGGGCGGGTTGTCGGTGGAGGAGCGCGGGGAAATGATGGACTTGGCCTGTTTCGGGGAACGGTTGCTCCAGCGGACGGTTCGCCCGCAAGGATTCAACATGGGCATCAACCAAGGAGCGGCGGCCGGGGCAGGTTTGAGGGATCATTTGCATTGGCATGTGGTTCCGCGCTGGGAGGGCGACACGAATTTCATGCCCGTGCTGGGCAGCGTGAGGGTGATGCCGCAGGCGCTGGAAGAGATGCATGCGTTGCTGGTGGCTTCGGCGGGGTGCGAGAACTGATCATGGCCGAAAAGACCTTCCACTTCGAGAATGCCCGGGAAGCTCAGGAT
>CAYNHA010000027.1:0-12155 GCA_964397035.1 uncultured Verrucomicrobiota bacterium
GCTTTTCGTCGGCGAAATATTCGCGATACCCATCATCTGGCAATGATTCCTTGAACATTTCCAATTCTTCAGCAGAGGCGGGCTCCGGGATGTTTGAACTTCCTCCCCGTGCCGAGAGGCTCTTTATGAGCAAGGGCGAGATGGAATCTGAGGCGATGTTGGATTCGGACATTGGCTTGCTGGGTGCGGGCGCGGCGGCGGGGTGCGGTATTCCCGCCGAACGGGCTCGCACGATATTCTCCATTCCCCGTACGGTTTCTACTCGTTTGTCATCTTCTCGCTTCGTCAGATCCGAAATGAGCGTCTGGGTGTCGCCCATGTCGAGTCCACCCGCCTGGAGGGCGGTGTCGAAGCGGCGATTGAAATCTTCGATGTCGGGCGGGATGAGGTCGGCGCGCTCGCGGGCATCGCGGACGAGGGAGGCGGTTTGCTTGGCGATGCGTTGGCCGAGCAGGATGCGCTCGACGGCATTCAGGCGTTCAAAGCGCCACGGCTCGAGATAGGCGGAGAGATCCGCATCCAGCAGCCAGAGGTCCATGAAGGTTTTGTCCTTCTTGTTCTGCAGATAGGGGGCGATGACCGAGCGGAAGAAGGCGGGATCTTTCTCATGGAGGAAGAAATTCAGCTCGTGGCAGGCATACTTCGAGTACAGCCGCCGCTGTTCCTTGGAATCGAGCGAAGGCCAGTTGGCGACGAAGGAGAATTCCTCGAAAACGGGGGTGCCGCCGAGCGTGGCCAGCAGGCGATAGGCTTTCGCCACAGTGTCGCAGGTTTCGAAGCGAGCGGTGGTGGCGTCGTCGATGGTCAGCGAGCCTTGGGCCGCAAGGGGCGTGATGATTTTTTGTTCGGCAAAGGGCTTGGCCGGGTCGAGGCCGGCGGTTTGACGCAACTCGCGGGTGGCCACGGGAGAGTCTTCCAGGGCCACGTTTCGCAGGACCGACGACACGGGATCCGTGGCCAGGATCCGCAGGAAGGGATTGCCCTTCAGGTCGGCGCGCGAAATCCGGATCACACCGTCCTTGTCCGGGGCCTGGTTCCACAGGACCACGGCGGACTGTTGCAGAAAGTCGAGGTTGGCAAAGCCCTCTTGCGAACCGCTGGAATAGACACCTCCGCCATATCCTCCCAAGCTGGCCTCGGCGGCGGCGGCTGAATGGCTCGCGTACTGGCTCTGGCGGGCGAGCGATTCGGCGGCAGCCTCGGTGTCGCGCATGGCCCACGGATTCAGGAGCAGGCCGGGGCGGTCCAGCATGTTGCCGGGGAATTTTGCGGCGGATTGGCGGTCGAGGATGTAGCGATACTCGTCACCGATGTCGCGGCCGGATTCATAGAAGGTGCGCGACGGCTTCCACGGCTGCTGCAACAGGCTTGGCGTGCCGGTGAAGCCGAGGCGGGCGAAGAGGTCATAGGCGGGAAGGTAGCGGGTGGCCAGAACATGGACGCGGGTGAAGGGCGTGGCATTGGCAAGGCGGATTTCGACGGTGTCCTTTCCGGGCTGGATGCGGACGATCTGCAATGGATCGAGGCGGGGCTGCTCCAGCGCGCGGTGCGAGGAAAGCACGAAGCCATCGCGGCTTTCGCCTTGCGTCACGCGCACGGCGATCTCGCGATTCAGAGGCTTGAGGAACAGGGAATAGTCGCCAACCGGCAAGCCCTTCAGACCGATGAAGCCGTTGGTTAGCGAGAGGGCATCGTGCCAATTCCGGACGAACTGCCCCTGGCGCTGTTCCAGCAGGGAAACGGAGTCCAGCGTGTCGGCGCGGACAAAGGCGGCGGGCAGGAGAAGAACTTCGCCTTCGCGTCCGTGCAGCTCTGAGGGAAGCGTGCAGGAATCCGCAGCGGGGAACCAGGTGTGTTCGGCGCCCAAGGGTTCGCGCACGCGGAAACTGGCGATGCCATCCAAATTTCCCAAAACAGCGCGACCCTTGTCGTCGGTTTGGAGTTCGGCATAGGCCTCGTCGCGGAAAAGGCGATGCTTGAACCAGCAGGAGAGGGGTTCGCCGGGGCGGGGCTCTCCGTTCTTGCCGCGGAGTTCCACGATGTAGCCCTCTGTTGTCCGGCTGACGTGCAGGTCCTGAACCGACGCCTGCCGATCGATGCCGTTGAGGGCGAACGTGGCGCTGCTGGCCAGGTCCTGCTTCTCGTTGCGGCTGATGTTTTGTATCTTGGCCTTGAGCGTCACCGCCAGGGAAACGGCGTTGTCGGGCACGACGAATTCCTGAACTGTTTCTGCGTTTTCGCGCAGCTCCAGATTGGGGAATTCCTTTTCGGTTGCGATGCCCTGGAGGTCGGTCACGCGGAGGACCAGGCGTGGTTCTTCGAGCAGTTTCAGGCTTGCGGGGCGGCCATTCACCCGCAGGACGGGGCGCAGGGCGATCTGGGCCTTTTCGCGACGGATCAGGGATTCGCGATCCACGTACAGGCCGGCCTGCAAATCATAGGTTTCGGCCAGGTGGCTGAAACGGACGAGCGAGGCGAATCCGTCTTGATGCACCACCAGCGCATCGCCGCGGGGTTGGGTGCTGAACGGCACGAGGATCCGGCCTTTGGCATCCGGCATGAATTCGCGTCCGCCCAGCCAGGCGCGGGCGTCGGGCAGACGGTGGTTTTCTTCGTCCAGGACGGTGAACGCATGGCCGGCGGCGGTCACTTCCTGCAAGACGTCCAGTTTTCCCTTTTGCACCAGCGCCCGGCTGCTTTTTCCGTTGCCGATGAGCTCCACCACGTAGGCGCCGCGATTTTTCAGCTCAGGAAATTCGAACGTGCGGGCCGTGCGGCGCTCGGGGGAGTCGGAGTAGGTCACGCGCCGTTCGGAGGAGGCCACAAGACCATCGAGATTGATGGCCAGATTCAGCGGCTTTCCGGTTTCGCGATAGTAGTTGAGCGTGTTGATCTCGTAGACCTTCACGATCATGGACGGCACGTTTTTGACGAAGGCCGTCAGCTTCACGGCATCGCCGATGCCAAACACATCGGGATTGCCGGGGGCAAAATCGATGTCCACCCGTTCCTTCAGGCGTCGGTATTCATCGGGAGCAAGCCATTGGGCCCATTGCTGGGGGTCTCCCACGCCTGCGGTGATTTTGGCCTCGGCGAAAAGGCGCTTGAGGAAGTCGTCGCGGATCCAGGGCGTGTACGCATCGAAATCCGGTGCCGCAACGAAGAAATGGAGCAGGTAGTCGCGCACAAGGGGTTCCTCGTTGGCCACGGGCGGGAGCTGCAGCAGGCCGAAGCCTTGGTTGAGCTGCGCCATGTGGTCGCTGCGGGGAAGGGCTTGGCGCACGGAATCCGTCAGGTAGTAGACCTCGCGCGGGAGCTGAATGTAGTCCATGAAGCGCGCCTCGTCGTAGACGCCCTGTTTCTGGTCATGCAGGAGTCGGCCATAGAGGACATTGGCCTTGAGAGAATTGTGAACCGGGTCGAGGGTTTTTGCGAAATTCCAAACACGCTCAAAGTAGGCCTGGCGCGCCAGCGGGTCGGTTTCCAACTCCACTTCATTTTCCGGAGCCAGCTTGGAGAGGTAGGCCTGGACGAACTCGGTCTGGTTGCGCAGATCGGGTATTTTCAGGAGAAGCTCATCCATCTGGGCAAGCGTGAGGCGGCTGTGGATGGGATGGTGTCCGAAGCCGCGGCTGTCGCGCCAGCTCAAATCGTCGCAGATGAGGTCGACCAGTCCCGGGAAATCCGGTCGCTGGAGCCGGGAAAGGAGGGATCGGCGCTGTTCGGGGGAGAGAGGCTGGACGTTGCCGAGGTCTTTTCTCCTGGCGACCCGTTCCAGTCCCAGGTCTTCGATGCGATCGAGGCTTCGGGGGGTGAGGGAGAGCGCGCGCTGGAGCAGGGTGTCGGTGGAGATGAGAGATGGATCGAGGCGGGTTGGGGCCTGGCTTCGGCGTTCTCCGGTTTTGCGTGCATGGCCGAAATAAGGATTGAGCTGTTCGCGAAGGTAGGCGAGGGTTTTGTCGGGCGACTTTTCGTAATCCAGAAGCGCCTGGCGGTTCAGCAACTCGCGGGCCTGGCCGACGGTGGTGCCGTTTCGTTCGAGGAGCCAGCGATCCATCACCTTTTGAAACTCGGACCGATTGCCTTCGTTCTGCGCGTTCAGGGCATGATAGAAGAAGTACTCATCCGTGCCCGGCACCAATTCCTTGAGGGCATCGGTTCGATGGGTGGCCAAGGCGAAGTCTTCGACAAAGCCGATTTCCTGAGCCCCCGCGCTGGTCGCCATCAGGGCCAGCAGTCCAACCATTCGTGCAACCTTCATAGTCGATGCTCCTTGCATGTGATTACTTGGGCAGGATAGTCCCGAAGAGTCCGTTCCGTCGAGAAGGATTGCGAAGGCGCAGCCCTGTTGCACCGACCCGTTTCTCACAGAGGACACGGAGGTTCACGGAGGGAATGGTATCCCTCTATGTGGGTACCGTGAGACTATTCGCTCCCGTATCGATTGTATCGGAGAAGCAAAACCCAGAAGATCGTCTCTCCCGGGGGACTCCTCTGCACCTCTGTGACTCTGTGAGAGGGATTTTTTCTTCAGATTCGGGTGGGGAGAGACGGCTCGCCCGGCAATCGAGCCTACCCGGAACCGATGGAAATATGCAGGGCCATGAATCCGGGATGCGCCCGGATTGCGCGGAATCTGAACGCCAGCATGGCCAGTTTGCGGGGGGTGTGATAGGGTCGTTCCCCATATGACGAAACCCTATCAAATCATTGATTCTGCCGCCTCGTTTCAAATGCTGCTGGCCCGCCTCCGCGATGAGGAGGTGCTGGCCCTCGACACCGAGTTTGTGTGGGATCGCACCTACTACGCGCGGCTGGGGCTGATCCAGATCGGCGTGTCCGACGGCGCGAGTTTCCTGGTCGACCCGCTGGCTGTTCCGGATCTCACGCCGCTGGGAGAATTTTTGTCGGACCCGCGCCGGGTCAAGATCCTGCACGATGCTCCGCAGGACCTGATGATTCTGCGCCGTGCCACGGGCGCTTCGGCCCGCCATGTGTTCGACACCCGCCTGGCCGCTGGTTTCGCGGGCCTGAGTTCCACGCTTTCGCTGGCCAATCTGTTGACGGAAATTCTGGGCATTCAGTTGGCCAAGGCCCATACCCGCGCGGATTGGGTTGCCCGTCCGCTCTCGCCGGAAGAACTGGAATATGCGGCGGACGACGTGCGCTATCTGCCGCAGGTTGCCGCGCTCCTGCGGGAGAGGGCCCGCGAGGCGGGAACGGAGGCGTGGCTGGACGAGGAATTGACCGGACTGGATGATTCTGACTTGTACGAAGGAAAAGACGGTGCAGAGGCTTATCTCCGCATCCGGGCCGCCGCATCGCTGCCGCCTCGGAACCTGGCCGTGCTACGCGACCTGGCCGCATGGCGGGAGCAAGAGGCCCGGAGGGCGGACCGTCCGCGTCGCTGGCTCCTGGAAGACGGAGAATTGGTGGCGCTAGCCACCGGATGCCCGCGTGGATTGGACGATCTCCGCCTTTCGCCGCAAACGATTCAGCTGTACGGCGAGGCTTTGCTGGCCGTCGTGCGGCGGGCGCAGGCGCTTCCCGAGGCAGAGTGGCCGCCTCCGGTTTTCCAGCCCAGCCGGGAGCCGGCCTTCCGGAAAGCCGTGGATGCGGCACTGGAACAGATTTCGGCCCGTGCCACGGAAAGAAAAGTCGATCCGCAACGGGTGTGCAGCCGAAACGATGTGGCCCGGTGGCTGCACGAAGGGGCAGCGGCGAAACCGGCGGATCATGCGTTGCTGCGGGGGTGGCGCGCAGAACTGATCCGGGGACTTCCCGCCCTTCCGCAAGCGTGATCGAATCGTTCGGCAGGGATCGGCTCCCCGGCTTTTAGTCGGCAGGGAGGGGCGAGCGGAAATCCGGGAACAGGGTTTCGATTCCGGGCCAATCCGTTTCCTCGCCGTGCTCGACCACATATCCGGTCAGTCGGGGATAGTTGTCCAAGTCGCTTTGATACATGTAGGTGCCGTCGAAGGAACGGCCTTTGTCTTCGAAGCGAACCTGAAGGAGCCGGACCCTATCGCAGCACAAGGCCGTTTGGATCGAGCCGGAAACCGGCACGGCGCGGTCGCCAATCCGGCGCTCGCCCACCAGCTTTTCGCCCTCCGCGCGCAAGGTCATGGAACCTAGAAATGTTTCATCGCTGTCGGGCATTTTGCCGACCAGAATGAAATGGCCGGAAAGAAAACCGGCGAGTGATTCGGTTTCCGTGGGTTCGTGTTCCGCGCGGGAGGCTGGGGCGAAGGCAACCGCAGCACACGCAAGAAAGAGGCAGAAAATGGAGTGTTTCATGGGAAGGGAGGGTGATAGAACGCGGCCGGGAAGGCAAGTCTGGTGATGCGTTGATGCTGAAGAAGGCGCTTGCGGAGGGCAACGGACTGGAGTAGCAATAGCCCTGTGGGTTTGGATGCGGAATAACAATCCAAGGATACAAGATGAAAACGATTCGGTTTCGGTTCTGGGTGGCCTCTGTTTCTGCCTTGGTTTTGTTATGGAATGGCGGCGCATTTGCGGAATCCGTGCAAGACAGTTCAGCGGGTGGTTCCCGATTTGCCTCGCGGCACGCCAAGCCGGGGAAGAAGCCCTATCCTCCCGGAACCCGCGAGCAGTGGATTGCCGAGGGGCGCGTGCTGGGGCAGGCGCCCGATGGGGCTTTTCAGCGGAGCAAGGCACTCAAGGGAGCGGCGGACAATCGGGCGTATTTGCCGCCCATTGCGGATCAGGGCGCCGAAGGTTCCTGCGTGCATTTTGCTGGAACCTATTATTGCAAGACGGCCAACATGAAGCGCAGGAATTCTTCGCTCAACATCACGGTGGCCAGCAACCAGTGTTCGCCGCGCTTCACCTACAACCTGGTGAACGCGGGAGAGGACACGGGTGGCTATGGCCACGAGCCGTTCGAGGTTTTCATGCGCTACGGCGTGGCCTCGCTCCAGCAAAAGCCCTATGTGGCGGGGCAATACACGAACCTGCCCACGGTGGTGGACTTCGTGGAGGGGTTGCACCGGCGGACGACCAATTACGTCTGGCTGTGGGAGTGGGATGCCACGTCCGCGCAGGTCACGGAGCTGAAAGCCTTTCTGGATGCGGGCGGAGTGGCGGTGGCGGGGGTGTTTTCGACGCAAAGTTCCTTTGATAATTGGTCGGCGGGGGATGCGCCCTGGTATGGCGCGGCCTGCACCGCGGATGACATCGACCACATGGTGACGGTGTGCGGCTATGGTGCGGGTTATTACCTGATTGCCAATTCATGGGGAACGGATTTTGGCGACAATGGGTTCATACGCGTGGATTCGAGTTATTTTGAAAACTATTTCAGCGATGTGATGTACCCGCTGGAAGGATCCTATGCGCCAGTGACCAGTTATGCGAAACTCCAGATCCAGCACGCTCGGCGCAGCGATATTCAAAACCTGTCCTTTTCCGTCAACGGTTCAACCATCTGGAGCAATTCACCGATCCCGAGGAATTTGCCGATGGGAACCGGAGATTACGACACCGACCCCCGCGGGGGCTGGCAACTGGCGGTGGATTTGTCGTCGGCCCTGTGGAGCGGGGCGAATGTGGTGACGGCCCGGTGTGCGGACCGGGTGCTGGGCACGGTGGCGGGGCGAATCACCAATTTCACGGTGCGGATCAACGGAACCAACCATGTTTCCGGAAGCACGCCGGTGACGATTCCCGACAACAACGCGGTCGGGGCGGCGGCATCTGTTTCGGTTTCGCCGGGTCTGCTGGCATGGGACTTTGGCTACACGGACATGGGCGGCGGCTGGCGGCGGCTGGGGTGGTTCGGGGATTATGCCGTGATGGGGAGCGGATGGATTTGGCACAACAAGCATGGCTTCTTTTATGTGGCGGCCAATAGCACTCCGTGGGATGTCTGGTTGTATGCCAATGACATGGGGTGGCTGTGGACGGGGAACTCGACGTATCCGTATCTGTACCGTTCAAGCGACTCGGTCTGGCTGTGGTATAACGGCTCGACGAGTCCTCGGTGGTTCCGAAACATGAACGACAGCACCTGGGAGTGGTGGCCGTAGAGATGGGCAACTCCGTGCCGGGAGAAAGAAGAGCGTGGGGCACAAAGGGTGGCGCTGCACGAATGCGAGCGACTGCTGGAATGGAATGATTTCATCGGGGGTATGGTGGCGGCTGTCACAAAAATGGTTGTGAAAATGGCTTGCAGTTGGGACTGGAAAAGGGGCTAAATCCCGCCGGTCAGAGGAGGAATACCATGAAAAGCTTGCAGGCGGTTGGGTTGGCGTGTGTTCTGGGATGGTTGGGTGGCGAGGTTGCCTATGGGGCGACCCTGTATGTGAATGCGACAAATGCAACGCCGGGGAGCCCGTACTCGAGTTGGGCAACGGCGGCGACCAACATCCAGGCCGCCATCGATGCCGCGGCAAGGGGGGATGAGATTCTGGTGGCACCGGGCACGTACCGGATCAGCAGCGAAATCCGGATTCCGCTCGAAAAGGGGCTGACCTTGCGGAGCACGCAAAGCCGGGCGGCGATCATCGATGCGCAGGGACTGTGCAGAGGGGTGCACATCATGGGAACCAACAGTCTGCTCGAAGGATTCACCATCCGGAACGGCTATGATGCGACCTATGGCGGGGGGGTCCGAGTGGTCCGGCCGGCGATAGTCCGGGACTGCTTGGTTGTCAGCAACACAGCCTATGGAGGTGCGGGAATCTTCATCTATTCCTCCGGAGCCTTGGCGGAGAATTGCACGGTGCAAAGCAATTTGAGCACCTATTTTGGCGGAGGCATCCTGCTGTATAATAGTTCCACATCGACGGTGAACCGATGCATTGTCAGCGGGAACGTGGCTTCCAACTATGGGGGGGGTATTTCCTTGCAGGGAGCCGGGATGGTGTCCAATTGCTGGATCGCCGATAATCGCTCTATTCTACAAAGTGCCGGTGGAGTGGACATGACGGGAGGCCGTTTGGTCAATTCGGTGGTGGTGGGCAACCGGGCGCAAACGGATGGGGGCGGAATCCAGATCCTTGGCAACGGTTACGTGGCGAATTGCACGGTGGTGTCCAACCGGACAGAGCGATATGGCGGGGGAATGGCCTGTGAGCAGAGTGCGATATGGAACAACATAATCTATTTCAATACGGCTCCCACCAATGCGAACGCGAACGTGGCCAACTGCACCTTCAGCAACAACTGCACAACAACAAACTACGGCGGGACGAATTTCACGAATGCACCGACATTCGTGGATTTTGCGTGGAGGGATTTCCATTTGACTTCGACTTCTTCCTGCCTGGAACGAGGGGCGACGAATCCGGCGGTGCGGGTGGACTACGACGGGGTGACGAGGCCGCAGCAGGCGATCTTGGCGGGAGCGCCCTCCTACGACGTGGGGGCGTTTGAATACCGCATGTTCTGGGACGCGGGCTACACCGACATCGGAGGCGGCTGGCGGCGGTTGGGATGGTTCGGGGATTATACGCCGATGGGGGGAGCGGGCTGGAACTGGCACAACAAGCATGGCTTCCTGTATGCCGCAAACACAAGCTATGAATACGACATCTGGTTCTACACGCAGGACATGGGCTGGCTGTGGACGAGCCGCACGAAGTATCCGTTCCTGTACCGGTCGAGCGACGGTGCGTGGCTGTGGTACAACGGGGCGACGAATCCGCGGTGGTTCCGCAACATGACGGCGGGGACGTGGGAGAGCCGACCGTAGGGAGAGAATCCAGAATCCAGAATTCAGAGTGTAGATCCGGTTGTCGCGCGGATGAGCAGAGAGACAGGAGGATCTGGAAAATGAAAAGGCGGTGCGGAGCGGTGGCTTTATGCGCATGGCTGGCGTGCGCGGGGTGGGGCGAAGCGGCGACCCGCTACGTATCGCCGGGGGGCGGGAACGTGCCGCCGTATACCAACTGGGCGACGGCGGCGACCAACATCCAGGACGCGGTGGATGTTTCGGTGGACGGGGATGAAGTCTGGGTGACCAACGGGGTGTACGACACGGGCTACCGGACCAATTTTCCCGGCGGGTCGGGAGTGCGGACGCGGGTGGTGGTTTCAAATGCGATCACGCTGCGGAGCGTCAACGGTGCGGGAGTGACGGCGATCAGGGGGAACCAGCCGAACGGGAATTCGGCCGTGCGGTGCGTGTATCTGACGAATGGAGCGACGCTGATCGGTTTCACGTTGACGAACGGCGCCACGTGGGCGGTGGGCACGCAGGATGCCAAGACCGAAAATGGCGGCGGGGTATGGTGCGAGGGGACGAATGCGCGGGTGGTGGCCTGCGTGCTGGCAACCAATACGGCGTATTGCGGCGGCGGCGGGGCCTATCAGGGGACGTTGAGCAACTGCGTATTCCGGTTCAATGCTGCGCGGGTCTACGGCGGCGGGGCCTACCAAAGCACCCTGCAAAACTGCGAGCTCCGGACAAACTATTCGGCCAGTGTGGGTGGCGGGGCATGCTACAGCGCGGTGCAGAATTCCATCTTGCAGGGAAACCGGGCGGCGGGCGGGGGCGGATCGTTCTACGGCAGCTTGCGCAACTGCCTGGTGGTGAGCAATACCACGACCAGCCGGGGCGGGGGGGCGCAATGGAGCACATCGGAGAACTGCACATTCGTCAACAACCGGGCCAATTCGGAAGGCGGCGGGGTGTTCGAGGGTACCCATCTGAACAGCATCATCTACTATAATTCCGCGCCCTCGGGGTCCAATGCGCTGAATGCCGTCTGCACCAACTGCTGCACGATTCCGATGCCGTCGGGAACCGGAAATCTGACGGCGGCGCCGGGAATCGCCAGTCTGACGGACCCTCAGCTTCTGGCGGGGGCGGCGGCCATCGATGCCGGCACGAATCAGACATGGATGGCGGGGGCGGCGGATTTGGCCGGGCGGGCACGGATCAACGGGGGCGTTGTGGACATCGGGGCCTACGAATTCCACGCCGGAATCCAGACGGGGGCGCTGACGGTGGCGTGCACGGTCGACCGGACGAATGCGGCGGCGGGGTATGTCCTCACCTTCACCGGCACGGTGCAGGGGGCTCCGCTGCAACTGACGTGGGTGTGGGGGGACGGGCAGACGGAACCCAACCAGTTGATTGCGGCCCACGCGTTTTCGGCCACGGGGGTGTATGCGGTGGTGTTCCGGGCCAGCAACCTGACGACGACGGTTTCCGCGACGGTGACGGTGACGATTGCCGCCGCGGACCATTATGTGGCGCCGGGCGGGGCGCACGTGGCGCCGTATGCGAGCTGGGCGAACGCGGCGACGACGATCCAGGCGGCGGTGGATGCGGCATCGGCCGGGGCGGTGATCCTGGTCAGCAACGGGGTGTATGGCGTCGGGGGAAAAGCGGGATATCCTTCGGGATCGACACTGACCAACCGACTGGTGGTGTCGAACGCGGTGACGGTGAAAAGCCTGAACGGGCCGGCGGTGACGGCAATCGTGGGTGCGCGGGATGCGTCGGGGACGAATGGCCCGGCGGCGGTGCGGGGAGTGTATCTGGCGGCGGGGGCGCAGTTGATCGGGTTCACGATCAGCAATGGGGCCACGCGGGCGTTGAGCGCCTACAACCACAATTATGAGAGCGGGGGCGGCGTGTGGTGCACGGACGACACGGCAGTGGTGTCCAACTGCGTGGTGTCGGGCAACCTGGCGGGCTATGCGGGAGGCGGGGTGTACAATGGCCGGTATCTGGATTGCGTGATCGCCGGAAACGGCGCGGGCGACGACGGGGGTGGGGCGTTCGGGGCGGTGTTTGAGGACACATCGCTGTTGGACAACACGGCCCGGTTTGACGGGGGCGGGGCGGTTGAGAGCGTGTTGTCCGGCTGCGTGCTGGAAGGCAATGAGGCGGATTCCGGCGGCGGCGCCGCTTCGAGCTCGCTGGCGGACTGCGTGCTGTCGAACAACGCGGCCCGGAGCAGCGGCGGCGGCGTGTATTTGAGCGGGATGACCAACGGCGTGTTGGCAAACAATACGGCCGCGACGTCCGGCGGCGGGGCATACGGGGGCACGACGCGGAATGCCAGATTCCAAGGAAATTCAGCCGGGAACAGCGGGGGGGGCGCCCGCAACGGCACGCTGGTGAACTGCGCACTGTCGGGCAACGTGTCCGGCGGATTGGGCGGCGGCAGTTGCGATGTCAC